>NZ_JBSKBP010000019.1:0-101449 GCF_053714275.1 Mesorhizobium sp. Arg314 | reverse complement strand
GTTGTCCCATAGCCAAGGGCAGTGATCACACCGGCCAGCTCGTGGCCGAGGATCGACGGCGTCCGGTCACGGAAGGCACGATCGGCCCAGGTCGAAGGCCACTCTAGTTCGGTGTTGACGAATCCTGCCGCGTAAACCTGAACGACGACATCGTTTATCGCGGCTTGCGGCTCAGGCCGCTCCACCAGCTTCATGCCGGCCGTTCCCGAAGCCTGATCCGTGACAACGATTGCTTTCATCTGAATTGCCTTTTCTCTCGTCTGTCTCTTCGGTCGAAATGTTGCCTGCTGGCCGCTATGAGTGGCAAGCGGGTTGCGTGGTGACCAGAGGCATGACGGCTCCGCAAGGCCCGGTCTCACGCCAGGCGCTGTGAAGTCGCCGGCCTTCCTTCCAGGGAAGCGGGAGGTGTCGCATCTCTAACTGGGGCAACTGTCGCATCTACTAAATGGCTGCTCCATGAGAAAGTCGCATAAGATAGATTATGGAACTGTCGCATCGGGCGCTGACCCGGAAACTGCTGCGGCTTTCGCCGCTGGTGGCAAACTCTATGAACCGCTCCATACAGCGCTTCGCGACTTCGCGCCCAGACCGAACGTTTGGATGATGGAGCCGAAATGCCAACTGAGCAGTCGTCGCTATCGCTCTGACTCGTAAGGGATTTCGATCGCCATGCCGTCATAGGCCGGCACCACGTGCTCCGGCGTCTCGGCCATCACCGCGACATAGTCGAGCGGCACGTGCATATGGGTCAGCACGGCATTCCTGGGCGCCAGCTTTTCGATCCACTCCAGCGCCTGGCCGAGCGACAGATGGCTGGGATGCGTGCTGTACTGCAGCGCGTCGATCACCAGCATGTCGAGGCCGTGCAAACGCTCGGCTGTGGCATCCGGGAAGCCGCTGATATCCGGGCAGTAGGCAAGCCCGCCGATGCGGAAGCCCAGTGAAATGATGTCGCCATGGAACTGCGGCAGCGGCTCGAGGGTGAGGGCGCCCCCCTCGCCTTCGATCACCACCGGTCTCCCGTGGTCGATGATATGGGCCTCGACGATCGGTGGATACGAGCTGCCGGGCGGCGTCTCGAAGCAATAGCCAAACGCCTCGCGCATCCGCCGCATCGTCGGTTCGTCGGCGTGGATGTCGATCCTGCGCCGCTGGTCGTGCACGTAGCCGCGCAAATCGTCAATGCCGTGGATATGGTCGGCATGCGGATGGGTATAGACGACGGCGTCGATACGCCCGACCGACGCCATCAGCATCTGCTGGCGGAAATCCGGCCCGGTGTCGATGACGACCGTGGTACGCGCGCCGTTGGCGGCAATCCGCTCGACCAGCGCGGCCGTGCGCATGCGCCGGTTCTTCGGATTTGCGGGATCGCAATTGCCCCAGTCGCCCGTGATGCGCGGCGTGCCGGGCGACGAGCCGCAGCCGAGAACGGTAAAGCGCAGCCGGTCGCCCATGCCTCAGCCTGCCGCCATGTCGGGACGCGGCATCTTGGTGAACAACCGAAAGAAATTCCCGGTGGTGATATCGGCGATCTCGGCCTCGCTGACGCCGATGGTCTCGGCAAGCACCCTTGCCGTGTTCGCCACATAGGCCGGTTCGTTGCGTTTGCCGCGATGCGGGATCGGCGCGAGGTAGGGCGCATCGGTCTCGACAAGCAGCCGGTCGCGCGGCACGTCGGCGGCGATGGCGCGCAGCTCGGTCGAGTTCTTGAAGGTCAGGATGCCGGAGAAAGAGACATAGCCGCCCAGCGCCACGCCGACTTCGGCCAGCCTGCGCCCAGACGAAAAACAGTGCAGAATGAAAGGGAAGGCGCCCTTCCCTGTCTCGTCCTCGAGGATCGCCGCCATGTCATCGTCGGCGTCGCGCGAATGGATGACCAGCGGCAGGCCGGTCCGGCGCGCGGCGGAAATCTGGGTGCGAAAACCTTGCGCCTGCGCATCGCGCGGCGCCTTGTCATAGTAGTAGTCGAGCCCGGCTTCGCCGATCGCCACCACCTTTGGATGGCCGGAAAGCCGCACCAACTCGTCGGCGGTGACGTCGAGCTCTTCCGCCGCATTGTGCGGATGGGTGCCAACCGAGCAATAGACTTCAGTGAAAGTTTCAGCGATTTCAAGGATTTGTTGAAAACGCTTGACGCGCGTCGAGATGGTGACCATGCGACCGATTCCGGCGGCGAGAGCGCGGGAGACGATTGTCTCCCGCTCCTCGGCGAAGTCCGGAAAGTCGAGATGGCAATGGCTGTCGACCAGCATCAGGCGTTGCCATCCTGCTCGACATAGCGTGGGAACACGCCCTCGGGCGCCGGCAATGCCGTGCCGGGCACCAGCGCGTGGTCGGCATGGACGTGCTCGAATGCGCGCTTGTCCGCGGGCACGGCCAACAGGTCGAGCAGCTTGGCGGCCGATCCGGGAACGAACGGCTGGCAAAGCACCGTCACCCGTCGCACGACCTCGGCCGTCGTCCAAAGCACCGTCTCCATGCGTTCCGGATTGGTCTTCTTCAGCGCCCACGGCTCCTGCGAGGCGAAATAGCGGTCCGCTTCCGCCACCGCGCCGAAGATCGCCGCCAGCGCCAGATGGATGCCCTGCTCCGCCATTGCCCTGCGCGAAACGGCCAACGCCTCGATCGCATGGTCGAGGATCGCCGTGTCGGCCTCGGTCAGATCGCCGCGCTTCGGCACCGCGCCGCCGCAGTTCTTGGCAATCATCGACAGCGAGCGCTGCGCCAGATTGCCGAGACCGTTGGCGAGGTCGGCATTGGTGCGGTTGACGATCGCCTCATGGCTGTAGCTGCCGTCCTGGCCGAGCGGCACCTCGCGCAGGAAGAAATAGCGTACCCGGTCGACGCCGTAATGCTCGACCATGGTGAACGGATCGACGACGTTGCCGACCGACTTCGACATCTTCTCGCCGCGGTTGAACAGGAAGCCGTGGGCGAAGACACGCTTCGGCAATTCGATGCCGGCCGACATCAGAAAAGCCGGCCAGTAGACCGCATGGAAGCGCACGATGTCCTTGCCGATGATATGCGTGGCCGGCCAGTAGTGCCATTGCTCGGCCTTGGTGTCGGGATAGCCGGCCGCGGTGATGTAGTTGGTCAAGGCATCGACCCAGACATACATGACATGCTTGTCGTCGCCTGGCACGGGCACGCCCCAGTCGAAGGTGGTGCGCGAGATCGACAGGTCCTTCAGCCCCGACCTGACGAAGCTCACCACCTCGTTGCGCCGCTCGGCCGGACCAACGAAGTCGGGCTGGCTCTCATAAAGCGCCAGCAATTTGTCCTGATATGCGGAGAGCCGGAAGAAATAGCTTTCCTCCTCGTTCCATTCGACCGGCGAGCCAAGCGGCTCGCGGCGCACGCCATCCTCGCCGAGCGTGGTTTCGCTCTCGTCGAAATAGGCCTCCTGCCGCACCGAATACCAGCCGCTGTAGCGGTCCAGATAGATGTCGCCATTGGCGGCCATCGCCTTCCAGATCGCCTGGCAGGATGCGTAGTGGCGTTGTTCCGTCGTGCGGATGAATTCGTCGTTTGAGGCGCCGACCGTCTCGGTCATCGAGCGGAAGATTGCCGAATTGCGGTCGGCAAGCGCCAGGGGCGTGATGCCTTCCTTCTCGGCCGTCTGCTGCATTTTGAGGCCATGCTCGTCGGTGCCGGTGAGGAACAACACATCCTTGCCGTCGAGACGCTGGAAGCGAGCAAGCGCGTCGCTGGCAATGACCGTATAGGCATGGCCGATGTGTGGCTTGCCGTTCGGATAAAAGATCGGAGTGGTCAGGTAAAATTTTTCGCGTGACATGAATGAACCGTCATGAATGTCTGAATGTGAGTTGTGGCGGTGGATATCGCATCGGGACGGCGATTGCCATCCCGTTGCATGCCGCCCAAAGGGGCCCCGGTTTTGGGGCGGCGGCATGCACCAAAGCAATCGTCACATTCGCATCGCAGAATTCAGGCGGTCGATCATGGCCAGGGCGTGCTGCTTCTTGTCGAGATTGTAAGTCTCGGCCTCAGATATCGTGTTCAGCGCCTCGTGCCAAGCCTCCGACAGGGTTTTGGCCCTGGCGAGGTCGCCCGCAAGTGCCGCTTCGCTGGCGGCGGCCGATAGCAGATCGAGCGCGCGGCGGTTGAAGATGTCGAATTGGATCGCCTGGTCGCGTCCCGCCACGGCCTCGGCCAAGCGATGCGCGCCGGCAATGTCCGGCTTCCTGGCCGCCACCAGCGTGTCGAGCGCGCCGGCGATCTCCAGTCCGCCATATTGGGTGAGCAGGATCGCGTTGCGGGCGCTGCCCCCTGCCCGCTCGGCAAGTGCTGCGCGCGCGGCCGGATCGTCCGGCGGCGGCGGCTCGACATTTTCCAGCACCGCCATCAACTCGTCGGCGGCCAGAGGCGCCAGCCGCACCATCTGGCAGCGCGAGCGGATCGTCGGCAGCAGGCTGCCCGGCGCGTGCACGATCAGAATGAACAGGGTGCGCGCCGGCGGCTCTTCGAGATTCTTGAGCAAGGCATTGGCGGCGTTGGTGTTCATGTCGTCGGCCGGATCGACGATGACGACGCGGTAGCTGCCGTCATGCGAGGTCATCGACAGGAAGCGGCTGACCCTGCGGATCTCGTCGACGGTCAGCACCGTCTTGAAGCTCTTGGTCTTGTCGTTGGCCGGACGGGTGAGATGCAGCACCGAAGGATGCGCGCCGGTGGCGATCTGGCGAAACAGCGAGGAAGCCGGATCGGGAACGGCGAGCGTGTCGGGCGCCGCCTTGAAATCCGGATATTTCAGAAGGTGGTACGCAAGGTGGAACGCCAGCGTGGCCTTGCCGATGCCGTGCGGTCCGGCAAAAATCAGCGCGTGCGGCAGCTTGCCGGCGCGGTAGGCGCTCACGAGCATAGCCGCCGCTGGCGCGTGGCCGATCAGCCGCGGCGTTTCTGCCGGCTCAGGCACGCCATCCAGCGTGTCGTGCTGTTCTGGGGCAATGCGTTCGAAGATCATGCCGGCGCCGTCTCAATCCTTGGCGCCTGCATCCGCTCTTCCAGCGCCGTGAAGACGGCGGCGGTGACGACATTTTCCACCGCATCGGGATCGGCGGAGGCGTCGATGACGATGCAGCGCTCCGGCTCCGCTTCGGCGATGGCCAGGAAAGCCTCGCGCCGTCGCCGATGGATAGCCAAAGTCTCCTTCTCGAAGCGGTCGGCGGCATCACCGGCGCCGCGCCGCGCGGCGGCCCGCCTCAGGCCTTCAACGGGATCGATGTCGAAGATCAGCGTCATGTCCGGCATCATGCCGTTGATGGCAACCGCTTCCAGCGCCTTCATGAAATCGGCATCGATGCCGCCGGTGACCCCTTGGTAGACGCGCGAGGAATCGATGAAGCGGTCGCACAGCACGATCGAGCCGCGCTCGACCGACGGCCGGATGACCTGCTCGACATGGTCGGAGCGCGCGGCAGCGAACAGGATTGCCTCCATCTTCGGACCGAACGGCTCGGCCGCCCCCGACAGAAGCACATGCCTTACGGCCTCGGCGCCGGGCGATCCGCCCGGCTCGCGGGTGACCAGAACCTCGTATTTCTTGGCGCGCATGCGCCGTGCCAGCCGCTCGATCTGTGTCGACTTGCCTGCTCCTTCGCCGCCTTCGAAAGTGATGAAAAATCCGCTCGCCAATCGCGACTGCCTTTGCCCGTGCTGGCCGCTGTCATAGCTCCCGTCCGTCAAAAGGTCCACGAACTTGCCCGATCACAAATGTTTCTGACGCAGCCAGCCGACAGCGAGTTCCTTGACGGCGTCGAGCGCGCGCTGCGGCAGCGTGCCCACTTTCACCGACTCGGCGGCATAGAGCTGCGTCTGCTGGCTGAGGGTTTCACCTATCCAAACGCGCAGCTCTCCGACCGGTTGCCCCTCCTCGACCGGTGCCGACACCGGACCCTGATAGACGATCCTGGCGGTCAGCTTGTCACGGTTGGCGATCGGCAGAAAGATGTCCACCGGACCTTTGGCCTTCAAGGCCAGGCCGGACTTGGCGCCGCCGAAGACCTGCGCTTCGCCGACCACCTCGTCCTTGGCGAAAATCTCGGTCTTCTGGAAGGAACGCGAGCCCCATTCGAGCAGCTTGCGCGCCTCTTCGGAGCGTTCGCGGTCATTCGCCAGTCCGCTGAGCGCGGCGATCACGCGGGTGCCGTTGTGGCTGACGGTGCCGACCAGGCCGAACCCCGCCTGCTCGCTGGCACCGGCCACGAAGCCGTCGGCTTCGATGCCCATGGCGATCAGCGGATTGCGGTTCCTCTGCGCGATCTTGTTCCAGGTGAAGTCCGGCTGGCCGTAATAGTGGAAGAACTCGGGATAGTCGCGCCACAGATGCAGCGCCAGCATCGTCAGCTCCCGCATGGTCGTCTGCTGGCCGTCGGCCGGCAGGCCGGTCGAATTGACGAAGGTCGACTTCGACAGGCCGAGCTGGCGGGCGCGATCCGTCATCTGCACGGCGAAATTCGCTTCCGAGCCCGCCATGCCCTCGGCAAGCACGATACAGCCGTCATTGGCGGCCTGCACGGTGACGCCCTGGATGAGGTCCTCGACGCGGACCTCGGATTTGAGCTTGGCGAACATGGTCGAGGTGCCGGACGGCGCGCCGCCGGTGCGCCAGGCGTTTTCACTGACGACGAAAGTGTCGTCGAGCGTCATGCGTTTCGACTTGATGGCGTTGAAGACCGTCTCCATCGTCATCAGCTTGGCCATCGAGGCCGGCGGGATCGGCTTGTCGGGGTCCTTGGCGAAGAGCACGGTGCCGGTGTCGGCATCGATCATGAACGCCTGCGTTGCCTTGGTCTCGAAAAGCTGCGCGCTCGCCGGGGCGGCGCAAAGCAGCACCAGCACCAATCCCAGAAGGCTGGCGAAAGGTGGAAAAATGCGGAATTGCATGAATCTCGACCCAATCTGAGCAACACCGGAAAACGCACAGAGGTTGTTGGCCCGGAATTGCGCAAAGACTACCCCGCGGCCAAGCTATCAGGGTTTTTTCGACCGGATCAACGGGCAGCTCGAATTTGGTCAGTTACGCACAGCCAGCGCGTCCGGCGCGCCATGCGACCAGGCTGCCTGGAGCAGGTCGTCGATGCTGCCATGGCCGTCCGGATAGACATTGACCGCATACCAGTCGTTGCCGTCGAGCTCGGTGCGCTGGATCTCGGTCCGGCCGAACGGCTCGAGCGCCGCGGCCACACGCTTTGCCTCGGCGGCTTCGTCGAAGGAACCGGCGGCGACGTAGTCGGATCCAGGAGCCTGTTCCTGGCGGTTCGATTTCTTCCACGACTGCAGGATATCGGCCGGCGACATGCCGCTGGTGCCAAGCGCGGCAAAGACATCGGCGCGCTTCACCCGCCCATCCGCATAGGACAGCGAAGCCACCGCGAAGGGCGAATTCGCCGGCAAGGTGAGCTCGGGTCGCTGCGGCACGATCGGTCCGAAATCCGGCAGCACGACATCGCTGGCGCCCTGCACCGAGAACGACGCCGGTTGCACGGTCGGCTGATTCGACAAGCCTGGCTGCGCGGCAAAGGCTTGCCCCGAATTGGTCAACTGGCCGGGGAACGGAACGGCGGCTGGCGGCGCGCTCACCGGCACGCTCGGCGACGGGCCGTTCATGGCCACCATCACGCCGGTCGGCAGGCCGTCCGAGGGATCCGGCCGGTTGTTGCCGGGGTGATAGGAGGCCACCAGATACCGGTCGTCATCGCCGTCGAGCGGCGCCCGGCCGACATATTCCACTTTGACCTTGGCCGTGCCGACCTTGTCATAGTCGAGCATCTGCGCGGCGCGTTCGGAAACGTCGATGATACGGCCTTCATGGTAGGGACCGCGGTCGTTGACACGCACGATCACTGAACTGCCGGTCTCGATATTGGTGACGCGGGCATAGCTCGGCAGCGGCATCGTCGGATGCGCCGCCGTCAGATGCGTCATGTCATAGACTTCGCCATTGGCGGTCAAACGGCCATGGAAGGCGTCGCCGTACCAGGAAGCCAGGCCGACCTTGGCGTATTTCTTGTCTTCCTTCGGGTAATACCACTTGCCGCGCACCTGGTAGGGCTTGCCGAGCTGGTCCCGGCCGCCGCCGCGCCGCATGAACTCGACGCGCGGGCTCGCCTTCACGCCATATTCGGATTCGGCGAAATATTCCTTGGAGCGGGCCTTCTTGTAGACCATTCCCTTCGGTTCGGGTTGCGACGCACAGGCAGCCAGCAGCAGGCCCGAGAGGGCGCACAGGGCGAAAGCAGAAGCACGGCGAAGACGCGGGTGCGCCGAAGTCTGCATGTTTTCGATTGTCCCCTACCGTGCTGCCATCCGACGGAACCAAGCGTCCGCCAATGCCAGCAACACCTTGATCCCCAATCCCTTTGTGCACCGGAATTGTTTATCACGATGTTAATCGATTATGGCCGCAACAGGGCGAGATTATGGCGAGAGGTGATACCGGCGCCCTCGGAACATCCGTTCCCGTTTCGAAAATCCTCTGCTGCCAATACGAGCACCGGCGACAAAGATCGCCGGCGTGTCGAATCCGCGTGAGAGTAAAGGTTCGTCCGCTATAGCGGCCGCCCGCCGGATGGCGCCTGCTGGGCCGTCGCACGAGACAGCATCTCACGCTTTGTCAGTACAGGTTTCTCATAGGTTTTCTTCACGATTGTCCCCTCAAATATTAGCAGATTGAGATTGGCAGGGTCTCGGCGACATTGTCAATGCATCGGCTTCCGCTGCCGTCCCGCCTCCCGCAAACAATGATTGAGCCGTTCCAACGATTGACAGATCTTTGCGCGGCGCACTAGAGCATGGGCGCTCGCGTTCCTGTTGGTATGGCTTTGCGGTCAGCGGGACGAAGCGCCTCGTGAAGGAATCACGATGGAGGGATGGCCGAGCGGTTTAAGGCACCGGTCTTGAAAACCGGCGTGGGCGCAAGTTCACCGTGGGTTCGAATCCCACTCCCTCCGCCACGACCATAATAAAATCAATAACTTAGAGGTCATTTTCCGACTGCGAAATATCTTTTTGCGCTACCCTTTAAGCAATGTCGGTCGCTGCGCCCCTCCCCGCCTTGACGGCTTAATACCGTTCTACATAGCCGCAATCGGCCTTACGATGATCTCCAGCGCGGTCTGGCGCTATCGCGCAGAGGGGACATGATTGACATTGCGGCAAGCCCTGACGGCACCCTGAAGGCCTATCTGCCTATGGGCACTCAGTCTAAATTGAGCGGTTGCTAATGCGCGTCTAAACTATTCGGCAGCCGCGCCCCCACCCCTAGACCCGGCCTGGGTCGTGGTTAGACTCCGTCCAAAACGCTTTAAGAAATTTGGGGGCTAACCGCCTATGCCTATCATCATCAATCTGTTGTTTTGGCTGCACCTTATGGCTTTGGCTATGGGAATTGGCGGCGGCATAGCCATGTCTCAAGTCGGCCCGCGCCTGGTAGCAGCGACGCCGGACCAGCGTACGCTTTGGTGGCCGCTGGCCACGGTCTACACTCGCATCGCCGGCACGGGCCTCATCCTGCTCCTGATCACTGGGCCGCTCCTGCTTTGGCTGAGGTACGGCGGCATCGATGGTCTGAATGGTTGGTTTAAGCTCAAGATGGCGCTCGTCGTCGTCATAGTGCTGACGATCGGCCTGAGCATGCGGGGGATGGCGCGGCTGAGGCGCGGCGACGAAGGTGGCGGCAAGCTGATGAGGGTGGCGGGCCCCCTGACAACGCTAACCGCGGCAGCGATCGCCCTGGCCGCTGTTTTCAGCTTCCATTGAGCGAATTGCCCAGCTACACCGCGAAGGCTTCCCCAGTCTTCGAGCCAACGCGAAGAACACCGCACCGTTCGGGAGCCACTCCTTGGCACGGGCGGTCTGATGCATGTCGCCCAGAAGTGTGCAGCGGTTCTGGGACAACGACATGCATCAAAACAAAGACCTAAAGCGCGTCGCCTGAATCCGGTTCAGCGCGACATGCTTAGGAGCGCACCCCGCCTCTACCAGTTCAGCTTGAAGCCGACATCGCCGCCATAGCTCCGCAGGCCGTCGCCGAACTTGCCGTCGAAAGCGGCGAACATCGAGGTGTTTGAGCCCCAGTTCATCTTCAGGCCGGCATTGAGCGCAACCGCGTCCTCGGCCGCCGAGGCGCCCTGGATGACGAAGGAGGTGCCGGGCGCCGCCTGGAAGCTGGGCTTCACCGAGCGGTCCGGCTCGAACTCATGCACCCAGGCCGCGCGGCCCCAGGCCTGCAGCGACTGGCCGTCGCCGATGCCGATGGTGGTGTCGAGCTGCAGGCCGAGCGAGACCGGCAGCGAGGTGATGACGCGGTGATCGAAGCTGAGCCCCAGCGCGCCGCCGTCAGGCGACGTCTCGTCGAAAGCGTCCATCGACAGGAATGCGAACTGCAGCCCGGCGAAAGGCGTGATGGCCCCCGCACCCACCTGCTGCCGCCAGCCGGCCTCGATGTTGGTGCCGAAGCCGGCGCTGAGGAAATTGCTGCGCCAGTTCTCGGGCGTGATGCCGGCCACCGGGTCGATCGGCGAGTCCGAACCGGGCACGGCCGTGGCCCGGTGGATGTTGTTGTTGTAGAGGCCGAAGGCAAGCGCGCCGTCGATATAGAACTGGTCCCATTTATGCGCGACATAGGCGCCGGCCTGCGCGCCGACGATGTTGCCCGAAGTCTGTCGGTCGTCGACAGCAAATGAACCCGCCGAGCCACCCAGGGCGAAGCCCACCAGCGTGTCGGGATCGCCGACGGTCTCCATGCCCGCTGCGAGATTGCCGCCCCTGTAGGTGGTGCCGGCACTGCCAGCCGCCGCATTGCCACTGATCTCGCCGCCGTTGCCGCCGGCGCTTGCCCAATAGCTCCAGCGCCGCTGGTCGGGCTGCATGGCCTTGAACGGATCCTTTTTGGGCTTCGTCGGTTCGTCATAGGCCTGCGGCGTGGCTGTGTGATCCGTCGGGTCGGTCCCGAGGCCGGTGCGCCAGAAATCGGCCTGGCGGCCTATCGAGGCGAAGAAGCTTTCATAAGCACCGAACTGCGGCTGCTCGAACCCGGAAACGCCCTCGCCCGAGATCGAATCGTAGACGGCGCCGAGCTGGGTGACCGTCGGGATATAGAACAGCGCCTCGGCGATCTTCTGGAAATCCGGCGAGGTCGGGCCACTCTGAATGGCGTTGACTGCGTTCGCGACCGGAATCTGGTTCCCGGTCAGGCCGGTGGGAGCGAAGGTTATGTCGACAGCGAGATAGACATTGTTAAGATCCGGATACTGCAACTGATATTGCGCGACCGCGCTTGCGATCGAACTGAGCTCCAGTCCGCTGTGCGAGACACCGCCATCGGCATGCAGGATGTGGAACGTTTGGCTGCCTGGCTTCGCCGCGGCCGCATCCATGATGTTGAGGTCGATGGCGCCGCCGAGATCCGCCGTGCCGGCAACGTTGATCAGGTCGGACTGCGGATCGAGGTCGACGTCGAGCTTGTAGACGCCGGTCGAGGCCTGGTTCCAATTGCCGACGAGGTTGGTCGCCATCACATTGTTGTCGCCGCCCGGCGAGAAATAGCCGCTGTCGGCGAAGAGGTTGCCGGTGCCGAGCTTGGCGTCGGCACCGGCGTTGAAGATGGCGTTGGCCGCGTTGGTGAAGCTGTTGACGCCCGCGCCGAGATCGAAGGAGCCGGTGACGGTGCCGTAATTGGTGACCGCCTCCTTGGCGTCGCCGGACAGGATCGCCCAGCCGCCCGCCGTGCCGCTCGCGGTGGTGATCGTGCCCTTGTTGCTGATCGTGTTGTTGTTGCCGTCGATGATCCAGACACCGACGCCGACATGGTTTGCGTCGGTGACGCCGCCCAGGACCTTGCCGGTGGCGCTCGTCAGGTTGATGGCAATGTCGCCATTGCCATCAACGGCCTTGCTCTGCGCGACGATGGCGTCTGTGCCGGCAGCATGGGTGACGACCGACCCGTCGAGATCGACGGTGATGTTGCCGGCTGTGCCGAGATAGTTCTGCGTCGCGTCCTTCTTGCCGCCATTGCTCTGGGCGAAGATGCCGATGGAGCCGTCGCCATAGGTGTCGATCGTGCCGGCATAGTTGACGTGGACGATGCCGGAATCGCCGGCGTCGCCATTGCTGCCGACGGCCCAGTTGGTGACGGTGCTGACACCCGGGATCAGTTCGTTGCCGAGCGTGCCCAGGATACCGCCGCCGCCGCCGACCGACTGGGCAAAAATGCCGGCCGAGGACGAGCCATGGGTGATGATCGCGCCGTTGCCCTCGACGGTGACGTCCTTGCCCGAGCCGCCATTGCCGCCGCCCTGGCCGAAAGCAAGGCCGATGCCGAGGTTGAGTGCCGGGATCGGCCCAAGTCCATTAGCCAGCACGCGATCGACATTGCCGGCGACGCCGCCGCCACCGCCTACCGACTGGGCAAAGATGCCGTTGGAGGCCGCGCCGAATGTCTCGATCTTGCCATTCCCGTTATTGATGACGTGGACGATGCCGCCGTTGCCGCCGCTGGTGCCCTTGCCGCCGACGCTGATCGTGCCGGTGGCGCCGATATTGGCCTTGCCGCCCACGCCACCGCCGCCGCCCACCGACTGGGCGAAGATGCCGTTGGAATTGCTGCCCTTGGTCGTGATGTTACCGGTGTTGGTGACCTCGACAAGGCCGCCGATGCCTGACCCGCCGCCATTGCCGCCAACGGCGGCGCCAAGCGCGCTGTAGATCTTGGTCTTGCCGAAGAGGACGTTGGCGATCAGCGCCGCAGGCACCGGGATCAGCTCGTCCGTGCCGAGGATGCCGTTGCCACCCGCGCCACCGCCGCCACCCACGCTCTGCGCATAGATGCCGTCGGCAAGCGAACCGTTGGTCGTGATGCTGCCGTCATTGGTGACGGTCACGTGGCCGCCATCCCCGGCCGCGCCGCCCTGACCGCCGACTGCAACCGACATGGCGACGTTGATCAACGCATCCGGGGGAGCCTCGCCCTTGCCGACCAGCACGTTGATCGAATTGGCACGGCCGCCGATGCCGCCGCCGCCGCCGATCGATTGGGCGAAGATGCCATAGGCGCTGTTGCCGGTGGTCACCGTATCGCCAGCGATGTCCGTGTTGGTGGTGATGAGGCCGGTCTCGATATTGCCATGGTTGTTGACGGTGACGTCCTTGCCGTCGCCGGCGAGCGCGCCATTGCCGCCGATGGCAACCGAGATGTTGGTGTTCTGGGCGCTGGAGCTCGTCGCGTTCGCCCAGCTTCCGACCGCCGTGATCGCGTTGCCGCCATCGCCGCCGCCACCGCCCGCGCTCTGCGCAAAGACGCCGGCCGAATTGTCGCCATAGGTACGGATGACCGACCAGTTGTTGACCGTCGCGCTCGAACCGTCGCCGCCAAGCGCGCCCTGGCCGCCCACGGTGACGCCGATCGACGCCAGCGGCAGGTCGCTGTTGTTGATGCCGAGATTGACGCCGATCGCGAAGCCGCCATCGCCGCCGCCGCCGCCTATCGACTGCGCCCTGATGCCGTCGGCACCAAGGCCCCAGGTGGTGATGGTCGAGCCGGCGACGACCGCGCCGAGCTTATCCTTGCCCGCATCGACGATGACGGCGCCGCCGTTCCCGCCGGTGCCGCCCGTGCCGCCGACGGCGACCGATATGTTGGCCCCCGGCCCCAATGAACCGGAGCCCGATCCGGCGTAGCCGCCGGTGCCGCCGCCGCCGCCGACCGATTGCGCCCAGATGCCGTGGGCCCCGGTGCCGTGGGTGGTGACGTTTCCGCCATTGGTGACATGCACCGTCTCGCCAATGCTGCCTGCGCCGCCACTGCCGCCGACCGCGACCGAAACGGCGACCGCCGGTATCTCCTCAGGGTCGGGCGAAACCGCCAGCGAGAAGGCGATGGCCCCGCCACCGTTGCCGCCGCCGCCGCCGACCGACTGCGCGAAGATGCCGTAAGCCTTGGCGCCCGAGGTGGTTATGTTCCCCTGGTTGTTGACCGTGACGGTGCCGCCGCTGCTGCCGTCGCCGGCATCGCCGCCGATGGCGGCCGATATCGCGCCGACCGCGAGTGCGCCGGCGATGGAGAAGCCGCCATTGCCGCCGCCGCCGCCAAGGCTCTGAGCGTTGATGCCGATCGAACCATCCGCATGGGTGATGATCGAGGAGGCGTTGTTGACGGTAACGGCCTTGGCGATACCACCCGCGGCTCCCTTGCCGCCAAGGGTGACGGTCAGCGCGACCGCGCCGATCGTGCCGCCGCCGGCAAAGCCGCCATTGCCGCCGCCACCGCCGACCGACTGCGCGAGGATGCCATAGGACTGGAGGCCGTAGGTCTCGATCGTGCCGCCCATGGTGTTGACGGTGACGATGTCACCGCTGCCTCCGACATCGGCAGCGCCGCCCATCGCGAGGCCGAAGTTGAACGCGCCACCGCCGCTCACCGCGACGGCGCCGCCGCCATCGCCACCGCCACCACCGACGCTCTGCGCGAAGATGCCATAGGCACCGTCGCCCTGAGTGGTGATGTCGCCCTTGTAGTTGACTGTGACGTCCTTGCCGTCGCCGCCGGGGCCGCCCTTGCCGCCGAGCGCGAAGCTGGCGCCGGCGCCGGATGTGGCGGTCGAGACCGCGACCGCAAGGCCTCCCCTGCCGCCGCCACCGCCGACCGACTGCGCGAAGACGCCATAGGCCTTAGCGCCGGTGACGACGGTTTGGCCCTGACCGTTGATGGTGCGCGTGCCGGTACTGATGTCGGAGGCTACAAGGCCGCTGAGATTGCCCGGCGTGGCCACGTGATTGACCTCGACCGATCCGCCATTGCCGCCCTTGTCGCCGGCGCCGCCGATGGCGATCGCCACCGCTTCACCGACAGTATACGAGCCGCCGCCGTTGCCGCCACCGCCGCCCAGCGACTGGGCGAGGATGCCGACCGAATTGTCGCCGGTTGTCGTCAAGTGGTTTGAGGAATTGACGGTGACGTTCTGGCCGTCGCCGCCGCCGCCCCCCGAGCCGCCGATGGAGAAGAGGCCGCCGCTGGAGCCACCGTCGCCGCCGCCGCCGCCGATCGACTCCGCCTGGATGGCGGTGCCGGCGGTCGCGATTATGCCGGTATTGTCGACCGTGACGGTGCCGCCATTGCTGGTTGAGGAGCCCTTGCCGCCGATCGCGACCAGGCCGCCTGAATCGCCGCCATTGCCGCCGCCACCGCCGATCGACTGGGCATAGATGCCGCGCGCCTTCGGTCCGGTGGTGATGAGCGTGCCGTCATTGGTGACGGACACCGATCCGCCCGCACCGCCCGCGGTGCCCTCGCCGCCGATGGCGACCAGGCCGCCGCTGCCAGAGCCGTTTCCGCCGCCGCCGCCGATCGATTGCGCCACGATCGCGTCGGCGCCGACATCCTTGATGGTCGGACCCAGATCGGTGACGCTCGTGTCCGTGCCGCCATATGTCGTGATGTTCGCGTGGTTGGCGACAATGACGGTCTTGCCGTCGCCTCCGGAGCCGGCGTCGCCACCGATGGCGACGAGGCCACCAGCGCCGCCCGCATCGCCACCACCGCCGCCGATCGACTGCGCCAGGATGCCGAAGGCGCCGACGCCATAGGTCGTAATGTTGCCGCCGACATTGTTGGTGACGGTCACGGTGTCGCCGGTGCCGCCGCCGGAGCCGAGCTTGTTGCCGAGCGCAACGATGCCGCCAGAATCGCCGGCATTGCCGCCGCTGCCGCCGAGCGACTGCGCCCAGATGCCATAGGACCGCGCGCCCTTGGTCCCGATGACACCGCTGTTGGTGACGGTTACGGTGCCGCCATTGCCGCCGGCCGAGGCGGAGCCGGGCTCGCCGACGATGCCGAAGCTGTCGCCACCCGAGCCGCCGCCACCGCCGATCGACTGGGCGAAGATGCCGACGGACTTATCTTTGTTGGTGGTGATCTGGCCGCT
Source organism: Mesorhizobium sp. Arg314 (assembly GCF_053714275.1). Taxonomy (NCBI): domain Bacteria; kingdom Pseudomonadati; phylum Pseudomonadota; class Alphaproteobacteria; order Hyphomicrobiales; family Phyllobacteriaceae; genus Mesorhizobium; species Mesorhizobium sp. Arg314. Next base: position 85,502 of record NZ_JBSKBP010000019.1, on the reverse strand, counting down.
ATTGTTGACGATGACCGTGCCGCCTTTTGTCGGCGGGCCGCCAGAGCCGCCCTGACTCAGTATGTAGCCATTGCCGCCCGCGCCCCCCTGGCCACCCTTGCTCATCACAAAGATGCCATCGGCTCCGACCGCGTCGGTGGTGATCGTGGCCGCCGAATTGAGCGTGATGTCGCCGCCCTGGCCGGCAGCGCCACCCTGGCGCGCGTCCTGGTTGCCGTAGGAGTCGCCGCCCTTGCCGCCGTCACCGCCAATGCTGACGATCTCGACCGCGGCCTTGCCGTCCTGGCTGGAACTGTAGCTGGCGCCCAAGCCAAGCGTGTCATTGATCGTCGGGCCATTGCCGCCCGGCTGGCCATCGGAACCGCTCACGCCGATGGTCAGGCTGCCAAGAATGCCGAAATCGATCTCGATGCCGTAGGCATTCGAGCCGCCAGAGCCGTTTGAACCGGTCTGGCGGTCGACATAGCGCACATCGTTGCCCTGGGTCACCGTGCCGCCGCTGCCGGAGCCGCCAGCGCCGCCGCCCGCGGTCGGAACGTTGAGCTGATAGGTGTTGAGCGTGGTTTGCGGTTTGCCCGAGTCGGTCTCGTTCTCGACCACGATGCCGGTGTAGTAGGTGGTGCCGTTCACCGTCGTCGTGGTGTAGGATAGAACTTTGTAGGTCTTTCCGCCTGAAACATAGGTGGTGTTGACGGCGGGCGGCGTGACGATAACGGCGTTATAGGTAGTCGTGCCGCCGGAGGTGACCTTTGTCACCACCCAACCATTGGGTGATATCTGGAAGACAGTTTCGAAATTGCCGGTGCCTGGATTGTACACCGGATCGCCGACCGCCACCGCGAACGCGCTGCCCATAGGCAGAAGCAACATCGAGCCCGTGAGCATTCCGAACACGCTCGATCGGGCAGACCGCCGCAGAGCGTTCAGACCGACTGCGGGCAAACTGACAATCTTCATCGCCGCGGTCGCTCCCCAACGGCTGTCAGCGACGACGGCGGCCAGCGCTGCCTTTGGGGCGATCAACAGGAAGGGCGCGGCGACTGAGATTGGACCAGGACGACAGGCGTGCAACGCGCGTCCGCGGCCGGACTCCGACCCCTTGGCCGTCTCGATCTTCGCCATTGCCGCAGCCCCCCGGGTCGTTCAACCCGTCCCCGTCTGGCTATGGCGTGGCCCAAGGGAAGCGCCTTGTCAACTTCGCTCCAACTGTCAGCCGGCGGTCGAGTTCACGGATTTGTTATCGGCGCCAAGTAATCCGACGCATGTCGGACTGTCGCAGAAAGTATTGAACTATTTGGGTTTTCCGGCGTTTCCTGCCGCGGAGTTCGCAGTGGCGATGGGCCGGCCGGTCTGCCATGCGGCCGAATGGTACTCCGCGCGGGGATATCGGAGGCAGGCTCTCGGGGTTGACTTTTTCTGGGCGTATCGCGGTCCATTTGCAGGAAAGCACGACGTGGCGGCCCCGATGACGACACGGACATTCCAAACTTATTGGTGATTCTGCAAATTGCGGCACCAATGGTTGCACGGCGGGGCATCGGTTGATGAACTGAAGCGGCACCGGCCCGGCATGACGGCCAACGGCTGGCAAAACAGCGGCTATTTGATTTCTCAGACAAAACATGCTGCTTGTCGCGCCCATGAAAAAGCTCTGCCTGATGGTTCTGGCGTCGCTGACGCTGGTCTTGCCGGCCAAGGCGATGGACAATGCGTTGCGCGCCGGCCTGATGAAACTCGATCCGGAGACCCGTCTCGAGCAGCGATGTGACGCCGAGGTGCTCGATCGGATCAGTCACGACGATCACAACTACAAGGCCGACCGCGTCGTGGCCTACGCCTTCGCCACGCCGCAGATGAGCGCCGACGCCATCAGGAGCTCCGGCGCCGCCTTCCGCAGCAAGGGCCAATGGTACCGGCTGAAGTTCAAATGCCAGACAGCGGCGGACCACATGGAAGTGCTGCAGTTCCGCTACAAGATCGGCGACGAGATCCCCGAGGCCGACTGGGCAAAGTATAATCTCTACGACTGATCGGCGATCGCGACGACCCGCCTCCGGTCGACATAACAACCGCAAATTCCTATCATATTCGGTGTAACGCGGCCCCTGAAAGGGCCCGCCCCGGCCTGTTCCCTTGACGCGCGTGAACCATCCACGTTAGGGCGTCAGAATAGTCGACGATCGAGACTCAGCGAACAGCAAAGGGCCTCCAGCCGATGGACATTTTCAGCGCCGCAAGCCTGACCGCCCTGCTCCAGGTCATTGCCATCGACCTCGTGCTCGCGGGCGATAATGCCATCGTCATCGGCCTTGCGGCGGCAGGTCTGCCTGCAGATCAACGCAAGAAGGCAATCCTCATTGGTGTGCTCGCGGCGACCGTGCTGCGCATCTTCTTTGCGGCCATCACGGTGAAACTGCTTGCCATTGTCGGCCTGCTGCTTGCCGGCGGCATCCTGCTGCTTTGGGTGTGCTGGAAGATGTATCGCGAGTTGCGCACCTCCCATGCCGATGAGCACGAGGCAACGGAGGCATTGGCCAATTCCGACCTCGACAGCGACAAAGCGATCGCGGGCAAGGCGCGGCGCAAGACGCTTGGGCAGGCGTCGCTGCAGATTGTCGTCGCCGACGTTTCGATGTCACTCGACAACGTATTGGCTGTCGCAGGCGCGGCGCGCGATCATTTCCCGGTGCTGGTCATCGGCCTGGTGTTGTCGATTGCCTTGATGGGCCTCGCCGCGAGCTTTATTGCCAGGCTGTTGCACCGCTATCGCTGGATCGCTTACATCGGCCTGCTGATCATTCTCTATGTCGCGCTCGACATGGTCTATCGCGGTGCGGTCGAAGTCTGGCCGCACGTCAATGCCGCGGTGAGCTGAGGCTCTCCATCTGCTCCAGGGTTGCGTTGGGCAATGCGTTTTGCCGCAGGATGGGTCAGCCCATACCAATGCCGCAATTAGTGTGATATTGCGCCGCCGATCCCCAAAAAGCCCGGAAAACCTTATGTCCGCCCCTCGCGTCAGTTTCGTCAGTCTTGGATGCCCGAAGGCGCTCGTCGATTCCGAGCGCATCATCACGCGGCTCCGCGCCGAAGGCTACGAGATCGCGCGCAAGCATGACGGCGCCGATCTCGTCGTCGTCAACACCTGCGGCTTCCTCGATTCCGCCCGCGACGAGTCCCTCAACGCCATCGGCTCGGCCCTTTCGGAAAACGGTCGCGTCATCGTCACCGGCTGTCTCGGCGCCGAGCCGGATGTCATCCGCGAGAAACATCCGAACGTGCTCGCCATCACCGGTCCGCAGGCCTATGAGAGCGTCATGGCGGCCGTGCATGAGGCGGCTCCGCCCAGCCACGATCCCTATGTCGACCTGCTGCCGCCGCAAGGTGTGAAGCTCACGCCGCGCCACTACGCCTATCTGAAGATCTCGGAAGGCTGCAACAACCGCTGCACCTTCTGCATCATCCCGGCGCTGCGTGGCGATCTCGTCTCGCGCCCCGCTGCGGACGTGCTGCGCGAAGCCGAAAAGCTCGCCAAGGCCGGCGTCAAGGAAATCCTCGTCATCTCGCAGGACACCAGCGCCTACGGCATCGACATCAAATACCAAACCAGCATGTTCGGCGATCGCGAAGTCCGGGCGAAATTCCTCGACCTCGCCGAGGAGCTCGGCAAGCTCGGCATCTGGGTACGCATGCATTATGTGTACCCCTACCCGCATGTCGCCGACGTCATCCCGCTGATGGCCGAGGGCAAGATCCTTCCCTATCTGGACATCCCGTTCCAGCATGCTTCGCCGCAGGTGCTGAAGAACATGCGCCGGCCGGCGCATGGCGAAAAGACGCTGGAGCGCATCCGCGGCTGGCGCGAGGTGTGTCCGGATCTCGCCATCCGTTCGACCTTCATCGTCGGCTTCCCCGGCGAGACGGATGACGATTTCGAGATGCTGCTCGACTGGCTGGATGAAGCAAAGATCGATCGCGCCGGCTGCTTCAAATACGAGCCGGTCCGGGGCGCCCGCTCCAACGAGCTTGGCCTGGAGCAGGTGCCGCAGGAGATCAAGGAAGCGCGCTGGCACCGCTTCATGCAGCGCCAGCAGAAGATCTCCGCGACGCAGCTCGCAAAAAAGGTCGGCAAACGCCTGCCGGTGCTGATCGACGAGGCGCATGGCACATCGGCCAAGGGCCGCACCAAATATGACGCGCCGGAGATCGACGGCTCGGTGCACATCCAATCGCGGCGGCCGCTGCGCGCCGGCGAGATCGTTACGGTCAAGATCGACCGCGCGGACGCCTACGATCTCTATGGATCAGCCGTCTGAGCCTCCTTGCGAAGAAAGCACCGCGAATAAAAAGGGCGCCGCGCGGCGCCCTTTTTCGTTTTGGCTTCGCGACGTGCCGCTTACTGCGGCAGCTTATCGTCGATGCCTTTGACATAGAAATTCATGCCGAGCAGCGTGCCGTCGTCGGCGACCTCGCCGTCCTTCAGCCAGGCTGAGCCATCCTGCTTGGACACCGGGCCGGTGAAGGGGTTCCAGCCGCCGGCGATCTTCTTCTCGGTCGCCTGTGCCATCGCCTTCACATCGTCAGGCATGTTGGTGTAGGGCGCGAGCTTGACGGCGCCATCCTTGATGCCAAGCCAGACATTGTCCGGCTTCCAGGTGCCATCGAGAGCAGCCTGAACGCGGCTGATATAATACGGGCCCCATTCGTCCGTCAGCGAGGTCAGCTGCGCGTTCGGCGCGAACTTGATCATGTCGGACGACTGGCCGAAGCCGTGCAGCTTGCGTTCCTCGGCGACCTGCAGAGCCGCGGTGGAATCGGTGTGCTGGACGATGATGTCGGCGCCCTGGTCGAACAGCGCCTTGGCGGCGTCGGCTTCCTTGCCCGGATCGAACCAGGAGTTCACCCACACGATCTTCACCTTGAAGTCGGGATTGATCGACTGTGCGCCGAGGATGAAGGAGTTGATGCCCATCACCACTTCCGGGATCGGGAAGGACACGATGTAGCCGGCAAGGCCCTTCTTCGATTCCTTGGCCGCGATCTGGCCGAGCACATAGCGGCCTTCATAGAAGCGGGCGTTGTAGATGCCGAGATTGTCGCCGGTCTTGAAGCCGGTGGCATGCTCGAACATCACCTTGGGAAACTTCTTGGCGACCTTCACCTCGGCATCCATGAAGCCGAAGGAGGTGCCGAAGATGATCTTGCACTTCTCGCGTGCCAGGCGCTCGAAAGCGCGGTCTGCGTCGGGACCTTCCGAGACGTTTTCGAGATAGGCGGTCTCGACCTTGTCGCCGAGCGCCTTCTCGACCTCGAGGCGGCCCTGGTCGTGCTGGTAGGAATAGCCGAAGTCGCCGATCGGACCGGTATAGACCCAGCAGGCCTTGAGCTTGTCGGCCGCCTCGGCGGTTGCCGCCAGCGACAGGGCCGCGGCCGTGGTCATCAACGCAATAAGCAGTTTTTTCATTGTGTTACCTCTCTGAGTTAAGCCTTGGAGCTTCCCGTCTTTTTGTTGTTGTCAACGATCCGGAACGAATGGCTGCCCCAACGAAGCCGGCGTGTTCATCATCGTCAAACGCTTGTTGCGCGAGATTAGAACGAGAACCACGACGGTTGCCAGATAGGGCAACGAAGAAAGAAACTGTGAAGGCACAGGAATGCCAAAAGCCTGTGCATGAAGCTGGCCGATCCACACCGCGCCGAAGATGTAGGCGCCGGCCAGCACCCGCCACGGGCGCCACGAAGCGAACACCACCAGCGCCAGCGCAATCCAGCCGCGGCCCGCGCTCATATTCTCCACCCATTGCGGCGTATAGACCAGCGACAGGTGGCCGCCGGCAAGGCCGGCGCAGGCGCCGCCGAAGATCACGGCGAGATAGCGGTAGCGGATGACCTTGATGCCGAGCGCGTGCGCCGAGGTGTGGCTGTCGCCGATCGAGCGCAGCGTCAGGCCGGTGCGTGTCTTGAACAGGAACCACATCACCGCCGCGGTGAGCGCGATCGAGATGTAGAAGACCGGATCCTGGCCGAAGATCAGCTTGCCGACGATCGGGATCGAGCTGATCACCGGGATATCGAGATTGGGCAATCTCACGCCCGGCTGGCCGACGAAGCTGGTGCCGATCATGCCCGAGAGGCCGAGGCCGAGCAGCGTCAGCGACAGGCCGGTCGCTACCTGGTTGGTCGCGAGCGACAGCGTCATGACGGCGAAGAGCAGCGAGAACAGCGCCCCGACGATGATCGCGGCAAGCAGGCCGATCCACGGCGACCCGGTGAGGTAGCCGGCGCCGAAGCCGCCGACGGCGCCCATGATCATCATGCCTTCGACGCCGAGATTGAGCACGCCGGAGCGCTCGACCACCAGTTCGCCGATCGCCGCGATCAGAAGCGGCGTCGCCGCGGTCGCGATGGTCAAAAGGATGTTGACGGTGATGTCCATCAGCGGACCTCCTCGAGCTTCGGCGCTGCTTCGAGTTTCGCGGCGCCGTTGGGCTTCGTCAGCGCCATGCCGATCAGGCGGATGCGGTAGTGGATGAGCGTGTCGCAGCCGAGCACGAAGAACAACAGCATGCCCTGGAACACGCGCGCCACCTTGTCCGAGATGCCGAGCGCGCTCTGCACCGCCTCGCCGCCGAGATAGGTCAGCGCCAGCACAAGGCCCGCGGCCACGATGCCCAGCGGATTGAGCCGTCCGAGGAAGGCGACGATGATGGCAGTGAAGCCGTAGCCGGGCGAGATCACCGGCTGCAGCTGGCCGATGGCGCCAGACACTTCCGAGATGCCCGCCAGACCAGCCAGCGCGCCGGACAGAAGGAAGGTGAAGAAGACCATCCGGTTGAAGCCGAAGCCGGCGAAGCGCCCTGCCCTCGGGCTGGAGCCCAGCACGCGCACCTCGAAACCCTTCAGCATGCGGCTCATCATCAGCCAGACCAGCACGGCTGCAACAATCGCGAAGACGAAGCCCCAATTGGCGCGGCCGGCGTCGGGCATCAGCTCCGGCAGGACGGCCGAGTCGCCGAACTGGATGGTCTGCGGAAAGCCATGCCCCTGCGGATCGCGCCACGGGCCGCGCACCAGCCAGTCGAGAAAGAGCTGCGCGACATAGACCAGCATCAGGCTGGTCAGGATTTCATTGGTGCTGAAGCGTGTCTTGAGCAGCGCCGGGATTGACGCATAGAGAGCCCCGCCGACCATGCCGAGCAAGAGCATCAGCGGCAGCACCAGCGGTCCTTCGAATTGTGGAAACAAGACCGGGATGATCGAGCCGAAGATAGCTCCGAAAACCAACTGGCCTTCGGCGCCGATGTTCCAGATGTTGGCCTTGTAGCAGACCGACAGGCCAACCGCGATCAGGATGAGCGGCGCCGCCTTGATCGCCAGCTCATGCAACTGCCAGACCTGGCTGATCGGCTCGACGAAGTAGATTTCGAAGGCATTGAAGGGATTGACGCCGAGTAATGCGAACATGATGGCGCCGGCGACGATCGTCAGCGCGAAAGCGATGAAGGGTGACAGCACCGAGAACAGCGCCGAGCGCTGCGGACGTTTGACCAGTTCGATGCGCATCACGCAACCTCCAGGCTGTGTTCGGCGTGGCCGGGCTCGGCGCCGCCCATCAACAGGCCGATCTTCTCGAAAGTCGCCTCGGCGATCGGCAGCGGCGTCGACAGTTCTCCGTTGTGCATGACGGCAATCGCGTCCGACAGTTCGAACAATTCGTCGAGGTCCTGGCTGATGACCAGGACCGCGGAGCCGCTGCGGGCAAGCTCGATCAGGGCCTGGCGGATGTGTGCGGCCGCACCTGCGTCGACGCCCCAGGTCGGCTGGTTGACGACCATGACGCTCGGCTTGCGGTCGAGTTCACGGCCGACGATGAATTTCTGCAGATTGCCGCCCGATAGCGCGGCCGCCTCCGGGTCCGGTGCGCTTTTGCGCACATCCATGGCTGTGATGATGCGCTGGGCGGCGCTGTAAACGGCACCGTTCTTGACCATGCCGCCGGAGCCTACAAAAGCCTTGCCGTCGGTGGCGTGACGAGAAAGCAGCAGGTTCTCCGAAAGCTTCATGCGTGGGGCGGCGCCATGGCCGAGGCGCTCTTCCGGGACGAAGGCGGCCCCCATCAGGCGGCGGCCGGTGATCGACAGGCCTCCGGCGTCCTTGCCGCGAATGCGCACGGAACCGGCATCCTGCTGCAGCACTTCGCCGGAGGCGGATTCGAAAAACTCGCCCTGGCCGTTGCCGGCGACGCCGGCGATGCCGATCACCTCGCCGGCGCGCACGGTCAGGTTGATGTTCTTGAGCGGAATGGCGAAGGGCGTCGCCGGCTTGCGGCTGAGGCCGCGGATTTCCAGCAGCGCCGGCGCGGTCTCGATGCCTTCCGCCGGCGCGCGCACCACCGCCTTCACCTCGCTGCCGACCATCATGCGGGCCAGCGATGCGGCGGTCTCCTGGCGTGGGTTGCAGTGGCCGACGACCTTGCCGTGGCGCAGCACGGTAGCGCGGTCGCAGATGCGTTTGACCTCCTCCAGCCGGTGCGAAATGTAGAGGATCGATTTGCCTTCGGCGCGTAGCCGCTCCAGCGTTTCGAACAGCTTGTCGGCCTCCTGCGGCGTCAGCACCGAGGTCGGCTCATCGAGGATGATGAGCTGCGGCGTCTGCAGCAGGCAGCGGATGATCTCGATGCGCTGGCGTTCGCCGACGGAGAGATCGCCGACCAGCGAATCCGGATCGAGCGGCAGGCCGTAGCTGAAGGAAAGCGCCCTCGCCTTCGCGGCAATCGTGCCGATCGGCGAACCGTCATTGAGGGAAAGCGCGATGTTTTCGGCCGCCGTCAGCGCCTCGAACAGCGAGAAATGCTGGAACACCATGCCGATGCCGAGCTTCTTGGCGACGCCCGGGCTGGTGATCTTGACCGGCTTGCCGTCCCAGAATATCTCGCCCGAGTTCGGCTCGAGCGATCCGAACAGCATCTTGACCAGCGTCGACTTGCCGGCGCCGTTCTCACCGAGCAGCGCGTGGATCTCGCCTTTTGCGATATTGAGATCGATGTGATCGCACGCCGTCAGCGTGCCAAAAATCTTGGTAAGGCCACGAACCTCAAGCAGGTTCGCCCTGTCATGATTTGCACTCACAGTGCCTCCCATCCAGTTTCCCGGACATGTTCCGTGTTCCCGAAAGCATGGTATGCGCGGCCGGCTCCCATCGGAAAGCAGCACCCAACTTGAAAGAGCTTCAAGAATTTCAGCGGAAACTCAAGGGCTAAGATAGGCCTGTTGAGAACGCTGGCAAATCCGGAGCGGTTTCCAGGCAAGCCGTGCCTCAGCCACGGCAAGTCGCTGAAAAACAAGGCAGCCGGCTAGGGCATGATGCCGAAAAAGTGTGAAGCGGTTTTCGGGCGATATCCGGCTCTAGGGAATAAGGACAGTCGTTCCCGTCGTCTTGCGGGCCTCGAGATCGGCCTGCGCCTTCGCAGCGTCCTTCAGCGCGTAGCGCTGGTTGATCTTGATCTCGACGGCGCCACTGAGCACCACGCCGAAAAGCGCTTCAGCCGACTTCACCAGGTCCTCGCGCCTGGCGTTGTAGACGAACAGCGTCGGCCGGGTTGTATAGATCGAGCCCTTCTGTGCCAGGAGCGACATCGAGAAAGGCGGGATCGGCCCGGACGACTGGCCGAAGCTGACGAACATGCCGAGCGGCCGCAGGCAATCGAGCGAGGCTGGAAAAGTGTCGGCGCCGACGGAATCATAGACGACATCGCATTTCTTGCCGCCGGTCAGCGCCGCAACGGCGGCGACGAAATCCTGCTCCTTGTAGTTGATGACGTGATCGAAGCCATGCGCGCGGGCGAGCTCGATCTTGTCGGCGGAGCTCGCGGTGCCGATCACGGTCGCGCCGAGATGCTTTGCCCATTGGCCGAGGATCAGGCCGACGCCGCCGGCGGCCGCGTGGTAGAGGATCGTGTCGCCGGCCTTCACGGGAAAGGTGCGGCGCAAAAGATATTCCGCCGTCATGCCCTTCAGCATCATCGCCGCGGCCTGCTCGTCGCTGATGCCGTCCGGTACCTTGACCACGCGGTCGGCCGCGATAACCCGTTGCTCGCTATAGGCGCCGACATTGACGGCATAGGCGATGCGGTCGCCAGGCTTCAGCCAGTCGACCCCGGCGCCCAGCGCCTGCACGACGCCAGCCGCCTCGCCGCCTGGGATCAGCGGAAAACCGCCAGGCGGCGGATAAAGCCCGGAGCGGTGGTAAACGTCGATGAAGTTGAGGCCGATCGCGGTGTGCCGGACTAGGATCTGGCCTTTTCCCGGCCGGCCGGAATCGGCATCCTCGTAAATCAGGACCTCAGGGCCGCCATGGGCGTGAATGCGGATTGCCTTGGACATCGCTCAACTCTCTGAAGGGTACGAACCGGATCTGCGCGATCTCGAAAAGGGAGAACCGATTTCGGAAAAGATCATGCTCCGATAGACAGCTAGGTCAGGATGACGATTCAACCAGAATTATCCTGATCCAGGATCAGGACTTCTTGACGCCCAGATTGGGAAACATCTGCATGACGGCCCCGATGCAGGTGAGATAAAGGCCAGTGATCGTGATGCCGATCTTGGTGAAGTCGCCGACCTGCTCGCTTAGAACGCCGATCTTGTCGTAGAAGGCCGCGAGCGCCGCCTGCGCCAGCGCCAGCGCGCCGAAGGCGCACCACAAAAGCGTCATGCCGAGATTGAGCGGTCTCAACCTCACGACGCGCACCGGATGAATGAAATTAATCGGCAGGAAGGTCAAAATGCCGGCAACCACCACCACGGCGAAAGACACCCATTGCCCCGGCTCGATGACAAACAGCGTGAACACCACCATGTTCCACACGACAGGGAACCCTTTGAAGAAGTTCTCCTTCGTCTTCATGCCGGTGTCAGCATAGTAGATTGCGCTGGAGACGACGATGATGGCCGCCGACAGGAAAGACAGGTTCTCGCCCATGAAACCGCGTTGATAGAGCGCGAAGGCCGGAATGAGGACGTAGGTGACGTAGTCGATGATGTTGTCAAGGAGTTCGCCCGACCATGTCGGCAGGATCTCCTTGACCTCGAGCTTTCTTGCGATCGGGCCGTCGATACCGTCGACAAAGAGCGCCAGTCCCAGCCACCAGAACATCGCCGTCCAGCGATCCTCGCTCGCCGCCACCAGCGACAGGAAGGCAAGGAACGACCCTGACGCGGTGAGCAGATGGACGGAGAAGGCGCGCGCCTGCGGCCACGTCACCTTCTTCTTCGGCAGAGGAATCCGCTCCACGATCTTCTTTGCCGCTTTCCTGGCCGCTGTGTTCTTGCTCACGGTCCCCGCCAGTCCAGCTTGCAGATTTCGGCCGAGCGGCCGGCGAAATTCCAGTTGCGGCCGAAGGCGCGCATCTTGCTCTTGTCGGACTTCGCCACGATGATTTCCGGCGCGATCCAATATTCGGAATTGGTGATCACCGTATCCTTCTCGCGGTCCTTGCCTTGTATAGGCGTCACAGCGCCGTCGATAATCCGCGGTATCTGGAAGACGCGCGTCTTGTCACGCGTCTCATAGGTGATCGGCACCTGCTCGACGCCGAGGAATTTCCCGACAAGGATCGACAGCAGCGAGGTGGTGCCGCCGGCCTTGCCGGTGAAGATCCTGCTTAGCGCCTTCACCGCATAGACGGAAGCACGCTTGTCGATGAACAGCCCGGCCGTCCAGTTGCCGCGGCTCATGTAACCGGGGATTTCCATGATCAGGCCGAGATTGAGGCCCGAAAGGTCGACTTCGCCGAAATGGCCCGCGTCGATGCGAAAGCCCGCCCAGGTCTGGCAGTAGCCTTCCGTCGGCGGATGGCTGCCGAGCGACAGCACGCAGGGACAGAAAACCGTGCAATTGCAGGAGAGTACCAGCTCCCCTTTGATTGCCCAGCTTTGGTCGGTCATCGAATTCTCCCCTCACGCCGAAACTAATAGCAGGGCAGCCGCCCACACAAGCAGTATCGCACCGGCAACCCGGCTGGCCACCCTGCCGGTGGTCTGTTTTTCGATCAGAGTGAACAGGCCAATCAGCGCCATCCAGAAGACGTTCATCGCGCCGACCGCAAACATCACCAGCATCAGCGCCCAACAGCAACCGAGGCACCAGACGCCCTGCTCCAATCCCAAACGGAAGATGCGGCCTGGTTTCGCGCTCCAGTTGGCGAAGAGGATCGAGAACGGGTTGCGGCACTTTTCCAGGCATGCCTGTTTCAGGCCGCTGAATTGATAGAGGCCGGCAACGAGCAGCGCGGCGGCGCCGGCAAGGCCGTCGGCGGGATCGAGCATCTGGCCGGAACTGGCAAAGGCATAGACCGAGAGCGTCAACACAGTGAAACCCACGGATGCGCCAAGCCAAGTGGTGAGGTATCCGCCGACAAGCACCAGCGGATGGACGACCGGCGCGCCCTTGATCCTCGCCGTGTCGGCGATTTCGCAATAGGTGTGGATCAACGGCGCCGCGGAAGGCAGCATCGTCGCCACGGCCATCAGAAACCACATCAGCACAAGCGCCGGCGCCTGCAGGCCGGTTGGGCCGGCAAGCGGTGCCGGCGCAAGGCAGAGCGCGAAGAACCGGTCCAGGAAATCCGGCAATGGCGGGCTCGGCAGATTTTTGAGCAGCACGTCGCCGGGCGCGCCGACAAGGCGGCTTTCAGCGCCGCGGATCGCCATCGCGCCGAGAAGGAACCACGCAAGGGAGACGCCGATACCGATCGTGAGCATGACGGCGAGGCGCGGGCTGCGCGCCACGCCGGCCGTCGCGCGGCCCGCGCGGTCGAGATGGCTGAAATCGTGCTCCTGGCCGTTCATGGCAATCGAATGGGCTGAATCGCCGCGTTGATCAAGCCGGCTGATCTGACCTATATCCTGACGAAGGCCCGACGGGTCGCCTCTCATCGTGGAAGCCTGGCGTGGAGTACAACGACAAAGCCCGCATTCTGGTTGCCGGCAGCGGTCCGGCCGGCCTGATCGCCGCGCTCGGCTTCGCCAAGGCCGGCTTCGACGTGACGCTGGTCGGGCCTGAGGCCAACAGCGCTGACGGCCGCACCACGGCCCTCATGAATCCGGCGCTGAAAGTCCTCGACCGGCTGGGCGTTCTTGGCGAGCTGACACCACAGGCCGCGGCGCTCAAGGTGATGCGCATCGTCGACGCCACCCGGCGGCTGATCCGAAGCCCGACCGTGACCTTTCGCGCCAGCGAGATCGGCGAGGAACAGTTCGGGCTCAATCTGCCGAATAAGGTTCTTATCCCGATCCTCGCCAAGGCCGTTTCAGCTCATGGCGGCATTCAATGGCTGAAATCCATCGTCGAGTCATGGCGCCTTGATGCCGATCAGGCTCATGCCCGGCTGGCCGATGGCAGCGAAATCTCGGCGTCCCTGGCAGTCGCCGCCGACGGGCGCCTGTCTCCGGCACGGGAGGCCGCCGGCATCCGCGCCTCCGCGCGGCCCTATCCGCAGTCGGCGCTCGTCCTCAACTTTGGCCATCGCAGCGAGCACGGCTTCGTTTCGACCGAATTCCACACCGAAACCGGACCGTTCACGCAGGTGCCGCTGCCCGGCAGGCGCTCGAGCCTTGTCTGGGTGGTCAAGCCGGAGACGGCGCAGGAACTCGTGGCGCTCGACGATGCAACCTTGTCGGGACGCGTCGAGGAGCAGATGCAATCGATGCTTGGCCGGGTCTCGGTCGAGCCGGGCCGTCAAGTCTATCCTTTGTCCGCGGCCTCACCCGGCCGCTTCGCGCAAAATCGCGTCGCGCTTGTCGGCGAGGCAGCGCATGTGTTTCCGCCAATCGGCGCCCAGGGTCTCAACCTCGGCATCAGGGATATCGACGATCTGATTGGAATCGCGAGTGAAAACCGCGACGACCCCGGGTCGCGCCGGAGCCTCGCCGCCTATGACACCAGGCGCCGGCCCGACATATGGGCGCGCAGTGGCGCAGTGAACCTGCTCAACATGTCGCTGCTATCCGACATGTTGCCGGCACAACTGGCGCGCAGCGCCGGCCTCAATGCCTTGGGCAGCTTCGCGCCGTTGCGCGCCTTCTTCATGCGCGAGGGATTGCGGCCCGGCAGCGGTTTTCGCGCGATTGCCGGCGGCCTGCGCAAACAGGTCGGGCATTAGAAGCTCACACCGCGCCTTTCTGTCCCGCCCTCGAAACCTTCCGTCCTGCTATCCGTAGCTTGCACATAGGGGCTGCGGCATTGAATTTGAGGCAGCGTCTGCGCCAAATAGGCAACAGCCCGAAAGTCGGGGTCGATTTTTGGCAGCGTAGCGCGTAATTTCAAGAAGTTAGGTGCGTTTTGCGTCGAGCAAACACGCCCAATGGTGAGTGCTATGAAAACGGCCAAATTCGCAATCGGACAAGTGGTTCGCCACAGGCTGTTTCCGTTCCGCGGCGTGATCTTCGACGTCGATCCCGAATTCGCCAACACCGAGGAATGGTACGAAGCCATTCCCGCCGACGTGCGTCCGCGCAGGGACCAGCCTTTCTACCATCTTCTGGCGGAGAATTCGGAGACCGAATACATCGCCTATGTGTCCGAGCAGAACCTGCTCGAGGATCGGTCGGGCGAGCCGGTGCGGCACCCGCAGATCGGCGAGATGTTCGACAAGCTGCCGGACGGCCGCTACGAGCCGAAGCGCCATTCGAAGCACTGAAGCGCTAAGGCATGTCGCCCAAAGCGCGCTGCGCGGCTACAACAAAAAAGCGGGGCGAATTGCCCCGCTTTTTGTTTTCCGGAGGTTGTTCCGGCGATCAGTTAGCGGTCTTGGCCTTGTCCTGCTCGTCCTTGAGCTTCTTGGCGAAGTCCTGGTTGTTCTTGGCGACGAAGTCCTGCAGCTTCTTCTGCCGGTCCTCGATGTCCGACTGCTGCAGCGGCGGGCCATCATAGGCGCCGCTGAAGCCGGTGAGCGCGATCTTGATCGGGTTCGGCTGGTTCTGGAAGTTGATCGAGGTCAGCGAGATCGCCTGTCCCTTCTTGAAAGACGCCACGAGCTGGTCGCTCAGCGGCACTTCGGCGACGCAACGATCCGGGAAGCAGATCACATAGTCTAGCTTCTGCGCCTTGCCGGCATCGATCTGCAGGCCGATGCCCGGAGGAATAAGACGGCCGGTCGGGACCGTGACCTGGAACACCTTGCGGTTCACCTTGCCCTTGAGCTCGATCAGGCTGACGCCGGTGACGAGCTGGCCGTTGCCGGCGGTGACGATGTTCTGGACATTGCAGATGTCGACGTCTTCCTGCTTGGTGCAGGCCTTGAACCAACCCTGAGGGATCTGCGGCTGCTGCTGAGCCGAGGCGGTGAAAAGCCCGGCGCCCAGAACGCCGACCACGCCTGCGGCCAGCACCGAAAGGCGGTACGCGTTGATCGTCATATGGTGCACTTTCCTCTCAAATGATCCCGGGGACCGGCTTCTTCGTGCCGTGTGGTCCAGCTACCTGTTGCCCAAATGAGGCAACAGGATGACTTCGGAGCGCGTGTTACACTGCCAGCGGCGTCGAATCCAGCCCGGTTTCCGCGATTTCTTCGCGGTTTCGTGTCCGGAGGCGAGCATCGATTGGCGATGGAGCGGCTGAACCCGATTCCCATTGGAGCGCCGATTCAATCGCGTAACGAAATGCTCTAGGGTGCATGGCGAATCACAAAGCCGCCCGGCAAGGAGACGGTCATGGACCGCGTTCTCGTTCGGCTGATCGCCGCGACCTCGTTTCTGGCTTTTACGCTGCTTCCGGCACAGTCGGAGCCGAGGCACGGCATAGCCATGCAGGGCGAGCCGGCGCTGCCGCCCGATTACCAGCATTTCGACTACGTCAATCCGGACGCGCCGAAAGGCGGAAACGTCACCTATTGCGTCGTCGGCTCCTTCGACAATCTCAACCCGTTCATTCTGAAAAGCCTGCGCACCACGGCGCGCGGCATGATCGATACTGTTTACGGCAATCTCGTCTTCGAGCCGCTGATGCAGCGCAATTACAACGAACCCTTCAGCCTCTACGGACTGCTGGCCGACAGCGCCGACATGGATACGGAGCGCAAGAGCATCGAGTTCCATCTCAATCCCAATGCCGAATGGTCGGACGGCCGGCCGGTCACGCCCGAAGACGTGCTGTTCACCTATGACGTCTTCGCCGACAAGGGCCGCCCGCCCTACAGCGACCGCATGAGCATGATCGCCAAGCTCGAAAAGACCGGCGAGCACAGCGTGAAATTCACCTTCAATGATAAGGCCAATCGGGAATTCCCGTTGATCGTGGCGCTGACGCCGATCATCCCCAAGCACACCTTCGACAAGGAGACTTTCGACAAGACCACGCTGAAGCCGCTGATCGGCAGCGGTCCCTACACCGTGGATAAGGTGCTGCCGGGGCAGCGCATCGTCTTCAAGCGCAACCCGAACTATTGGGGCAAGGACGTCCCGTCGAAGCGGGGCTTTGATAATTTCGACCAGATCACCATCGAGTATTTCCTCAACGCCAACGCCAAGACGGAGGCGTTCAAGAAGGGCATCTGCGCCCTCGACGACGAGACCGATCCGGTCAAGCGCGAGCGCGACATCGACTTTCCGGCCTTCCGCCGCGGCGATGTGAAGGAAGAATATTTCAACACCGGCATCCCTCCGGTGGTGACCGGCTTCCTGTTCAACACCAGGCTGCCGAAATTCGCCAATCCCGTCGTGCGGCGCGCGCTCGGCATGCTCTATGACTTCGAATGGGCGAACAAGAACCTGTTCGGCGGCAAGTTCAACCGCACCATGAGCTACTGGCAGAATTCCGAGCTTTCCGCGCTCGGCCATTCAGCCGACGATCGCGAAAAGGCGTTGCTTGCGCTCTACCCCGGCCGCGTGCCGCCCGACGTTATGGACGGCACCTGGCGGCCACCGGTTACCGACGGCTCTGGCCAGGACCGCAAGGTATTGAAGGCTGCCTTCGAATTGCTGAAGAGCGCAGGCTTCCGCGTGCAGGACGGTAAGATGCTCGACTCTCAGGGCAGCCCCTTCGGCTTTGAGATCCTGACCTCCTCGCAGGATGAAGAGCGGCTGGCATCCATCTACCAGCGCACGCTGGAGAAGATCGGCATCGACGTCGGCATCCGCACCCTCGACGGCGACCAGATCCAGTCCCGCAAGCAGCGCTACGACTTCGAAGTGCTGATCGGCACCAGCGGCTTCAGCAATTCGCTGTCGCCCGGCAGTGAGCAGCTCGGCCGCTGGGGATCGGTTGCCGCGAAAACGGAAGGATCGTTCAATCTCGCCGGCGTCGCCGATCCGGCTGTCGACGCCGCGATCGACGCGATGCTGAACGCCCGAGCCAAGGAAGACTATGTCGCGGCGGTGCGCGTGCTCGACCGGCTGCTGATCTCAGGCAACTACATGGTGCCGATGCAATACAACACACAGCAGTGGCTTGCTTACTGGAGTTATCTGGAACATCCGCAGAAGACCCCCATATTCGGTTATCAGCTGCCGGCCTGGTGGCGAAAGCCCAACTGACGCAAGCCCAACCCAATCGCGACCAAACAGGAGACGAGCATGAGCGCCGAGAACTCAATCACCGTCGATGTTGTGTCCGATGTCGTCTGCCCCTGGTGCTTCATCGGACAGAAGCGGCTGGACAACGCCATTGCCGCAGCCGACGTCGAAGTCCATGTCCGTTGGCGCCCATTCCAGCTCGATCCGACCATCCCGCCGGGCGGCATGGATCGCCGCCAATACATGCTTGGCAAGTTCGGCAGTGAGGAACGCATCCA
Source organism: Mesorhizobium sp. Arg314 (assembly GCF_053714275.1). Classification (NCBI taxonomy): domain Bacteria; kingdom Pseudomonadati; phylum Pseudomonadota; class Alphaproteobacteria; order Hyphomicrobiales; family Phyllobacteriaceae; genus Mesorhizobium; species Mesorhizobium sp. Arg314. The sequence goes on along the minus strand of NZ_JBSKBP010000019.1, from coordinate 67,717 downwards.
ACAGATTCACGCACGCATCGAGCCGCTCGGCGAAGCCGAGGGAATCCATTTTGCGTTCGGCGCCATCAAGGTCGCTGCCAACACGCTGGATGCCCATCGCGTCATCCGCTGGGCGGGAGCCGCGGGTGAAGACGTGCAGAACCGGCTGGTGCGCCGCCTGTTCCAGCTGAATTTCGAGAAAGGCGCCAATCTCGGCGACCATGCCGTGCTGGCCCAGGCCGCCGGCGAAGCCGGCATGGATGCATCGGTGGTCGAGACGCTGCTGCCGACCGACGCCGATGTCGAGGCCGTCCGCAACGAGATCGCCACCGCCTCGCGCATGGGCATCACCGGCGTGCCCTGCTTCCTGCTTGAGGGCAAATATGCCGTGATGGGCGCGCAGGATGCCGACACGCTTGCCGACGCCATCCGCCAGGTCGCCCAGGCCAAGGCGCGCGGCGAGCTGGAAACCGCGAGCTGAGTGTTTCCTTCCGCGCAATCGCGGAAGCCGCCGCACGCTTTCCTGGAATTACGCGCCTACTTCACGGTCACCTTGGCCTTGCTGAGGAAGCGACCTTCGAAGGAAAACCCTGGACGGCGTCTTTCACCCTGGCACAGACGATGCAAATGGCCGGCAAGCCGATGCTGAACCTGTCGGGGACCGAGCAGGGGTCGCCGACCATGACCTTCAATTCGATGCTGGAGTTGAAGGATCCGAACGACCTTGCCGGCAGCTATCCGCTCAAGACCGGGTCCGCCGCGAACAGCGCCAACTTCAACATTCTCGATTCCGGCGCCATGGTCGGCCATGTCCGTTTCGGCGGCAGTGAGATCGTCATCGACAAATACGACGCCGCCAGCAAGACAATTTCGGGTCATTTCAGCGCCTCCGGAAAAGACGAAACGGACAAGCCTGAAGAGCTCACTGACGGTAGATTTTCGGGCATTCCGGTCACCGCGCAGTAGCCATCCCGACCCGCGGACACCTATTTTTCGTTCACAAACCCGTGTCTTTTGCTTCCCCAAGGGAAGGCCGCCGCCGGCCGGCGCAATCACCTCTAACGCTCTGGAATAAAAGGCGAAATCAGCGCGATCGACGCCTCCTTGGCACAGCCTTTCTGTTGCCCTCGCGCCACGGCGGGTAACCGTGTTCACATTCGCCGGCAGAAAATTAATGGAAAATGATCAATTGGTGTTACCTTATGTAACATAACTAAAAAGGATTTGGGCGGGATCGTGATTCGGGTCGGCAGACCGCGACGTACAGTACCGGAGCAAACGACCAACGAGGCAAAGACCTCGTCCTCGACGCCGGTATCGTCGATGCGTACATTCTGGGGGCTGATGCGAGCCTACTGGTTCTCCGACCGGTGGAAGGAAGCCTGGACGCTCACCCTCGTCATCGCGCTCCTGACCGCTCTGTCCAGCAAGGCCGGCGTTTGGTTTGCCGTGGCGCTAGGCGAGCTGGGCAATTCGATCGCCTTCCTCCATGATGCCGCCAACACCCACCCGCTGGAAACGATTCTGACCAATGCCGGCATATTGGTGCTGCTGGTTGTGCTGAAGGACGCCGGATTCACCGGCGTACGCAATCTCGTTTCAACGACCTTGCATCGTAAATGGCGCGGCTGGCTGAACGGCCAGTTCAACCAGGCCCTTCTCGACGGCAACCATACGCATTTCCATGCCCAGCATGGCTCGGCGGCCAGTGGTATCGTCGCGCCTGATAACATCGACCAGCGCATCCAGGAATCGATCAAGGACATGACCGGCGGCGCTATCGGTCTGGCCATAGGCGTGCTGGGTGTGGCGACTTCGCTCTATTTCATTGGCGAAAACCTGATCGGGTCCTCGGTCGAGGTCAAAGGCCTGGAATTCCTGGGCAGCTACGGCACCGCGGTGCTGGCTTTCCTTGCCGTCGCAATTTACGTGCCGCTGAACACCTGGATCGCGGTCAAGCTCGGACGCCTGCTGGAGCGGCTCAATGTTCGCATGCAGCAGGCCGAAGGCAGCTACCGCAGCGAACTGATTACATTCCTGCGCCGCAGCTTCCACGTAGCCGCCTCGCATGGCGAGGGCGTGCAAAAGTCAATGCACGACCGGCTCTATGTCGATATCGACAAAACATGGAGCCGGCTCAACGTCGTCAACACCAGCTACACGTCGTTCGAGCTGATCTACAACTTCGTCGGCGCCCGTATCGTTGCCTACGCTCCGGGCCTTGTATCGTTCATCCACAACCGCCTGGACTACAAAGGCTACATCACCGGCTCCGAAATGGTCGCCCAGTTGATCAGCCAGTGCTCGTGGTTCATCCATGTGATGCCGGCTATCGCAACGCTTCGAGCCAACAGCCAGCGTGTGACCGAACTCGCCAATGCCATCGAGAACGTCCAGCGTCCGCAGGAATTCTATCAGCAAACCGGTCGCTCGGACTTCAGCTACGCAACGCAGAACCCGGTGTTCGGCCTGACCATCCAGAAACTGGAACTTGCCCATCAGGGCGAGGACGCAACGCCCTTCCTCGGCGCCGCCAATTTGCGCTTCCGCCGTGGCGAGTGGACCTTCCTCAAGGGCGAATCCGGTTGCGGCAAGACTTCGCTGATCAAGGCGATCAATGGCCTCTGGCCTTATGGCCGTGGCACCATCGTGTTCCCCGAAGGCGTGACGAATTTCTATGCCGCTCAGGAGGTCAAACTGCAGCAGGTTTCGCTGAAGCAGCTCGTTTGCCTGCCGGGCTCCGAAAGCGATCACAGCGACACGCAAGTGGCTGCGGCGCTGCACAAGGCCGGTCTCGGCGACTTCATCGAACACCTGGCCGACGAGAGCCGCGAAGGCAAGATCTGGGACCAGGTGCTCTCGGGTGGCCAGAAGCAGAAGCTGGTGGTCGCGCGCATCATCCTGCAGCAGCCGGGGCTGCTCTTCCTCGACGAGGCGACCGGCGCGCTCGATCCCGAGGGCAAGATTGCCTTCCACCAGGCGATCAAGGACAATTGCCCCAATGTCACGGTGATCAGCGTCATGCACGAGGCGGTGCCACCGCGCTCACTCGCTGGCGAGGAATTCTATCACAGCGTGGTTTCGATCGCCGATGGCATCGCCACCAAGAAGCCGCTTGCTCCCAGCCTGCCGCGCGAACTCACCACCATCCTCGCCCAGCCGCGGCCGGTCGAGGACAAGTGGCTGCGCTTCCGCCGGCTGAAGCAGAAATAGCAATCAGGCCAAGCTTTTACCTGCTCCATAGCTTGGCTGCGGCGGCTGCCGGTCACAGTCTCGCGATCCGACCTCCCCTCACCCGATTTCCGAGCTTTTGACGATTGACTCGACAAAAAGCGCTCCTATGTTGCGCCCGTTCGCAGAATTCAACTCGAACCCGCGAGCAGAAAGGTCAACCCGCCATGCCTGGCGACAGTCACAGTCGAACGCAACCGCCGTCCGCCCTGACGTGACCTTGACGGCTCACGTCCTGCCGGACGGCAAGGAGTGAGCCATGAACGAATTCGCACCCGTACTGGACGACGAAGCCGTAGCCGTCGCCCGTGTTCTTGCCAACGATCACGTCGCCGACGTCGTCGAAGCGCTCAACCACGAACCCCGCGAGACAGCCATCGAGCTGCTTTGCGCCGTGCCGTTCGAGCGGCTGGTCGAGATTTTCGACCAACCGGAGCTCGAAGCAGCCCCCGCGCTCGCGGAAGCCCTGCCGCGCCCGAAGGCGAGCAAGCTTTTGACCGCCATGTCGGTCGACCGCGCGGCCGATATTCTGCGCGAGCTGGATGAACCGGCCCGCTCGGAGCTGCTTGGCGTGCTTGCCTCGTCGCTGCGCGCGACACTGCTTTCCATCCTGGGATATCCGGAGGGCAGTGCAGCATCGATCATGACGACGGAATTCGTCAGCGTGCCTTCGGATTGGACCGTTGGGCGCACGCTCGACTACATCCGCAAGGTCGAGCGCACACGCGAAACCATCTATGCCATCTACATCGTCGACCCGGAGACGCAGCTTCTGCTGCGCTCGACCGGATTGCGTCGGCTCATCACCGGCGATCCGGAGGATTCGATCCTGTCGGTGGCGCCCGATCGCATGCCGGTGACGGTGACGCCGCTCACCGATCGCGAGAACCTGGCGCAGACTATCTCCAAATACGACCTGCTCGCACTGCCGGTCGTCGACCACGGCAGAATCCTCGGCATCGTCACCGTCGACGACATCATCGACACGATGATCGAGGAAACGACCGAGGACGTGCATCGCTTCGGCGGCATGGAGGCGCTCGACGAGCCCTATATGAAGATGGGCTTCCTCGCCATGATCCAGAAGCGGGCCGGCTGGCTCTGCGCGCTGTTCCTCAGCGAGATGCTGACGGCCAACGCCATGCAGAGCTATGAAGGCGAGCTGGAGAGGGCGATCGTGCTGACGCTGTTCATCCCGCTGATCATGAGCTCCGGCGGCAATTCCGGCTCGCAGGCGACCTCACTGGTCATCCGCGCGCTGGCGCTGCGCGAAATCGGCTTGGGCGACTGGTGGCGGGTGGCTTTGCGCGAGCTGCCGACCGGCCTGGTGCTGGGCTCGATCCTTGGCGTCGTCGGCATCTGCCGCATCACGCTGTGGCAGTATTTCGGCTTTTACGACTATGGCCCGCACTGGATGCTGATCGCTGCAACGGTGGGAGCGGCACTGATCGGCATCGTCACCTTTGGCTCGCTGTCGGGGTCGATGCTGCCATTCGCGCTGAAGCGCATCGGCTTCGACCCGGCGAGCGCCTCGGCGCCGTTCGTCGCCACCCTGGTCGATGTCACTGGGCTGGTGATCTATTTCTCGGTCGCGCTGGTGATCCTGCGCGGCACGCTGCTTTAGGCCTCGGGCCTGTCGCCGCCGGCATCGATGCGCCGGCCGAAATCGGGGTCGAGCGGAGCGGCAGACATGGTCAGTTCCAGGGCCAGGTCTAATGCATGTCGCCCAGAAGTGTGCAGCGGTTCTGGGACAACGACATGCATCAAAACAAAGACTTAAGCGCGTCGCCTGAATCCGGTTCAGCGCGACGCGCTTTAGACGCGTTCGCCGTTCTTCACGCGATAGGTCGGCTTGTACATCGTCACCAGTTCCTCGGCCGCCGTCGGATGCACGGCCATGGTGCGGTCGAAATCGTCCTTCGTAAGCCCAGCCTTCAGCGGGATGCCGAGAAGCTGCGCCATCTCGCCGGCGTCCGGCCCGAGGATATGGGCGCCCAACACCTTCCTTGTCGAGCCGTCGACCACCAGCTTGATCAGCATCTTCTCGTCACGGCCGGACAGCGTGTGCCGCATCGGGCGGAAGGATGCGCTATAGATCTCGATGTCCGAATACCGCTTGATCGCGTCGTCTTCCGACAGGCCGACTGTGCCGATCTCCGGTTGCGAGAACACGGCTGTCGCAATGGTGTCGTGGTCCGGTGCGGTCGGATTGTTCTTGAAGGCGGTCTCGATGAAGCACATCGCCTCGTGGATGGCGACCGGCGTCAACTGCACGCGATGGGTGACGTCGCCGATCGCCCAGATATTGTCGAGGTTGGTGCGCGAATATTGGTCGACCACGATCGCGCCCGTCTTGCCGAGTTCCACGCCGACGCCTTCGAGCCCCATATTCTCCGTGTTGGGGATGCGACCGATCGCGAGCATGACCTGGTCGACCGTCAGTGTCTGGCCGGAGGACAACAGCACATCCAGCCTGCCCTCGGGCGTCTTGCGCACCCACTCGGAAACCGCCGGACAAAGGATCTCGATCCCCTTCTTCTCCATCGTCTTGTGCAGCGAGCGGCGCAGATCCATGTCGAAGCGGCTGAGGATCTCCTGGCCGCGGTAAACAAGTGTGGTCTCCACGCCCAAGCCATGGAAAATGTTGGCGAATTCGACGGCGATGTAGCCGCCGCCCTCGATCATGATCGCCTTTGGCAATTCCTTGAGATCGAAGGCCTCGTTGGAGAAGATGCAATATTCATGGCCGCTCAGCGCCGGATGCGCCGCCGGACGGCCACCGGTGGCGATCAGGATCTGGTCGGCGCTGACAGTGCGATCCTCGGCAACCAGATAAACGGCATGCCGGTCGACCAGCACGGCGCGCGAGTGAAACGTCTCGCCGCCGGAGCCCTCGACATTCCTCTTGTAGATCGCTTCGAGCCGCGCGATTTCCTTGTCCTTGTTGGCGACCAGCGTCTGCCAGTCGAAGCTCGCCTCGGGCACCGTCCAGCCATAGCCGGCGGCGTCGGCGAAATGTTCGGGAAATTGCGAGGCATAGACATAGAGCTTCTTCGGCACGCAGCCGCGGATGACGCAGGTGCCGCCGAAGCGGTACTCCTCCGCAACAGCGACGCGCTTGCCGAGTGCCGCCGCCACCCGGGCCGCCCTCACCCCGCCCGAGCCGCCGCCGATGACGAACAGATCATAGTCATAACCGGCCATCGCGACGGGCTCCTGCGGATGAGAAAGACCGGTCACAGGTAGGCTGCAAAACGGCAAAAGAAAAGCCCGGGGAAACCCGGGCTTTGTGGTCCAGCGGCCGTCGACCGATTTGATACCGATCAGTTCGCCGAATTGTCGGCGGGAGCCGAGCCATCTGCCGGGGCCGAATTGTCGGCAGGAGCAGAGCCATCGGCGGGCGCGGTGGCGTCCGGAGCCGGCGCTGCCGGCGCCGCGGCCTTGGCGGCGGCCGCAAGCGTCTCTCCGACCTGCTGCGCGAGATCGCGGGCAAGGCCGTTTTGCCAGATGTCGGCGGCCTTCACCAGGTCGCGCGTCACCGCGGGGCCATTGTCCAGCAGCTTCTTGCCTGCATCGGAGCTGTAGAAGGCGGCGATATCGTTGAGGTCTTTCTCGGAGAACACCTTGGCATAGGCCAGCGCGGCTTCCTTTTCGAGGTCGGCGCGCCGCGAAGCAAGGCCGAGCGCCTTCTCGGTCACGGTCTTGCCGATCAGCTCCTGCATGTCGGGGTTCTTCTGGATGAGCTGCGCCTGGAGCGCGCCGGCCGCCTGCGGCAGGATGTTGTCGAACGAGTCCGTGGCGTGGATAGCGGCGACCGCCGCACGCGCGGCCTTCAGGTGCGATTCGCTGACATCCTGCGCAAACACCGGCGAGGACAGCGCAAGGACGGCCGAGGCCGCCAGAAACATCGAAAGGCGACGAACTCGTTTATGCAACATCATGGTCGATAGAACTCCCTGGTTTTCGGGCGGCATGGACGGTTTGGATGCCGTCGCCGCCGGCGATGACTGCCGTTGACGCCAGCCCGATGAAAAGACCGTGCTCGACGACGCCCGGAATGGCGAAGAGAGCATTCGAAAGCGCTCTTGTATCCGGAATGCGGCCAAAAGATGCATCGAGGATAAAGTGGCCGCCGTCTGTAACAAATGGCTGGCTTCCCGTCATCCTCAATGTAACCGGGCCGGAAAGGCCGAGCTTTGCCGCGGCGGCGCCGATCGCGATCTCGGTAGCGCGCAGGCCGAATTTGTTGACCTCGATCGGCAGGGGGAACCGGCCGAGCGTCTCGACCATCTTGGACTTGTCGGCAATGACGATCATGCGATCGGACGCCGCCGCGACGATCTTCTCGCGCAGCAGCGCGCCGCCGCCGCCCTTGATTAGGGTCAGATCCGGATCGACCTCATCGGCGCCGTCAATGGTGAGGTCGAGTTCGGGCGTCTCTTCCAGCGTCGACAGCGGCACGCCGAGCTCGCGACAGAGGGCCGCGGTGCGCTCGGAGGTCGGTACGCCGATGACCTTAAGGCCGGTCGCAACCTTCTCGGCCAGCAGCCGCACGAACTCTTCCGCCGTGGTGCCGGTGCCGATGCCGAGCCGCATGCCGCTGCCGACATGGGCAAGCGCTGCCCGCGCGGCCTCGACCTTCAATTGCCTTGCGTCCATGGGGAGCCCCGATTTCGCCGGTTTCGCGCGCCTCCTAGCATTTTTGCCTCTCCCGTCAAAGGCTCCCCGCCAAAGGCTTTGTGGACCGATCGAGGCTTCTTGCCTGAACCGGACCCACCCTGTATCGGCTGCGGCAACGCAACTGCTGCAGGACTGCCCATGACCCGCCCGATCATCGTGTTCGACCTCGACGGAACGTTGGTCGACACGGCACCCGACTTGCTCGACAGCCTCAATCACAGCCTGGCGGCAAGCGATCTTGCCGCCGTCGACGAGGCAGGCTTCCGGCGCTTCGTCGGCCATGGCGGCCGCGTCATGATCGAACGCGCGCATGCCGCGCAGAACAAGGCACTGTTGGCGCAAGAGCACGACCGGCTGCTGAGACTGTTCCTCGACCACTACACGCTGAACATTCCCGGCAAGTCCCGCCCTTATCCCGGCGTCATTGCCGCGCTCGATCGATTCCAGGCCGCCGGTTACCTGATGGCGGTCTGCACCAACAAATATGAAGCCAATTCCGTGGCGCTGATCGGCGCTCTAGGCCTGTCGAACTACTTTGCCGCGATCTGCGGCCAGGACACGTTTGCCTTCCGCAAGCCCGACCCGCGCCATCTGACCGAGACGATCAGGCTGGCCGGCGGCGATCCGGAAAACGCCTTGATGGTCGGCGATTCGCAGACCGACATCGACACCGCCAAGGCCGCCGGCATTCCAGTCGTCGCGGTCGATTTCGGCTACACCGACCGTCATGTGCGCGAATTCGAGCCCACCCTGGTGGTTTCGCATTTCGACACGCTGACGCCGGACCTTGCCGAGAGGCTGATCGCGGCGGCGCGCTGAGCGACCGCTCGGATTAGGCCGCCAAGAAATCCGCAAACCGATCCGCGGGATAAGGTTGGCGCATCGCCTTGACTTCGCGCACCCGCCTCCCTTATATCGCGGCTCGCTTTGGCCTTCGGGCCCAGGGCGGGCGATTAGCTCAGCGGGAGAGCACACCCTTCACACGGGTGGGGTCGCAGGTTCAATCCCTGCATCGCCCACCATCCAACATCTTGAATATGTTGGATGATCTGGCTCAGGAAACTCTCGAGCATCGCTGTTGGCGTGGTTGGGCATGGACACATGCCAACGCCTTAGATCAGCCCCCGTCTCACATTCATGCGCGTCACGGCCGTCACCAGGATGGCGCCGGTCATGAAGTAGAGCGTGGCGATGATGTGGCCTTGATGGAAATGCAGCCCGGCAAACAGCAGGGCCGTGACCACGGCAAGGAAGGCGATGACGCGGGAGAATGCATCGGGCATGGGGCGGCGACCTACGCAGTAAGTTGAACGGCCGCCCTCATTCGGCCGATTGCTCCATAGATCGGTTTTCGATTTTTCGCAATCGGCCCGGTGGCGAGATTCGCGACTCTCAAACCAGATCCACCTCGACCCAGAGCCCGCCCTGTCCTCGGGCAGCATCGCGCGGCACGCTGCGCACGGCCAGGATCGAACCGGACGGCGCGGCAAAGGCGGGCTTGCCGTTCTTGTCGGCCAGCCACGGATCATCGGCGCGGATGACGCGGCCCTTGGTCTTTGTCTCGAGCGCGGTCAGGATGCCGTCATAGGGCATCTCGCCCCAGTGCACTTTCACCGCGTCGACCTTGTTGGTCGGGATGAAGGCCGACAGGTCGGCGCTCGTCAGCAGATCAAAACCCTGTTTCTGCGGCGTGGCGTTCTGGCTGCCGTGATGGGCGACCTTGAGATAGACGGTGCGCGCCAGCAGATCGGCTGATGTGACGGTGCCCTGCCCCACCGGCCATTTCAGGTCCTTCCAGCTCAGCCAGTTGCCGATCTGGGCGTCGCCCGGGAACAGCAACACCCGGCCGCTGTCGATGAATTCGAAGGCAAGCACCAGGCTGGTGTTGTTGACGCCGCGATCGACCTGCAAGGCAAGGTCGGCGGCGATCCCCATCCAGTCGGCGTCGATGCGCCGCCAGGACTGGTCGCGGTCTTCCATCGAGGCCGCGGCCGAAACCGGCCCCGAATAATGCTTGCGGACATAGGTGCCGACGTCGATGGCCGGGTCACTGCCTTTGTCGCCGTTCAGCGCCGCGGAAAGCGGCGTGCCGACATTGCGTTCGAACGGACTGAGTTCATCGACATAATTGGCGTCGGCCGCGTCGTTCATCTTGAGGCCGCTCGTCAGCGCCCGCGCGAACGGGCCGCCGCTGGCCAGCGGGAACATCTCGCTCGCCTTCTCCTCCAACCGCAGTGCCGCCTTGTCGCGCGGCGGACCGAGCACATAGACGCGAAGGTTGGGCAACCCGTCGATCGACACCGGCGGCCCACCAGGTTCGAAATAGGTCGGTGACGGTTTTCGCGACAGCCTGGCCGCCGCGTCGCGGGCCGAACGCACCCTCTCGCCGGCGGCGCCGAACTGGAAACCGAGCACGGACTGCAGGCCGTCGCGGACGCCGGCCATGTAGGAACTGAGCCCCTGCATCCCGTCGAGCTTCTGGCCCGCGCCCTGCAGTGCCGCCAGTGCCTGGCCCTTGAACTTGTCGAGTTCCACAGCCTCGGCGTCGGCGGGATTCTCGGTCCATGCCATCCAGACATCGGCGACGACGAAGTCCTTGAAAAGGTCCTTCGCGGTCAGGAAGCCGGAGACATGGTCCCAGTGCTCGTGCGTGACGACGAGAACGTCGATCTTGCCGCCGGTCTCTTTCCTGAGGTCGGCGACGATGTCGCCAACCAGCGTCGGGCCGCCCGTGATCGAAACATGGATGCCGCAATCGATCAGCATGCGGAATGGCGTTCCGTCAGGCTTACCGAACGTGAGCAGATGGCAATCGCCGATGCCCTGGCAGTAATGCCGTATAGTGACGCCCGATGCCTGTGTCGCCGCGGGAGCCGTTTTTGCCGGCCTCGTCCTGGTCGCTGGCTTTCTAGACATGGTCGTCATCTCCGTCGCTGGCATGCAGCAAGGCAAAGGGCTCCGATACCTCGCCGCCGAAATAGAGTGCCCTGAGCGGCGACAGATAGTTGGCCGCCATCGTCCCGGCCTGACGCTTCTGCCGATCCGCGCTGCCGGTATTCTTGATGATCGAGTAGCGGATCTCCTCGAAACCCTCGCGCGGGTCGATGATGATCGTGGCGCCGCCGCGGAACCAGAAGAAGCCGTCGCCCTTGGCCACGCCTTGCGGCATCGCCATGCCGTCGAGCGAGACCGGGATGCGCTGCTGGATGACCGCTATGACCTCGACACGAAACGAGCCATCCGGCTCGACGCGGCGCGTCGGGCGCACGCTGTAGATGTCGAAGGTCGTCTCGCCTTTCTTCGGCGCATGCATGACCGTGCCGTCCTCATTGTAGCGCGGCAGATCGGGCAGCAGGCCGAACTGCTGGTAGAGGTCCGGATCGGAGGCGAAGGCCTTGTGCATCGCCTTCCACAGCGCGTAGCGGTTCTTGTCGTTGAGCGCGAAGATCTCGGCCCGCTTCAATTTCTGGTTCCAGCCGAGATCGATCTTGCTAAGCAGCCCCTTGAGCCAAGCCGGCGACGGGTCTTCCGGCGCGCTCCAGGCGAGCGTCTCTTCCGAGATGGTGCGCACGTCGCGTGGCAACAGCTTCCATTTGCGGAACGATTCCAGGAAGGCCAGGCGGTAGTGCAGCGGGTCGTCGGGGTAGGCGTCGCGGTCGGCGGAGATCAGCGCGCGCAGATATTCACCAAAGGTGATGTCGACGGCCGGGCAATAGTCGAGCGCGCGGATGCACATGGTCAGCATCTGCCTGGCGGTCTTTGCGACCTCGTCGGTCAGGCGCTCGACCAGGCTCGGATGCAAGGTTCCCGCCGGCAGGATACCGGAGCCGCCGGTGGCAAGCTGGATCAGGTCGTCTGTCCGCCGGTCGGCGATCGCCAGGAAGGCCTGGTATACGGCGAAGACCAGGATCGAGCCGCGGTCATGGGCCTCGAAGGTCTTGTCGTAGTCGATATCGGCCATGCCGGCGCCGCCATATTCGCGCAACGGCCCGGCCCTGCCGCTGCCTTCGCCGAACTGCTTGGCGATGCCGGAAAGCAGCGAGGCGGCCGACAATTCGCCCCTCGCCTTGCCGATTTCGAAGCTGACCAGCTCCTTCAGCGTAAAATGCTGGAACAGCGCTACGATGTCGGCGAAGGCCTCGTGGAAGGCCGGAACGTCCGGGTTGGACGCTTCCTGGAAGCGGCGATGCAGCCCGTCGAGCAGCGCGTGCGACATCTCATGCGCGACAATATCGCTGGACAGGCACGAGAACACCGTCGTCCCGGGCGTGGTGACGTCGCCCTCATTGCTGGTCGCCGGGAAATAGCCGAACAACAGCGCCTTCTTTTCCGGGCTGTAATAGGCATTCTCGGCGCGCAACGCATGCGGATAGATGCGCAGGCGCGGCACATAATGCGCCTTCACCGTCATGTCGCCGCTGCGGCCGGGAGCCTCGGCATAGTGCGGCGCCCACAACGCCCGCCGGCCAAGCGAACGCTCGAAATGGCCGATCGTGGTCATGGCGACCGCGTAGACCATCTGCTGGTGGAATTTCGGATTGCCCTCAGAAGGCGGCAGGCCGTCCTGCGCCAAAAGCACTTTGTCGTTGAGATCCACCGGGTCGTAGACGCGGTCGGACGCAGGGTCGACATCGACCACTTCGAGATATTCCCCGATCGGGCCCGGCAGCAACGGCCTGTCGGTCGCCGGCTCGTCATCCCACGGCACTGCAAGCGTCGCCTGGTAGACCGAAATCGAATCCAGCCGCTTGGCGACCGATGGATCGAGCGCGTAGATGCGCAGGCGCCGTTGCGGCGGCGGCAGCGGGTGTGGCTTACGCCTGACGGCCGGCGCAGGGCCAATGACCGGCGCGGCAACGGCCGCGCTGACGCCCGGCCGGCCGAGCCACCCTTCCAGAAAGGCCTTGAGCGGCTTTGACGGATTGCCCTGGTCGAGCGCCGCTTCGAGGTAGCGGTTGCGCGCCGCGGCCGAAACCTTGTCCGGATCGCCATCCGGGTCGGCGATCGCCTGTTCGATTGCCGCCGTGCCTTGCGCCATCTGCGTCAGCTCCAGCGCAAACATCATTCGCTGCCGAAGCGTCGCCGGAGGTGGCGCCGCCAACGAGTTCCCTCCGGTCAGCAAGTCCAGCCAGCTCCATGTGTAGGTGGCGGGCGCGAGCTTCGTCAGACTGCTCGCCGCCGGCGGGAGGAAGTCCAGCGCGTCGAAGGCCCGCAACACGCCCTGCCCGATCTTCTCTTTTGTCTCCGCCGCATTCATCTTGGCCGTCGATTTCAAGGCCTTGGCGAACAAGGCCTTGCGTACCGCCTCGATGCGCATCCACGGCTGAGGATAATTCTTCACCACGTCCCAATGCTCGGCCAGCCAGAGAGCGGCGGCGGCGGCGACCTGCGGCGTCGCTGCCGACGTGCCGCTGCCGTCCATGTCGACGATCTTGCGACAGTCGATCTCGGCCCAGGGCACGTTCGGCGTGTAGGCTCCAATCGCCGTGTCCATCTTCGAAGGCGGCCCGTAATTGCCTTGCATGGTGCCGAGACTGAGTCCGGCATAGGCGCGCCCGTCGCCCATCACGCCGCATGCCGCAAGCACCCGGTTGCAGCGCGCGGGATAGACGATGCTGCGTGGCGTGATGGTGAAATTATTGCCGGCTGCCGTGACCATGACGACGCCGTGGTCGTAGGCAAGGTTGACGGCGTCGACCAGAGCCTGCGAGGCGAGACCGCCCATGCTCATCGACAACACCTGCGCGCCCTGCTGGCGCGCATAGTCGATGCCTTGCACCATGGTGCCGGTGGTCAGCCGCACCACCCAGTCGGCGATGCGCACCGGCAGTATCTTCGCCGTTGGCGCGCCGCCGACGTAATCGTTGAAGCCCGGCCAGTGCGGCGAGGTGCCATCGAGCTTGTTGCCGGCAAGCAGGCTGAGCGTGCCGGTGCCATGGCCACGGTTGCTGGTCAGCGTGCCGGCCGGAGCGTGGTCGGTCGCATTGTTCGGCCCGGTCCCGTCGTCGACGAAATTGCGCTGCTGGGCTGCAAGAAGCGCGGCCGGAATGGTTTGGTGGCCCGGATCGAAACCGGTATCGAGATGGGCGATGGTGATGTTGGCCTGCTTTGCGCCCACCTTGTTGCGCGCCGCCGCGAGCTGGCTGAAGTCCGGCGCGGCGTTCCAGGCGACCCTACCCGGTACCGTCGCCTGCCCACCGCTCGGGTCCTGTTCGTCGAAAGTGCATGCCGGAGCCGCGCTTGCCGCCATGCCGCGATCGCCGCCGCTGTCCTTGTAATCCCATTGCTGCAGGATATCGGGTTCGATCGCGAGCACTTCGGCGCCCGCGGCCGCCAGGGCCGGATTCTGGGCGACAACGTCGTGGGCGTGGTCCCAGGGATTGTCTGAACCGACGGCGTCCGTCGCCAACCGCAGCCAGGTGGCGCCGCGATCCGCGGCCGCGGCCGGACTTGCGGCGGCGCCAGGCGGCAGAGTGAGTATCGGTTCGGCTTCGATCCCGCCAATCCGGGGCGGCCCGCCTCGCACCGAGAGCCCCGCGCCGTCGCCACGAACCTTTACAAGGAGTCCCCTCGCGGCTGCCATGGCGTGCCCTCCCCCAACGGGAACCATGGCGCCGACCGTCCGCTGCAGTCAAGCCAAGGTTCCTGCCATACTTCGATTAATCTCTTTGCCGACCAGGCAATCATGCCGTCTTCAAAGCAAAGATTGGTCGAGGCATGAAGCATACATTTCTAAAACAACAATCGCTCCGCCCGATACCCATATCTGTGAGCGCCTTCACATACGCCAAACAGGGTTTGCGCGCAGATATTGCAACGGAGGCACCAACGGCTTGAGCTGACTACAGTGTGCGAAGACTGCTTCCGGACTGCAATGGACGCGGTTTCTCAAGAAGGAATTTTGATCACCTAGCCATTTTCAGATTTGCTGTCTGCGCGCTGGGTACCTCCCACCCAAGCGCGCGGACGGCGTTCTCGAAGGATCGGCCCGTGCCCGCCAGTGCGCCCGGTCTCCTGATAGTTTGCCGGCTTAGCCATTTTCGACGCGACAGGCGTGACATTCGAATTTCCGTCAGCCACCCGCCGAACTCGGTCAGCCACCACAGAAGGAGACGACACTTTGATCGAGCACGCACTTGTCCTACAATTTCCGCTTAACGAGAGGCGGAATCGTATCATGGCTACAAACGGCGCGGACGACAGGAACCTGCCGCGCCTGGCGCGGATCGACCCGCGCCAGTTCGACCTGCTGTTCGGCGGCTGCAAGCTGGAGCGCTATGCCGCCGGCCAGCACCTGTTTGTCCAGGAGGATGCCTCCGACCGCATCTATGGCGTGATGAGCGGCACCGTCGAGATTTCGATCTATTCGCCCGGCGGGCAGAAGCTGGTGGCCAATATCGAGCTGTCGCGCAGCCTTGTCGGTGAGATCGGGGCGCTGGACGGGCGCCCACGCACGGCAACCGCCATCTGCCTCACGGCATGTGAGCTGGTTTCGCTAAGCCGGACGCAACTATTTGATCGCATAGAGAAAAACCCGCCTCTTGCACGAGCGATGATCGAATTGCTGTGCACGCGGCTGCGCTGGGTCAGTGGCGAGCTGGGCGACCAGGCCTTTTTCGGCATCGAGGCCCGGCTGGCGAAGCGGCTGGTGTTCCTGAGCGGCGTCATGGCCGACTCCGCCGGCTGGATTCCGATTTCACAATCGGAGCTCGGCGAGTTCCTCGGCGCGACGCGCGAATCGGTCAACAAGACGCTCAACGACTGGCGCAACCGGCAGATGATCGCCATCAAGCGCGGCGGGCTGCGCATCATCAACGCCGCCGCGCTGAACCATATCGCCGATTCGCAGGACGACGACTGAGCAATTGAGCTCGGCGACTTCGCCGTAGCTTGCTCGGCGACTTCGCCGTAGCTTGCTCGGCGACCCCGCCGTAGCTTCCTCGGCGACGTCGCCGTGGCCTTCCGTCGGTTCGCCGATTCCGCGAAACGATAAACTGCCCTGAGCGCCCTCGATCAGAGCCGCGAGATCAGAAAGCGCAACGCCGAGCGGCTCGGCATGAAGAAATAGCCGCCGCCTTTCGTGGTGACGAACTGCGGCACATCCTTGAGCACGGTGACCTTTTCCCAGGAAGGGATCGAGAACCGGCCGCCGCCGCCTCGCGCGCCGATCGTCGGATCCGTCTCGCCTACCAGGCCCTGGAAGGAATTCGATGAGACCCAGGTCTGCTGGATGAACTCGTACTGGCGCTCGATATCGGCGTTGAGGCACATGAAGAGCAGGCCCTTCTCGGTCTTTCCGCCCCTGTCCTTCTTCTCATAGGTGCGGCCGACGCGCAGGATGCGATGGCGCTTGCCGATCCTGATCTGTGTCTCGCGGTCCTCTCCCAGCGAATCGCGCGGGTTGGAACGGCGGACGTGCGAGCCGAACGGACAGGCATGCCCTTGCGGATCCTCGGCGCCGAGCGCGAAATCATTGTCGACGCCGCGGCCCGGGCGTCCGCTCGGATTGCGGACCAGCGAGCTGCCGTCCTGCCAGCGGCCGAGCATCTTTGCCGCCACCCAATGCGGCGTGATGGCCCCGTCACCGGTCTCGTCGGCCACTTGAACGGCGGCCTTCCTGCAATAATCGTCGAACAATTCGACATGCTGCTCGAACTGGCGCACCACGAGGAAGGTGCCGTTGCGGCCGAAATCGCGCGGCGGAGGCGGCTGCCCCGGTATCTGACGGTTGCGGCGTACCTGCGACAGGATGCCGGTGCGGTCCAATGCCGCCTCGACCGACGGCGAAGCCGGATAGAAGCCGTGCTCGTCGCGATAGCCGAACAGGAACTCGCCCGGTGCGAGCAGATGCATGGGCGCGGCTCCCTTGGCGGCGCGCGCCGTCCCTCGAACGACCGGCTGCGAGACACCGTCGACGAAGCCGAAATGCTCGACTGCCCGCTTGCCGTCGCGCCGCACCATCAGCGGCAATTCGGCGGCCACCGACATTCCGGCGCCTGTCGTCTGTCGCTTCATGGCCGTGATCTCGGCCTTCAACGAGGCCGTCGTCTCGGCATAGCAGACGATGACGACGTCGACGGGCTTGTCGGGCGAACCCCATTGCCATTTGTCGGGAGCGTCCGGCCCGGTGTCGTTGAGGATGCGGCTGCGCCCGGGCGTTCCCATGCCTTGGCGGAAGGCGACCGGGAACGTATCCAGCGGCTGGTCGTCGACGCCACCTTCCAGTCCCAGCCGACGCAGGCCGCTGGGGCCGAACGCCACGGTCATGGCGCGGCCGGCGGGCACGCCGTCGCCGAAGCTGGTTTTGTCGATAGCAAAGTCGAGCCATGCCCTGCGCTTCGTTGACGGCAAACCTTCCGGCACCTGGATGGCTAGCATATGCGCCTGACCGAGCGCGCCGAAGGGCCCGAAGAAGATGGATTGGATTTCGCCTGATTCCAGCTCTTCGAGCGGCAAAGACGGAGGTTCAGGCAGGCTGGTCGCGTCCACGGGCCGTGCTTGCGGACGCGGCAGGGAGCCAAACAGGCTCAGCCAGTCGCGCGCCTCGTTGCCGGTGGCCGAAGCGATGCCACGCCTGATCCTGGAGTTGATGCGGATGCGCGTGGTGTTGAGCTGCGGATAGGCGGTGTACCAGAACAGCGTCGGCACCTGCTGGCGCCGCGCCCAGCGCTTGAAGCGATCGCCGTCGCGCGCGCCGTCGAGGAAGAGCCAGCGCGTGCGCGGATAGCCTTCGGTGTTGCTCCACACGCCAGTCAGGCCGGCCGAGGCCTTGGCAATGAAATCCTCGAGATAGCTTTCCCAACTGCCTCCATAGTTGGAGAAGAACACCAGCCTGCCTGTGCCGGGCAGCAGCACCCAGCGGGCGAAATGAATGGTGTTGATGGTGGCGAGGAAGCCCGGTTTGAACACTTTCTGCGCCGATATCGAGATCAGATAGAAGGAGAACCTCAGCGCCAGCCGCCGCAAGATGCCCGCCTTCATCGTCGAGATCGCCGTCAGGTTATTCTGCGCGGTGTGATCCTCATTGGCGAGGATCTTTTCGAGTGCGCCAATGTCGACAGGCGTGCTTGCCGGCTGGTCCTTGTCCTCGAGCCGCCGCAACGCCAGGAAGCAAAGTCCCACGAACAGCGCGAGAATGGCCAGCAGGCCGAGCACCGAGAGCAAAAGCGAGGCGCCCGCAATCACGATGTTGGTGAAGGTAACGCCATGCGGATTTCCGAATACGAGCACATAGGTCATGCGCCAAAAGGCCAGAACGACGATCGCGACGGTGGCGAACATCGCCGGCGTCAGCAGCGTCGTCGTCAGCGCCCGCGACCAGTGGCCGGTTGGCCTTTCCAGCAGGCTTTCGGCGGGCTCGAACGCCCAGCCGAATTGCCCGAGGCAGCGGACATGCCGGCGCGCCTCGGCAAGCACATCCATCGCATTGCCGCTGCCCGCGCGCGGCTTTTCGGCAATCTCGCGCACGCTGTCGGCGAGTCTGGCCTCGGCAAGGATGCGGCGCACGGAATGCCCCGGCGTGCCGGAGAAAACCAGCCCGGCGGCGCTGCCGAAGGACGGCGATATCTCGATGTGGTTCTTCTTCAGGAAGTCCTCCAGCGAGCCGCCGTCCGGCAGGCCGCACACGTCCCTGAAGATCGGCCGCAGCCGGTGACCGATCGATTGTGCCACGGCGGCAATGACATCGTCGGTGCTGCCGTCGCCGGAGATTTCGAACACCAGCGCACCGGTCTCGATCCCCGATTTCTCGTCCTTGCCGGTGGGAGCGACGGCCAGGCTGGTGAAATGAATGGTCCCGACCTTGTCGAGCGCGGCGCGGAGCTCGCCGATCGCGGGATTGCCGAGGCCGGCGACCTTGTCGCGCACGGCATCAAGCGGCATCGGGCAGGTGATCGGGCAGACCACCGTCACCATCGACTGGTCGGCGGTGCGGCAAAGCGGCGAGCGTTCGAAATCGACCTTGAGGCTTGCCGGATAGGCGCCGACATTGACCGTCTTGCCGGCCCTGCCCCGCGCGCGGGCCAGCTTCGGTTTGCCGAACAGGGCGCGGACGCATTCGCCGATCTGGATGCGGGCGATCTCGGCGCCGATGCACAGATGTATGCCGTGACCGAACACCATGTAGTCGCGATGCGGGCGCGACGTATCGAACTCGTTCGGCCGCTGCACGATCTCCGGATCGAACATCGCCGAAAGCGTGGCCGGCATCACCACCGTTCCGGCCTTGACCAGGCGCTCGCGGCGGGTGCCCTTGCCGATCACCGCGTCACGCCTTGTATAGCGCCAAGGGCCGATCCAGATCGGCTTGAAGCGCATGGCTTCCATGATCGCCCGGTCGAGCTTCCCGGTCTCGCCGGCCGCGATTGCCTCATCCACGGCCTGCCGCGCATCGGTTCGCGACAGGATCACATCCAGGCAATTGCTGCCGGCAAGCACATTGGTCGGCACGAAGCCGGCGACCATGCCGAGCATGATGGAATGGATGTCGGGCAGCGACAGGCGTCCCTGGTCCATCAGTGCGACGAGACGGGCCAGCGGCCGGTCGCCCTCGCCTGCCCTTTCCCTGACCGCGGCGATCGAGCGGTCTATGACCTTGATCAGCCGGTCGCCGGCAACCACCGCAAGCTGGCGCGTGGTGGGATTTGCCGTCGGATCGGAAAAGAACAGCGCGCTGAGCGCGATAGACCAGTCGGCGAACTCGCTTTCATCGTCGATCTCGAGGCCGAAATAATCGCGGCAGATGCGCACCGGCACGATCTTCATCAAACCGGCGATGGCATCGAAGCCGGGGCTGGCGCGGGTCATGATGTCGCGCGAATGGCGCTCGGCGATCGGCCTGACGGTGGCTTCGACTTCCGCCGGCGGAAAGGCGCTCAGCACCGCCGATTTCATCTGCCGGTATGCGGCGCCGTCCTGCATGCCGAGAATGAAATTCGAGCCCCGGGCCAGTTCGGCCATTTCCGGCCCGTAGGGCGTCTCGAACTCGTCGCCGCGTTCCAATATGTCGCGAACATCCGCGCCCTTGGTGACGAGCAGGAAATTGCCAAAGCCGAGATTCGGCCAGAAACGGCGCAGCAGCGCCAGCAGCCAGCGCGGATCGCCGAGAAGGAAGCCGGCGATGCGCGAAGCAATGCCGCCCTTGGAACGCAGCCGGTCGATGTCGAACGGCGGCATCTCGGCAACGGGACGCTGGCCCTTCTGGGCGGCCCGGACAGCGGCGAAGTACTTCAATGTGATCATGGCGTTCAAGCCCCCCGGCTGTCCACGTCAATGCGATGCCGGCATCTTTCTGGCCTAGGTTTGCATCGGTCCGGCGTATGTGAATTCGTTCACA
This sequence comes from Mesorhizobium sp. Arg314, assembly GCF_053714275.1. NCBI lineage: Bacteria > Pseudomonadati > Pseudomonadota > Alphaproteobacteria > Hyphomicrobiales > Phyllobacteriaceae > Mesorhizobium > Mesorhizobium sp. Arg314. The sequence goes on along the minus strand of NZ_JBSKBP010000019.1, from coordinate 47,493 downwards.
GTCATTTGTTGTCGACCCCGGCAATCATGCGGCTGACTTGGCCCGATCGAAGTTGGCGATCAGAAAATTGTTCTTGGCAGGGTCGACGAACGGTATCCAGCGTATCCTCTGCTCGGAAAAATCGGGATGCCTGGTCATGAAAATGGCGAGCTCCCGCGCCGCCTCCTCGCGCCGGCCGCCGCTGATCAGGGCGCCTATCTTCAGGAACCTGGCGTAAAAGTAACCTGGCGACAGGTTGAGCGAGCGCTCGGCGGTGGCGATCGCGGCCGGCCAGTCCTCGACGAAGCAATAGGCGGCGGCCAGTTCCCCCAGATTGTGGAATCGATAGAGGTCGAACGGGCTCAACCGCTCTGTATCAAGGAAGAACGGTATCGCGCCGGTCGCATCGCCAAGCAGCAGATACGCGCTGCCCATGGCCGAGCGGGCGAAGGCGAAACTCGGATTGATGTGGATCGCCTCGGTGAGGTGCTCGGCCGCCAAAGCCGGAAGGCCGCGCATGATGTCGGCGGCGCCGAGATAAGCATGCGGACGCGCATCGAGGCTGTCCATCAGAAGCGCCTTGCGCGCAAGAGTCTCGACTTTTTCCAGGTCGTCGCTATCGCCGAAACGCAGCCAGGCCCGCCAAAAATACCACCATGCCAGCTCGTTGAGCACGGCACTCGAGTTCGGATCGTCCCGGTAGGCTCTGTCGAAGAAGTCGAGGGCGATTTCGGTATCGCGACGCGTGCGCCTGTTCATGTGCCAGCGGCCGCGCCTGACCAGTTGCCACGTTTCGAGGCTCTCCCAAGGCACCTGGAAGGTTCGCGCCTGCTCGGCGCGATCGACCTCCTTGTCGAGGATGGAAACGATCTCGCTGCCGATCTGGTCGCGCAGGCTGAAGATGTCGACAAGGTCGCGGTCGAAGCGCTGCGACCAGACCAGGCGCCCGTTCGAGGTGTCGGTGAGCGACGCGTTGAGACGGATCTGCCCGCCATAGCGCGCCAACGTGCCGCTAACGATGTAGCGCGCGCCAAGCGCGTTGCCGATGAGCCTTGTGCCCAGGCTGTCGTCGCGAAACTGGAAGCTTGAACCCTTGGCGATGACCGAAAGCCAGCGCGTGTTGGAAAGGCCGTAGATGATGTCCTCGGCAATACCGTCCGCCATATAGCCGACGTCGGGTTCGCTTCCGTTGCCCTGGAACGGCAGCACCGCGATTGCCGGGGGACCCTTGGCGACCGGCCTGTAGTGGCCGGGCGCGGTGGGGACAGTCACGAAGGAAGTCGCCGCGGCAGGCCCGTTGCCGCTGCGGCCGGCGATCAGGACCTGCACCGGCAGGGCGATGTTCTTCAGGCTGAACTCGCCGAGATCGGTGAAGACCGCCGCCGTCTTGTCCTTCACGTGGTGCCATGTCGTCGCCGAGATGGCGACGCCGTCATGCGGTGCGAATTCCTGAAGCCGGGCGGCGATGTTCACGTCGTCGCCGTAAAGACGGCCTTCGCGGACAATGACGTCGCCGGTGTTGATCCCGGCGCGAAACGGCATGCGCATGTCTTCGGCGACCGCTGAATTCAACGCCACGATCCGCGCCTGGAAATCGAACGCCGCCCGCAAGGCTTCGATCGGATTGCCGAATTCGGCCATGATGCTGTCGCCGGCATCGCCGAACGTGCGCCCGCCGAATGCGCCGCAACTGTCGGCGATGATGTCGCGCCTCTCCTCGAAGGCGGCGACGGCCAACTCGTCGTCGATGCCCATAAGCCTCGAGAACCCTACGGCGTCGATTGAAATGATTGTCGCAAGCTGACGGGTATAATTCCGTTCAGCCATGATCGAGCCCCCAGTCCCCCGCTTCAGTCCAAACAGGCGACCTGTGCTCGAAAACACGTCGCCGCCCGCCGACGGAACTCCTCGGCAGGCCAGCGCGCCGTTGCCACCCTGTTATGGCGAGGACTCTATCAGGGTCTTGCCGAAAGCTCTACTACGAACAGCTAATATGACGAATTCTCGATCCGGCGCATGGTTAGTCATTCGTTACATTAAGAGGCACATCCGCCTCGCAATATTACCTATTGAAATCGCCCGCTCTTTTGCCCCAAGCAATGCTGAATTGATTAGCGCCAGGCGAAGGTCGACTGCCTCAAGGCAAATGCCTCGAAATGCGTTGTTCTTACGCAACGGAACCAACCTGCCTGCGTGCGAGTTTCTCACCGCATTCGGGCCGATACGAGATTTTGGCCAATACGAGATCGAGGGCTCTCATGCGCACTGTCGTTTTAGCAATCGGTATCGCGGCCATCCTTGCCGGCGGACCAGCCTTCGCGGCAGACGACCAGGTGCTGCCCCCGCAAAATGCCAAGAAACTTTCGGAAATTATCGCCAAGGTCGAGCATCGCAACGACTTCCGCTATGTCAAGGAGGTCGGTTGGGATAGCGACGGCTATACCGTCACCTACTACACGACGGACAAGGCCAAGGTCCAAATCACCTACGATCCCGTGACCGGCGAACCCAAATAGGCCGCACTCGTTTACCCGCCTCGGCTATTCCGCGAGGCCTGCATCCGGCATAGACTTGATCGTCGAGACAGGCCGGCCGGAGGACAATATGCGGCTTCAAATCTGCGTAACCGCCCTGCTTGTGACATCGGCGCTTGGAGCGTCCAGCCTGGCGCGGGCGGACGGCCCGTCCTTCGATTGCCGAAAGGCGCAGTTGCCCACCGAAAAGACGATCTGCGCCGACCCGCAAATGTCAGCCATCGATGCGCTTGTCAGCAAGGCCTATGGCGGTTTCGAACCCGCCTTCGGCGGTGACAAGCGCAAGATCGCCAGGGGACTGGTCGCCGACCGGAATGCCTGCAAAACGGATGCGGCCTGCATCGTCAGTGCGCAGAACAATGCTTTGCAGACTTACGGCAATGCGCCGTCATGGGTGCAGGACTACAACATCGCGCTGATCGGCAAGAAGGCGCTCGACTTCGCGGCAAAAACGCCGAGGCCGACCGATCAGCCCCTGCCGGTGTCGGTCGGAAAATGCGGCTTTACCCATATCGAGGCGCTGACGACGAGGCTGGGCGACGACCCGCTGGAAACCGCAAGCCCGGAAGCTGGGAGCGCGGCGAGGTTTACCAATGGCGGCACGGCGGTCTCCTATGACCGGGAGGCGGGACTGGCGAGTTCCAAGGTTGGCGATCCGGTCGTGATGTGCCTGATCGCGATCCCACGCGACTGTCCGAAAGACGATCTGCGCGGCAGGGTTTACTACGCCGTCGACCTCGCCGCCAAAGGCACGTGGGCCCTGCCCGACTCCGAGCATCTGTGTGGTGGCGCCTGAGGACCCTGGCGCCACGCGCGGAGCCTAATGCATGTCGCCCAGAAGTGTGCAGGGGTTCTGGGACAACGACATGCATCAAAACAAAGACTTGCTGCGGCGGCCGCCGGTTTCATGCTGATCTGGCCCGACGCCGCCGACGATCCGGAACGCTGGGCCGACATGGGCATCATCGCCGGCGCCGGCCTCGTGGCCGGCCTGATCTACTGGCGGATCGCCGGGCGCGATGCCGGCTTCCGCCGGCCGCTTGTCAACCGCTTAGCTTGACGGCGTGCGCACAGCCTCAGTCGCGTCGAGCGCCTGCATCAGCTTGGAATCGCGACCATAGACGTCGTCGAAATATTCGACTTTGCCGGACATGTCCGGCCATGCGGTGAAATAGGCGACATAGACCGGGATGATGCGCGTGACATTCTCGGTCGAATGCCCCTGCTTCAGCTTCTCGGCTATGTCGTCGACGGAGGTGCCAAGCACCGCGGCAGCCATGCCGCGCGGATCCTGCAGCCGGATACAGCCATGGCTGAGCGCCCGCATGTCGCGCGCGAAGAACGACTTCTGCGGTGTGTCATGCATGTAGATGGCGTGCTTGTTGGGGAAGAGGATCTTCAATTCGCCCAGCGCGTTGGCCTCGCTCGGCTGCTGGCGCACGCTGAACGGGATGTTGGCGCCATAGGCGCCCCAATTGACGGACGAAGATGGGATCTTCTTGCCGCGCGAATCCGTCACCTCGTAGCCGGCACGGTCGAGGTAGCCGGGATCGCTGCGCAGCCTGGGCAGCATCTCATTGACGATGATCGACTGCGGCACGCCCCAATAGGGATGGAAGTCGACCTGCTTGATCTGGTCGTAGAAGAAGGCGGTCTGGTTGGTGACCCGGCCGATGACCGCGCGGGTCTTCAGCTTCTCCTCGCCATTGTCGATATAGCTGGCAGTGAAGGCCGGCTGGTTGATGAAGACGCGTGGGCTGCCGAGATCCGACGGCAGCCAGCGCAGTTCTTCGAGCGCCACCTTGACCTTCTCGATCCTGTCGGCCTTCGACGCGCCGGCCAGTGAAGCCACCGTGCGCGGGCCGATGACGCCGTCGCCCTTCATGCCTTCCCGCTGCTGCACTGCCTTGATCACCGGCACCAGGTCCGGCTCGTAGAGCTCGCTCTTGCCCAGCCGGGCCAGCACCTCGCCATAGCTGCCGCCCATCTCATCGTCGAGATTGCGCGAAATCAGCGTCAGCAATTTAGGCAGTTCCGGACTGCTCTCACCGGGCTTGAGCAGCAGCTTCGGATCGACGACGATCTCGTTTTCTTCACTGGCTTCGAGCGCTTCGAGCTCGACGCGCAGCGCCTGGTACTCGGCGTTCTGCGGATGCCGCGATTCGAGATAGGTGCGCACTTCCTGGGTATGCGCCAACGTCTTCAGCGCGCCTTCCAGATCGAACGGCTTGGCCGGAAAATCATAATAGCCGGTCATCCGGTTAGGATCGACGCGGCCGCTCTGGGCGTCCTGTGCGTAGCGCAGCACGCGCGCCGAGAGTGCCATCTCGAAGCGGACCAGTTCCTTGGTCCGCTCTTCAGGCGTGGCCGAAGTCGCGGCCGCCGGAATATCGACGGAGTAGTCGGCCGGCGCCAGACCATAGCTGGCGGCCTCGCCAAGCACGCGCACCGCGTCCTGCGCCCTGCTGTTGGGAGCGTTGTCGCTCACCCAGATGAAGTCCGGATTGGACGAATAATAGGCGATCAGCGCCTTGGCGATGTCAGGCTCGGCGAACAGCTCATAATCGCTCAAACCCGCAACCGCATCCCGAAACGCGGTGCTCGTCACGGACGGCACGAAGGCCGCATCCTGCGCCGTCGCGGGTGGCGTTGCCGGCAACAGTGACTTGAAGTCGACGCGAACAAGCTTGTCGGCCCTGTAGGTGTTGTAGGTCGGACTGCTTATCCTGACGCCACCACCCTCATCGGCCGATGCGTCTGGCCGTATTTTGCGCGGCTTCGGCGGCGGCGGAAACTCGCCCTGCGGATTGTGCCGGATGCCACCGCCGAACAGCATGTCGAACAGTCCTTGCGCGCTTGCCGGCTGCTGCCCGAAGGCAAGCGTAGCCGCAATCGCGATCGGCATGACAGTTTTTTTGTTCCCGAGAATTCTCATGCTTCACCCGCACCGGTTGTGACCGGTTCCCGTTCCGCGCCGCTGGACGGTCCCGCCCTCCGCATGGCGGATGTATGACGTGACTATACTGATTCATACCGTTTTCGTTAAGCTTCCATAAATTTTCGAAGCCGTGTGGCCGAACGGTTTCACTTCATTGTGAGACCCGAGGCAGCGATTGCTCCGGCCTCGAAAACAATCAGACGTTGGCGATGGCCGGCGCCCTCGGCTGACCCCGTGACAAACGCAGGGCTTTGTGATCGAAATTTCGGCGGTCGCAACAAACGTGGCCGGGAGGGTCTGCCGTGAAGAAGGGTTATCGCCAGTTGCTCGATGAGGCGAATGCCGAGATCGAGGTCGTGTCGCCGGAGGAGGCAGCCGGGCTGCTGGAGGATGACGACACGATCTTCGTCGACCTGCGCGACCCTCGCGAGGTCGAGCGCGATGGCAAGATCCCGGGTGCCAAGCATGTGACGCGCGGCATGCTGGAATTCTGGATCGATCCCGAAAGCCCTTATCACAAGCCGTTCTTCGCTAGCGGAAAGACCTTCGTCTTCTTCTGCCCCGGCGGCTGGCGCTCGGCGCTCGCCACCAAGACGGCGCAGGACATGGGACTGACGCCGGTCAAGCACATCCTCGGCGGTTACACCGCTTGGAAAGCGGCTGGCCTGCCGATCGAGCCCGGCCAGAAGAAAAAGACCGATTGATCACGAATCCTGAAACTTCCGGAATCGATCGACCCCAATGGTTTTCTGGATAGCGAGTGCGGTCGGATTGGCGATCGCCTGTCTCCTCGGTTCTACGCCTTCCGGCTATCTGGCCGGCAAACTGCTCAAGGGCATCGACATACGCGAGCACGGCTCCAAATCCACCGGCGCCACGAACGTGCTGCGAACCCTGGGCAAATGGCCCGCGCTGGCGGTGCTGGTGGTCGATATACTGAAAGGCGTGGCGGCGGTCGTCTTTGCCCGCTGGTTTTATCCCTGGTGCTACACCATATCATCCGCCGCGCCGCCAACGGCGCTTGAATTGCAAACCGTGGTGCCTTGGGCCGTTTGCCTTGCCGGACTTGCCGTCTTGCTGGGGCACGGCCGGTCGATCTGGCTGAATCTTACAGGCGGAAAATCAGCCGCGACGGGACTTGGCGTGCTGCTGGCCATATCCTGGCCGATTGTATTGGGGGCCGCGGCGGCATTTGCCGTAACGCTCGCTCTTTTCCGGATTGTTTCCCTCAGCTCGATACTGGCGGCACTGACGGCGGTCGCGCTTGTCTGCGGGCTGGAGCAACCGTTGCCCTATCGGTTGCTGGTGATCGCGGGCAGCCTCTACGTGATCGTGCGCCATCGCGCCAACATTCAGCGGCTGCTGGCCGGGATAGAGCCGCGCCTTGGCCGCAGCAGCCCGGGATCGAAAGCAGGCTCGCAAATCTAGGGGCGGCCTCGCACCCTAGTGCAGGATCGAATCCCGCTGCCCGGTCACAAAGCCCACTGCGCGCGCAACGACATCCCAGTCTCCGAGGATACGGCGGTGGCCAAGCCCGTCGGCCCAGTGCAGGTGGACATGCCGACCGGCGCCCGCATAGCGCTTCGCATGGTCGGCATGGACCTCGCGATCGTCCGGCGCATGGATGATCAGCGTCGGCACGGGTGCCGCGGCAAGCTGTCGGTCGCCGGTGAATTCGCTGAGCGGCCGGCCCGAGAGATGTTTCACCCGATCCGCCATGGCGACGCGGGAGCGCGGCCCGACATTCATCATGCGGCTGAAATCGTCGAAGATTGCCGGCAGTGAGCTCGGCGCCGCGATCAGCACCAGCTTTTGCGCCGCCAGCGGCGGCATGCCCTTGACCGATGCCGCAACCGCGTTGGCGGCAATCGCACCGCCGAAGGAGTGGCCGACGATGGCGGCAAACGGACCGAACCATTCGCCGGCGACGCGCGCCGCGTCCACGGCATTCACCATGTTGAGATGGCGGCCGCGCGAATGGCCATGCCCGGGCAGGTCGAGCGAGACGACCTTGTAACCTGCGCCACGAAACCCGTCGATCAGCGCGCGCATATACTCCGTGCGCGAACGCCAGCCATGGATGACGAGCACGGTGCCGCAAGTCTCCCTGCCCGGCTCCGGCCTGAATTCATGCACCGCGACGCAATCCGTCCTGGTCTTCAGCCGGTGGTGGCGCGCCTCGGCCATGAAGGTTGAGGCACGTTCGACAGCGCGGCGTTCGCCATCGCTCAAGGCCTTGACGTTCGGCGTGCGGCAGAACAATTCGAACGCGGCGCGGCCGCTGAGACGCGGCGCAACATGCTCGGCCGCGCCAAAAACGCCCCGGATGACCTTCATTCCAAATGATGCCATATTGGCAGTCCATCCATTCGTTCAAGCATGAACATAATAGTTCAAAGATGAACATTAAGCAAGAGCTGCCCTGGGACAATCCTCGCTTCCGCAACTGGGTTGCGGTGGCGCGCGCCTGCCATGTGCTGGAGCGCACGCTGGCGGTGAAGCTTGCCCCTCTCGACCTCAAGCCGGCGCAGCTCGACGTGCTGATGAATCTCTACCGCCATCCCGGCATGTCGCAGCACGACCTTGCCCGCAAGCTCTTGGTCGGCCGCTCCAACATCACGATGCTGTTGCCGCAGCTCGAGGCGCGCGGCCTGCTGCGCCGCGAGGGCGACGAGAAGGACAAGCGCGTGCTGCGGCTGAACCTCACCGAGGCAGGCGAAGCACTGCTGATGAAGGCGTTGAAGGTTCACATGGCGCTGATCGAGAAGGCGATGAGCCAGTCGACGCCGGAACAGTGCGACATGATCGGCGAGCAGATGCGCAAGATCGCCGATATCCTGAAGGAAGCCTGAGGCAGGAACCCGCGTCGCCAGGCGTATTGAGATTCAGATCAGGCCGAGTCGAAAACGATGGCTTCCGAGAACCGGAGCGGAGCGTACTCAAAGTACGTGAGCACCGGAAGCGCAGGAAACCGTCGTTTGCAGGCCGGCCTCACCTGAATATCAATACGCCTACCACATCGTCTTCTTGGCTCGTTCCGGCCATTCCTTGTCGTAGGTTTCCGCGTCGATGTTCTTGCGGCTGGTGATCTCGAGGATCTGGCCGGGCGTCGGCAGCGACTTCGGGTCGACGTGCCTGGCCGGGTTCCAGAGCTCGGAGCGCACGATGGCGCGGGCGCACTGGAAATAGACCGTGTCGACATCGATGACGGTAACCGAGCGAGCCGGCTTGCCGTCGACCATGAAGGACGCGCAAAGCCCGGCATCGGTTGTGATATGCGCGCGGCCGTTGACGCGCAGCGTGGTGCCTGAGCCCGGCACAAGAAAGAGCAGACCGACGCGCGGATCGCGGATGATGTTCTTCAGCGAATCGGCGCGGTTGTTGCCGCGTCTGTCCGGCATCATCAGCGTCTTCTCATCGACGATGCGCACGAAGCCGGCGAGATCGCCGCGCGGCGAGCAGTCGAGCCCCTCCGGTCCGCTGGTCGCCAGCGCCACGAAGGGCGAGGCTTCGATGAAGGCGGCATATTCGGGAATCACATGGTCGAGTTCCTTGACGACCGAGGCCTCGCCCGGCTGCCCGTAAAGCGCCTCGAGCTGTTCGACGGATGTGATGAGCGACATTGTCTTGTTCTCCGGACCTTTGCAGGCGCTACGCCACGCCCATGACGTTTTGACGACAGCCGGCCGCCTGTATTGAAACGTCCTGCAACCAGGCTAATGCATGTCGCCCAGAAGCGTACGCGGTTCTGGGACAACGACATGCATAAAAACAAGGACTTAAAGCGCGTCGCCTGAATCCGTTTCAGCGCGACGCGCTTTAGCGGTCCCGGCTAAGTCCCTTCTCGGCCAGCTCGGCAAGATAGGCGCTCCAGCGCTCGTCTTTTTCATGGCCTAGCGTATGCAGATAGTTCCAGGTGAAGATGCCGGTGTCGTGGAAATCGTCGAAGGTGATGCGCACCGCGTAGTTGCCGACCGGCTCGATCTTGAGGATCGCGACGTTGCGCTTGCCGGGCACGGTCACTCGCTGCTCCGGCGAATGGCCTTGCACTTCCGCCGACGGCGAGGCCACACGCAGGAGCTCCGCCGGCAATTCGAACGGTTGATGACCGGGAAAGGTCACGGTAAGCAGCTTGCGGTCCTTCGAGACCCTGAGTTCATTCGGCGCGGTCATGACTGGTCCTGCTTTGGTTGCGCCCTTCCCTACGCCGCTTCGCACGATCCGGATAGATTGGAAGCAGCCGACATGCGATGTCGGTCAGAGAATGTTACCAAAGATCAAGACCTTCTATCTTGAATGCGGCATTGGATCGTATCACATAGCTGTATATAACGACGTCGCTCAGGCCATGGGAAACGCTTGCAAATGGACATGATCGACCCCTTCGGTCGTAACATGATCGACCCCTTCGGTCGCACCATCAGCTATCTGCGCGTGTCGGTCACCGACCGCTGCGATTTCCGCTGTACATATTGCATGGCCGAGGACATGACCTTCCTGCCGAAGAAGGATCTGCTGTCGCTCGAGGAGCTTGACCGGCTCTGCACCGTTTTCATCGAAAAAGGCGTGAGGAAGCTGCGGCTGACCGGCGGTGAGCCGCTGGTGCGCAAGAACATCATGCATCTGGTGCGCCAACTGTCGCGGCATCTCCAGAGCGGCGCGCTGGAAGAACTGACGCTGACCACCAACGGTTCGCAGCTTTCGCGCTTCGCCGCCGAGCTCGCCGACTGCGGCGTCAAGCGCATCAACGTCTCGCTCGACACGCTCGATGCCGGGAAATTCCACCAGATCACGCGCTGGGGCAATCTCGGCAAGGTGATGGAAGGCATCGATGCCGCGCAGAAGGCCGGGCTGAAGATCAAGCTCAACGCCGTGGCGCTGCGCGACTTCAACGATGCCGAAATCCCTGAGCTGATGCGCTGGGCGCATGGCCGCGGCATGGACCTCACCCTCATCGAGACGATGCCGATGGGCGAGATCGAGGCCGACCGCACCGACCAGTATTTGCCGCTGTCGCTGCTGCGCGCCTCGCTGGAGCGCCAGTTCACGCTCGCTGATGTCCCCTACAAGACCGGCGGCCCTGCCCGCTATGTCCATGTCGCCGAGACCGGCGGCCGGCTCGGCTTCATCACGCCGATGACGCATAATTTCTGCGAAAGCTGCAACCGCGTGCGGCTGACCTGCACCGGCACGCTCTATATGTGCCTTGGCCAGGAGGATGCCGCCGACCTCCGGGCGCCGTTGCGCGCCTCCGAAGGCAACGAACTGCTCGACGCGGCAATCGACGAGGCCATCGGCCGCAAGCCGAAGGGCCATGATTTCATCATCGACCGGCGCACCAGCCGCCCCTCGGTGTCGCGGCATATGAGCGTCACCGGCGGCTGATTTTTTCCCTGGCTTGGTGCATGATCGCCTCTGGTCATCGGCCAAGGGGGAATCATGCAAAATCTTCATCGCATCGGCTGGTCGTCGCTGGCCGCACTCCTCCCCCTCTCGATCATCATGACGACAACGGCAACCGCCAGGCCGTTCACTTACGTGAATGCGCGCTTCGGCCAGTCATGCACATTCCCCGATGAAATCTTCAACAATCCCATGCCCGAGCCGGAAAATGGCGATGGACAGCAATGGCTTAGTGCCGACGGCGCCAGCCTGATCTGCTCCGGCATCAACAACATCGACAACGACACCCCGCAGGGTTTCGTCGACGGCGAGAAAGTGAGCACCGAGCCGGGCTACAAGGTCACTTACAGCAAGACAGGCAGGAACTGGGCGGTGCTGTCCGGCACCAAGGACGGCAAGATCTTTTATGAACGCCGCCTGTTCGGCAAGGATGACGTCATCCGCACTGTCTGGATCGAATATCCCGCCGCGCTCAAGGCGAAATACAATCCGCTGGTCGGTGCCATCACCGAGAGCCTGCGCGGCCCTTGAGGCAGCCTGGCCACGCGGAAAATAAAGCGCTTGCGCCGCCTTCGCCCCGATTTACCGCCAGCCTTTTCCAGCCTAGCGTCTCAGCGCAATTTTTCGCTCTTAGGGGGAGTGCACATGCGCAGATTCATGCTTTCACTTGCAATGCTTGGGGTTGCTGCCATGCCGGCGGCGGCTCAGTCGATCGGCGGCACCTATACGGTCGCCGGCACCAATTTCGACGGTTCGAAATATGGCGGCGAGGCAACCATCACGCTGACCAGCGACACGACCTGCACGATCCACTGGGAAACCGGCGGCTCGACCTCGGACGGTATCTGCATGCGCAACGACAATGCGTTTTCCGCTGGTTACGCGATGGGCAAGGAGATCGGCCTCGTCGTCTACAAGATCGAGAAGGACGGTTCCCTGCACGGGCTGTGGACCATCGCCGGCCAGAACGGCAACGGCACCGAAGTGCTGACGCCGAAGTAAGCCTTCGAAACTTTTGCAAATCGATCTCATGGGTCACGCAGAAATTCGTGGCCCATTTCTTTGCCGTTGCTGTTTTCCGGTTGCCTGCTACAGGCTTGATTTGAAATAAATCCGGAAACGCCTTTGCCTCTCTCGCCAAATCTGCGCGGCGCGCTGTTCATGATCGTGGCCATGGTCGGCTTCACCTTGAACGACGCGATCACCAAATTCTCTTCCGAATCGATGAACATGGCGCAGGTCATGCTGGTGCGCGGCGCCTTCGCGTCTGTCTTCGTCGGCCTGCTTGCCTGGCGGCGCGGCGCGCTTGCCAATCCGGCCGCCATGCTGCAGCCGATGGTGGCTGCGCGAGTGGCGGGCGAAGCCGGCGCAACGGTGTCGTTCCTCATCGCGCTTGCGCATTTGCCGATCGCCAATGTCTCCGCCGTGCTGCAGGCGCTGCCGCTGGCGGTGACGATGGGCGCGGCGCTGTTCTTCGGCGAAGGCGTCGGCTGGCGGCGCTGGATTGCCATTGCCGTCGGCTTCGCAGGCGTGCTGATCATCGTGCGGCCGGGTTTCGAAGGGTTCAGCGTCTATTCGCTGCTGGCATTGACCAGCGTCGCCTGCTGCGCGGTGCGCGACCTCGCCACCAAGCGTATCCCGCAGGCGATCCCGACCATGCTGGTGTCGACCGCGACCGCGCTTGCCATGACGGTCCTGGGCGCACTGCTTTTGTCGCCGATGGGCGGCTGGACGCCGATGAGCGGCAGGGCGACCGCGCTGCTGGCGCTGGCGGCGGTGCTGGTGCTGATCGGCTATCAGTTCATCATCATGGCGATGCGCTCGGGCGACATCTCCTTCATCGCGCCGTTCCGCTACACCGCGCTGCTGTGGTCGATCCTGCTCGGCCTCGTCATTTTCGGCGACATGCCCGATCCGCCGATGATCGTCGGCGCCGCGATTATCATCGGCTCCGGCCTCTACGCGCTCTATCGCGAGCGCGTCGTGGGTCGCAGACAGCCTGCGGCGGAAAGCGCTGGACCCGATATGGCGCCGGACGGCATATAGGCGCGATGGATCGGACTGTTGCAGGGATCATTCTGGCGGGAGGCCAGTCGCGCCGGATGGGCGGCGGCGACAAACCTTTGCTTTCGTTGGGTAAAATCCGGCTGCTCGATCATGTTGCCGCCCGAATGAAGCCGCAAGTCGCGATCTTGGGCCTCAACGCGAATGGCGATCCGGCAAGATTTGCCGCCATGGAGCTGCCGGTGCTCAAAGATACCGTGTCGGGCTATGCCGGCCCGCTTGCGGGGATTCTGACCGGTCTCGAATGGGCGACAAAGCAAACGGGCTGCCAGTGGCTGGTGAGCGCCGCCGGCGACACGCCGTTCTTCCCCGACACCCTCGTCGAGCGCCTTGTCGTGGCGGCCCACGACCGTCCTGGCGCGATCGCCGTCGCCAGTTCCGACGGCAGATGGCACCCGACCTTCGCGCTCTGGCCGCTCGGCCTGCGCGACGCCTTGCGCCATTTCCTGGTCGACGAGGACAACCGACGGGTTTCCGCTTTCATCAAGCGCCACGGCTATGTCGCAGTGGAGTTCCCCATGATCGAGGCCGGCGGCCAAAGGGTCGACCCGTTCTTCAACATCAACACGCCGGACGACCTTGCGACGGCGAAAAGTCTGTTGCAAAGCCTCCGGCCATGAGACGCGTGTTCGGCATCACCGGCTGGAAGAACTCCGGCAAGACGACTTTGACGGAAAAGCTCGTCACCGAACTGGTGGCGCGCGGCTGGACGGTTTCGACGGTGAAGCACGCCCACCATGACTTCGACATCGACAAGCCGGGCGCCGACAGTTTTCGCCACCGGCAAGCGGGAGCGACGGAGGTCGCGATCGTCTCCGGCCGGCGCTGGGCGCTGATGCACGAATTGCGCGGCGAGGACGAGCCGACGCTGGACGATATACTGGCGCGGCTGGCGCCCTCGGACATCGTGCTGGTCGAGGGCTACAAGCGCGAAGCGCACAAGAAGATCGAGGCAAGGCGGCTTGAAGCCAAGGACCGGACGCCGCTTTCGGGCAACGATCCCAACATTATAGCGGTCGCCGCCGACTTCACGGTCGAAGACGAAAAGCTGCCGGTTTTCGACCTCAACGATACGAAATCGATAGCCGACTTTGTCGAGCGCAGCACAGGTCTCGTGGCTCAAACCAAGTAACGCAACGGCAGACGGTGATTGTCGTCTGCCGTTGATTTGCAGTTGCTTTTTTCTCGCAAAGAGTGGGAGTATCCGCGCCAGCGGGCGGTCAAGAAACGGCCGCCCACAAGAGCCGCACGGGACAGCGGCCATGACAATATGAGAGGATTATCATGCGTATTGCACTGCGTATCGCGCTTGCCGCTTCGGCCGCGCTGCTGACACTTGGCGTCGCCCAGGCTCAGGAAAAGACCCTGAGGATCGGCACTGAAGGCGCGTATCCGCCCTTCAACAACCTGACTTCGGACGGCCAGTTGGTCGGCTTCGATATTGATATCGCCAAGGCCCTCTGTGACGAGATGAAGGTGAAGTGCACTTTCGTCGCGCAGGATTGGGATGGCATCATCCCGGCGCTGCAGGCCGGCAAGTTCGACGCTATCGTCGCCTCGATGTCGATCACGCCCGAGCGCCAGCAAAAGGTCGACTTCAGCCACAAATACTACAACACGCCGTCGGCGATCGCCGTGCCGAAGGATTCGCCGCTCAAGGGCGTGACCAAGGAAGACCTCGCCGGCAAGAACATCGGCGTCGCCACCACGACCACGCACTACAACTATGCCTCGAAGACCTATACGGACAGCACCATCAAGGGCTATCCGAGCAGCCCGGAGGAACAGGCCGACCTCGCCAATGGCCGTCTCGACGCCATCGAGGACGACATCGTCGTGCTGCAGCAGTGGCTGGATTCGCCGGACGGCGCCTGCTGCAAGATCCTCGGCCAGCCCTCGCCGCAGCCGGTTGAGATCTTCGGACCGGGCGCCGGTATTGCCGTGCGCAAGGGCGAGACCGATCTGGTCAACAAGCTGAACGAAGCGATCGACGCCATCCGCAAGAACGGAAAGTACAAGGAAATCAACGACAAGTACTTCAAGTTCGACGTCTACGGCGCCGAATCCTGATCGATAACCAAGGGCGGCGAGGCACCCGTCGCCGCCCTTAAATCCTTCCGGGATCGCCACGGAGACACGACCCGTCAATGCCGGCCCAAAGCATTTGGACACTTCTCAGTTGGGGACCGGAAGGCTGGAGTGACGACATTGCGTCTGGCGTTCTGGTCACCATCGCGCTGGCGCTGGCCACATTGCCGATTGGCTTGGTGATCGGCTTTTTCGTCGCCTTCGCCAAGCAGCATGAAGAGCCTTCGCTGCGGTTGGCCGGCAACATCTACACCACCGTCTTTCGCGGCCTGCCGGAACTGGTGACGCTGTTCCTGTTCTTCTTCGGCATGCCGCTTCTGCTGCAACATGTCGTGCGGCTGTTCAATCCGGACGCGACGATCGACGTCAACAGCTTCATCGCCGGCATGATCGTGCTGTCGCTGATCTTCTCCTCCTACGCCAGCGAGGTCTTCCTCTCCGCGTTTCGTGCCATTCCGAAAGGCCAGTACGAGGGCGGCTACGCCATTGGCCTGTCGAAATGGCAGACGATGCGGCTGGTGATCCTGCCGCAGCTGATCCGCATCGCTTTTCCAGGCCTGGAGAACTGCTGGCTGAGCCTGCTCAAGGACACCTCGCTGGTCTCGGTGGTCAATCTCGCGGAGACCTTGCGCCAATCCGGCGTCGCGGCGCGCGTCACCAAGCATTCCTTCCTGTTCTACAGCGTCGCGGCGCTGATCTTCCTGCTGCTGGCTGTCCTGTCATCAATCGCCACTAGCTACATCCTGCGCCACCTCGGACGGAGGGAAGCGCGATGAGCGTCAGCCAGGCTATCGCGATCGAGAAGCCGCCTCCGCAAGCGCGAGGCTGGTCGCGCGCCCGCATCCTCGGTTACGCGCTGGTCGGCATCTGGGTGCTGTTCGGCGCCGGCATCGTTGCCTACCTGATCTATGCGTGGAACGCCGAGTTCTTCGCCAGATACGCTCCAGCCTATCTGCAGGGCCTGGGAACCACCCTGTCGCTGGTGAGCATCTCAATGGTCCTCGGCGCCATCTTCTCGCTGCCGGTCGCCTATGGCCGCATGTCGAAGAACCGTGTCATGTCGGGGCTCGCCTATTGCTACGTCTATTTCTTCCGTGGCACGCCGCTGCTCGTGCAGACCTACTTGGTCTATTACGGCGTCGGCTCGTTCCGGCCCGAGCTCGAAACGGTCGGGCTGTGGTGGTTCTTCCGCGAAGCCTTCTATTGCGGTGTCTTTGCCTTCTCGCTCAACACTGCCGCCTATCAGGCCGAAATCCTGCGCGGCGCCATCGAAAGCGTGCCGCGCGGCCAATGGGAAGGTGCTGCCTCGCTTGGCCTGCACAAATTGCAGACGCTGCGCAAAGTGGTCCTGCCCCAGGCGATCATCGTCGCGCTCAGGCCCTACGGCAACGAACTCATCCTGATGATCAAGGCTTCCGCCATCGTCGCGATCATCACCGTCTACGACCTGATGGGCAACGCCAAGCTCGCCTACGCAAAATCCTTCGACATCCAGGCCTATATCTGGGTGGCGATCGTCTATCTGGTGATGGTCGAAATCCTGCGCCACGGCGTCGAATGGATCGAGCGCCGGATCACCATCCACCTGCATCGATAGAGTGCTGCGCATCGGCCTGCACCAGTCGAAGCGGGGCTGCGTGCCTTGACGAATTTTTCGCATGGCCTAGACCTTTGGCCACTGAAATCTCTGTTTTGTTGGAAGGCAGGCTTATGGCATCGGTGGCATTTCTCGGTCTTGGCGTCATGGGCTATCCGATGGCCGGACACCTCAGGAACAAGGGCGGCCACGACGTCACCGTCTATAACCGCACCAAGGCAAAGGCCGAGGAGTGGGTGGCCGAGCATGGCGGCAGGCTGGCGCTGACGCCGGCCGAAGCGGCCGAGGGCAAGGATTTCGTTTTCTCCTGCGTCGGCAATGACGATGATTTGCGCTCGGTCACGTCCGGTGCGAACGGCGCCTTCGCCGCGATGAAAAAGGGTGCCGTCTTCATCGACAACACCACAGCCTCGGCCGAGGTCGCGCGCGAGCTTGACGAAGCCGCGCGCAAAGCGGGCTTCTCCTTCCTCGACGCGCCGGTGTCAGGCGGCCAGGCCGGCGCCGAGAACGGCGTGCTGACCGTCATGGTCGGCGGCGAGCAGGCCGCCTTCGACAAGGCCAGGCCGGTCATCGACGCCTACGCCCGCATGGTCGGCCTGATGGGATCGGCAGGCGCCGGCCAACTGACGAAAATGATCAACCAGATCGCCATTGCCGGCCTAGTCCAGGGGCTGGCCGAGGGCATCCATTTCGGCAAGAAGGCCGGCCTCGACATCGAGAAGGTGATCGAGGTGATCTCCAAGGGCGCCGCCGGTTCCTGGCAGATGGAAAACCGCCACAAGACGATGAATGCCGGCAAATATGATTTCGGCTTCGCCGTCGACTGGATGCGCAAGGACCTCGGCATCTGCCTGGCGGAGGCCAACCGCAACGGCGCCAAGCTGCCGGTGACCGCACTTGTCGACCAGTTCTACAAGGATGTGCAGGAGATGGGCGGCAAGCGCTGGGATACCTCCTCGCTGCTGGCGCGCCTGGAAAAATAGACAGCAATGGCCCTGCCCGATCCGAGCTGGAGCGTCGATGACATCGTCGCCCACCTGCGCTCGATCGGCACTGCGGAAAACCGGGCGGGCATGGCGCGCTTCGGCATCAACACCGCGAGGGCGCTCGGCGTCGGCAATTCCGAATTGCGGCCGCTGGCGCGCAAGCTGAAGAAGAACCACCAGCGGTCGCTTCTGCTATGGGACAGCGGTATCCGTGAAGCGCGGCTGATGGCCGCCTTCACCGGCGAGCCGAAGAAGGTCGACATCGATCAATGCCGGCGCTGGGCCGCGGATTTCGACAGCTGGGAGATCGTCGACACCGTTGCCGACCTGTTTGCCGAAACGCCGTTCTGGCGCGAACTGATCGACGAGTTCGCCGAAGACGAACGCGAATTCGTTCGCCGCACCGCCTTTGCCATGCTGGCCTGGAGCGCGGTGCATCTGAAGAACGAGCCGGATGCGACCTTTCTTGCCTACCTGCCGCTGATCGAGAAACATGCCGGCGATCCGCGCAATTTCGTTCGCAAGGCGGTCAATTGGGCGCTGCGGCAGATCGGCAAGCGGTCCATGAGCCTGCACGCCCCTGCCCTTGCGCTGGCCGAGAAACTGGCGGCATCGTCGGACAGGACGGCGCGCTGGATCGGCAAGGATGCGGTGAAGGAACTGACGGATGCCAAACAGCTCGCAAGGCTCGCACCCGCAAAAGCCTGACCTTGCCGGCATCCGCTTCGTCGAGGTAACGCAAGAGACACGTGGCCGTTTCGAGAGCCTGTTCGAGCAGCCGGGCGCGCCAAAATATTGCTGGTGCATGGCATGGCGCCATTCGAGCCGCGAGCACATCCAGACCGATGAGAAGAAGCGCATGATGATGGCGCTCATCGATGCCGGCACCCCGGTCGGCATTATCGCCGAGCTCGATGGCAACACGGTTGGCTGGTGCTCGGTCGCGCCGCGCGAGACCTATCGACGACTTTCTAAGCAGCAGGACGATAGTGAAACCGGCATCTGGTCGATCGTCTGCTTCTATGTCCCAAGGGCATTGCGCGGCGGCGGGTTGGCCTCCGCCCTGCTCGATGCCGCGATCGATCATGCCTTCGCCAGGGGCGCGCGCATCGTCGAGGCCTATCCGGTCGATGAGGCCGCACCGAGCTATCGCTTCATGGGTTTTCACGACATGTTCGTCGCGCGCGGCTTCCGTGAGGTCGGCACCGCCGGTACCCGCCGGCATGTGATGCGGCTCATGCGCTAACCAGCGGGTGATTTGGACGCCTATCCGCCCCTAACGCGGTGCCTGCCGAGTAAGGATATTCCAGCTACTATCGCCGTAGGCCATGAACCCCGAGTTCTTTCCACATCCACTCGACGCTGTAGCTGGCCATGGGATGAGTCGGATGAGGTTGCTTGGCAGTCTGGTTTTCGAGATATTTCAGCCAATCGACAAGTTTTTGGCGACCGGCCGTGGTTTTGGCGGCCTGACGCGGCGTCTTGTTTCCCAACATTTTTACCGGCTGATCGAGAGTTTCCAGATAATGCCGATCCAAGTACTCGTGGACTGTCTGCTCAGAGATTTCCGGCGTGATGGTCGATCGCGATGTTTCGGCACCGCTGCCCGGCTCCTCGGCCATGATCTGTTCGACAGTCCTGATCTCGGTTAGTGGAGCTCGGACAAGATCGCCAAGGGTCTGCTGGATCAACGCCGTTCCTCTTGTCGCCCGCGCGGCGGAATTGGCCGACAGATGTAAGAAACGGCCCTTCAACTCGATGTTGCCGAGCACGGGCGAACCGTTGTCCATCGTAGTGTCCATAGCAGGAGCGGCCACCGCTTTTGTTTTGGAGCCACCTTTCGGCGTTTCCTCCAGCCAGTTCCAGAATTTCGCGTCTGCTTGCGAGAAGGCTGGGATATTGTTCAACCGGGTGGCGATATCCTCCTGTCTCGCACCGGTCTCCAGCGGAAAACGAACGTTGTGGAACACGATTTCGTCACCGTCGGTGTTCTGTAGCTTCGGCCCCGCTACCCTTCCAAGGGTATCGAACAACCAAGAGAGCGTGAACATGAATGCTGCCGCCTGCAGCTCTTCGTCTTTGACGGCAGGTAGCTTTTTTGCATTTCTTTTGCCGAACAGGCCCTTGAGCCCATCGAACAATGTTTCCGAGGCCTGCGGGGTAAAGGGCAAGACACCGCCGGACATGATGTTTTTTCCCATCACGGGCACGATCCGCGCGGCAAGCCTGTCCCATTGCTTCAAAGTCTTTGTGGCACTGCCCTCGCTGACGGTGATCGGCTCGCTGTCGCGGATAAGATCGCGCGCCACAAATGACGTCCCCGGGATGACGTTACTTACCTCATATAAACTCATGACCGAGGTGCGCAGCGCTGCCATATACGCCCTTGATTGCGCGCTTTCCTTCCAGCCACGGCGCTTCAGATATTCGTCAACGATGTTGGTGGGTTCGCCCTCGAAATCTTGCGTCAGGAAGTCCTCGAACGCGCAACCCCAGAGTGTGTTCGCCCAGTGGTCATCGAGGACTTCAGCAAGGTCTTCAAACTCCGCTTCGCCTTCGTCGAGGATCGGGCCGAAGTGTTCATCGAAAACCCCTTCGAAGCATTCGAGCCATTCGTCGCGGCGGAGAAATTTCATCAGTCCGCTGAGGTCGTGGCTGGCTGGCATGGAACTTCTCCAAGTTCTTGCGCGCCGGGCATCGAGGGACGCGCGGCGTTCGCTGCCGTTATTCGTCGGCCTATTTTCGGTGCCAGTCCCCGGCAAGGCAAGGCGTGGACAACGATTTCCCAATATTTCTCCGCTCGACTTTCCGCGGGAGCTTTTCCGCGGCACCGGCCGGATCCATCGGCCAAAAATGCTTCAAAGATCACGGCAGTTTTACTCGCTCGCAATCGCGGACCGGCCAGAATGGCACCAATGAACAAGGCTCTCAACACTTGCACGATCATCGCTGCGGTACTTGGCCTTGCCGCCAGTCAAGCCTCGGCGGAAACGGCGCATATCCTGTGGAAGGATCTGCGGCCCGCCGCGCAATCCGTCGCCGAGGACGCGAATCTGCCGATGATCGCGGCAAAATTGCCCGACCATGGCGAGACGCTGTCGCTCAACCTGCAGGACAGGACCATACAATTAGCCGGCTATGCATTGCCGGTCGATCGCGAAGGCGACCTCGTCTACCAGTTCCTGCTGGTGCCATGGACGGGTGCCTGCAGCCACATGCCGACGCCGCCGCCGAACCAGATCGTGCTGGTCACGCCGGCGCATCCCTACAAGATGAAAGAGGCATATGAGCCGGTCGCTGTCACCGGCGTGCTCAAACCCGGCATGGAGAAAAGCCAGCTCTTCATCCTCGACGGAGTGTCGATCGTCCAGTCGGGCTACACGGTGCGCAAGGCCGAGGTGGCGAGCGTCGACACTGTGCCGGACACGGTTACCCTGCCGGTCAATTCGCCCTGGAGTTTCCTCAACAAAAAGAAGAACTAAGCTCGCCGCTCCAATCAAATGCGGTAGGCGGCGAGCGCGACGATCACGCCGCGTTGGCGCCCGATTCCTTGTCCAGCACCATGTAGTCGAGCGGAATCTCGGTCGTATACTTGATCTGCTCCATGGCGAAGGATGACGACACGTCGCGGATCTCGATCTTGGCGATCAGCCGCTTGTAGAAGGCATCGTAAGCGGCGATGTCGGGCACCACCACACGCAGCAGGTAATCGACGTCGCCGCTCATGCGGTAGAACTCGACCACCTCCGGGAATTCCTGGATGACCTCGGAAAAACGCCGCAGCCATTCATGGCTGTGCGAATTGGTGCGGATCGACACGAAGACGGTGACACGCACATTGACCTTCTCGTGGTCGAGGATGGCCACTCGCCGTTTGATGACGCCCTCCTCCTCCAGCTTCTGGATACGCCGCCAGCACGGCGTGGTCGACAGGCCGACCTTCTTGGCGACATCGGCGACCGCAAGTGTCGCGTCCTCCTGCAGGAGGCGGAGAATTTTTCTGTCGAGGCGATCCATGGGAAGCTCCAGGGGAATAGTTTCGCTATAATCCCTTTTATCGAAGCCTTTAACAAGAAAGAAATTCTGCCGATGGCGGCAAAAGCGAGTGATTTCTTGCAGGATGCCTAATCGATGCGATAGCGGATTTCCGACCTCAGGAAGGGTAGCAAATCCATTTCAAACCAGGGATTCTTCTTCAGCCAGCCGGTGTTTCGCCAGGATGGATGCGGCAGCGGCAGCACTTTCGGGACGGTCGGTCCATCCCACATGGCGCGCCAATTCCTGACTGTTTCAGTCAGCGACGGCAGCCGCGCCGTGCCCATATGCCAGGCCTGCGCGTAACCGCCGATGGTCAACACCAGATCGATCCGGGGCATCAGCGCCATCAATCGAGCGCGCCAGGCCGGCGCGCATTCGCGACGCGGCGGCAGGTCGCTCCCCTTGGCGTCCTGGCCGGGAAAACAAAAGCCCATGGGGACGATGGCGAATTTTTCCGTGTCGTAGAATTCTTGCGCGCTGACGCCGAGCCAGTTCCTGAGCCGATCTCCCGAAGCATCGGTGAACGGCACGCCCGACAAATGCACCTTGGTGCCCGGCGCCTGTCCGGCAAGCAGGATCCGCGCGGTGGAGGACGGCTGCAGCACCGGCCGCGGCTCATGCGGCAGCGGCCGGCCGAGCGGCTGGTCGACGCAGATGCGGCAGCCCCGCACCCTCGCGGTGAGGCGCTCCAATGCATCGCTCATATCGGGCGGACTATCCAATTTGCTGTCGCTCAGGCCGTTGCGCTCGGCCGGCTTGTAAGCGCCGCGTACCAGCGCAGCACGTTCGTGCATTCCTCCGGCACCTTGATGCGGGCTGGCTTCATGAAATCGATGGCGATCATCCCGGTGATGTCGGCGACCGAATAGGCGTCGCCGGCGGCGAATTCGCGCTGCGCCAATTCATTGTCAAGGAGGTGCAGGAATTCGATTGCCTTCGGCTTGTTGGCCTCGCCCCATTCCGGAATTTGCGGCACTTCCCACTCCTTCATCGCCGGATGGATATGCCGGAACGCGGCGGCGACGCTGACCATGAGGTTCAGTTCCAGGCGTCTTTGCCACATCTCGACTTTTGCTTTGCCGAGCGCGCCCTTGCCGAACAGCGCGGGTTCGGGGTGCAACTCCTCGAAATAGCGGCAAATGGCGATCGATTCGGTGATGACGGTGCCGTCGTCGAGCTCGAGCACCGGCAGCCGCCGCAGCGGATTGCGTTGCGCCACCTGTTCGCCGCGATGCTCCAGCGCGCCCATATCGACCGGCACAAACGGGACCGTCAGCCCCTTTTCGGCCAGGAAGACGCGCACGCGCCTGGGATTGGGCGCTCGGCCGCCATCGAACAGCTTCATTCCATCCTCCGGTTTCCCATCCTTCCTGCGTCTTGGCCGATCATAGGGCGCGGGTCCGCCCATCACCAGAAGCGAAAAAATTCGCGCACCGCATCGCCGAATGAGGCCAGCGTGCCGTGCTTTCGCTCGACCGGCGCATCGTGATGGCTGTCGCGCCAGTCCTGCGGCTCCTCGAAGGTGCCCGCCCAGATGCCGACCTTGGTCGCTCTCGCAACCGCTTCATCGGTCTCGAAGTCGCCGAAGGCAACCGCCCATCCTGCCTGCACCTGGGCACGGTTGAGATCGGTGTCGCCTGCCCTGCAATCGCCGAGCAGACGGCCGTAGCGATCGCGCTGCCAGCCGCTGCAGGAAACAGGCCTGCCCGCGATCAGCCGCACCAGCGACTGCCGCGCCAGCTTGCCGCAGGCATAGTCGGTGCCGGCCTTCCGGCAAGTCTGCTGATACTCCGGAGCATCGATACCGCGCATGCGGATGCGCTCGGCCCCGAGCATAATCGAATCGCCGTCACTGACGATCGCGGTGCCTTGCTCCCTGCGCATCTCGAAGCGGTCGAGCCGTACCGCCACCAACATCAGCAGCCCTAGCAGAACAATGGCCAGTCCGTAATCCAGCAGCTTACGCCAGAGGCTTCGCGGCGGGCCTGCCGCGTAACGCCGGCGCGGTCCTCGCGGCCCGAAACGGCTCATATGGCAAACAGTCTCTTAATCATTCGAACGTAGCTTAACGAACTGGAAATCGCTGCGCGCAGAAATTGAAATCCGTATGCCTTTGCTACGCTCGAACACAGCGGATAAATTCATTGTGGACCGCCGCAAACCGCACCGCAACAGCGATGTGGCGCGCGCGGTGCGCAAGACGCGCGATCGCCTTTCGCAGCAGGCCGGCAGCCTCGACTTCGACCGCGAACTCCTGAAGCTGCATGCGCGCGCCATGGTGATCAGCGCGGCAGCGATCCCGCTGCTCGTGCTTGCCGTGGCGGCCATCGGCCGGCTGGCGGGCCTCGACAACCAGATCGCCATCTGGGCCTTGTCGACGCTGCTTTGCTACACGATCGTCGCTTTCATGGCGCGGCGCGTGGAGCGGACGGAAGCAGCCGAACTCGACCCGGTGCAGACGCGTCGCGACTTCCTGATCGGCCATTTCCTGTGCGGCCTTGGCTGGGCGTGGTTCGCCTGGATCGGCTGCGACGCATGCCAGATCGACCAGTTCCATGTGGCCAAGGCCATGGTGCTGCTGATCGCCATGGCGACGACCGCCGTGATGGCCTCTTCGCTTGGCGGCGCGCTGTTGGCGACCTTTGCCATTCCCGTTGCCGTTTATGTCTACACCACTATGCGCCTGTGGACGCCGATCGAAGCCACGATGGCGGCGCTCCTCATCGCAGCACTTCCTTTCTTCGGCTACGTCGCTCGTCATCTCAACCGGGCCTCGTTGATGCTGCTCTCGTTCCGTTCGGA
The DNA here is from genome assembly GCF_053714275.1 of Mesorhizobium sp. Arg314. NCBI lineage: Bacteria > Pseudomonadati > Pseudomonadota > Alphaproteobacteria > Hyphomicrobiales > Phyllobacteriaceae > Mesorhizobium > Mesorhizobium sp. Arg314. The sequence goes on along the minus strand of NZ_JBSKBP010000019.1, from coordinate 23,064 downwards.
GAAGGATGCACTGATTGCCGAGGTGGAGACGGCAAAATCGATGTCGGACGAGGCAAGGCGGCGCGCCGAGGACGCCAATCTGGCGAAATCGCGCTTTCTCGCCTCGATGAGCCACGAGCTCAGGACCCCGCTCAACGCCATCCTTGGCTTCTCCGAAGTGATGGCCAATGAAGTGCTGGGCCCGATGAACAATCCGACCTACCGCGACTATGCCCATGACGTGCATGAGTCCGGCCAGCACCTGCTCGACCTGATCAACGAAATCCTCGACCTCTCGCGCATCGAGGCCGGCCGCTACCAGCTCAACGAGGAGCCGGTGGTGCTGCTGACGATCGTCGAGGACTGCTGCCACATGATGGAGCTGCGCGCCCGCAACAAGGACATCCGCGTCATCCAGGAGTTCGAGCAAACCCTGCCGCGGCTCTTCGCCGACGAACGCGCCGTCAGGCAGATCACGCTCAACCTCCTGTCCAATTCGATCAAGTTCACGCCCTCCGGCGGTGAAGTGCGCGTGCGCGTCGGCTGGACGGCGGGCGGCGGCCAGTACATTTCGGTCAAGGACAACGGCCCGGGCATACCGGAAGAGGAAATCCCGGTGGTGCTTTCAGCCTTCGGCCAGGGCTCGATCGCCATCAAGAGCGCCGAACAGGGAACCGGCCTCGGCCTGCCGATCGTGCAGGGCCTGCTCGCCATGCATGGGGGCGAGTTCGAGCTTCACTCCAAGCTGCGTGAAGGCACTGAAGCGATCGCCATCTTCCCGCTGAGCCGGGTGATGGAGGAACTGCCGGCCCTGCCGACCAAGGCGGTCGCCACGCGCGGGCGCCGCTGAAGCAATTTCCGTCGGCTCTAGGGCCGGACAGCCACCGCCATGCCGGAACTGGTCAACGCCGCGGCCTTGACGATACCGGCGGCGAGAGCGGCCCCTACGCCTTCGCCATGGTTGATCCCAAAATCGAGCAGCGGCCGCAGTCCGAGCGCTTCGGCCGCTTTGGCGTGGCCAGGTTCGGGCGACAGGCTGGCAAGCAGGCAGTGATCGAGCGTGCCCGGATTGGCCGCATGCAGAACGGCGGCTGCCGCGGTCGCGGCGAACCCGTCGAGCAAGACAGGGATCTTCTCCATGCGCGCCGCCAGAATGGCGCCGCAGATCGCCGCGAATTCGCGGCCGCCGACCCGCCGCAAGGCCTCGAGCGGATCGCCGAGACCCGAGCCATGAAACGCCAGCGCCCGATCCACGACCTCGGCCTTGCGCGCCATCATCGCCGCATCGGCGCCCGACCCCAGCCCGACCCAGTCGCCTCCCTCGCCGCCGAACAGCGCGGCGCACAAGGCAGCGGCGATCGTCGAGTTCCCGACCCCGAGATCGCCCAGGCACAGAAGATCGGCGCCGCCGGCGACCGCCTCCATGCCGAAGGCCATGGTTGCGGCGCAGCCGCGCTCGTCGAGCGCGGCCTCCTCGGTGATGTCGCCCGTGGGGATGTCCAATGCGAGGTCGAAGACTTTCAGGCCGAGATCGTTGGCGATGCAGACCTGGTTGATCGCGGCCCCGCCGGCGGCGCAGAGCTCGACTTCATTGGCGGTCGCCGCCACCGGCCGCGGCGAAATGCCATGCCTGACGGCGCCGTGATTGCCGGCGAAGATCGCCACCAGCGGCCGGTTGATCGCCGGCGGCGCCCGCCCGCTCCAGGCAGCAGCCCAGGCCGCAATGTCCTCGATCCGCCCCAGCGATTCTTTCGGCTTGTCTGCTTTGGCAAAAACCGCGCGGACACGAGCCTCCGCCGCGTGATCGGCGGGCGGCAACGCCGCCAGAAGGTTTCGGAAATCGTCAAAAGGCGTTGCGGTCATCTATGTCGGTCGCGGTTCGTTGCGGAAGTCGCAAGCGGCATAGCCGCCTTCTCCAGCCGGCACAACCGCCTGACGATGCCGCGAAAGCGTTGCCTTGCGGCGCATTGCGGAGGGCTTGCATTGCTCCGGCGGTTGCACCATGTGGAATAAAGGCAAGAGAACAGCATGACCGCCATCGAATCTCCCTGCATCCTGGTCTGTTCGATCGATATGAAAACCGGCTTCTGCTTTGGTTGCGGCCGCACGCGCGACGAGATTTCCGGCTGGCTCACGATGACCCCCGAAACGCGCCGGACGGTGATGGCCGAATTGCCGGCACGGCTCGATACGGTCGAGCGGCGGCCGCGCCGCGAAACCCGGCGTACCCGCATGGCGCGCGAGCGCGGCGTTTTGTGAGAAAGAACCGATGAACCGGCTGTTCTGGATCGTGATGGCGGTGATCGGCGCCGGGGTCGTGCTGCTCATGCTCAACAATTCGGCCGGCCGCACTTTCGGCATGAACAACAACGATTTTGGCCGGCTGATCTGGGTCGGCGTGCTGGTGATGGTGATCGGTGCGAGCCTGCTCCGCTCGGGACGGCCGATGGGCGACATGGCGCGCAATCTCGGCGTCTGGGCCGCATTCGTGCTCGTGCTGATCGCCGGCTACCAATATCGCTACGAGTTGCAGGACGTGGCGAGCCGCGTGACCGCCGGCCTTGTCCCAGGCAGCCCGCTGGCCTTGGGCGTGGAGAATGGCCGCCCGACCGTCACGCTCGACAAGGCCGGCAACGGCCATTTCGAAGCCCGCATCCTGGTCAACGGCACGCCGGTGCGGGCCGTGGTCGACACCGGCGCGACCAGCACCGTGCTGACGTCCGAAGATGCGCAAGCGGCGGGTTTCAACCCGGCGGCGCTCAGCTACAGCGTGGACGTCTCCACCGCCAACGGCATGGCGCGCGCGGCGACGGTCAGGACCGACGAAGTGGCGATCGGCGGCATCGTGCGCAAGGACATGCCGGTGATGGTCGCCGCGCCCGGCATGCTGGAGCAAAGCCTGCTCGGCATGAACTTCATCGGCTCATTGTCGGGCTTCGACGTGCGCGGCGACCGCATGATCTTGCGGGATTAGGCCCTCAAGCCGCTTCGGCTACCGCCTTACTGACTGCTTATGGCCGTGCTTCAAGCCCCGTAGTTCTTTGCCGACCATTCCTGAGGCCAACTACACGAATTCGTGAACCGCCGCGATCTGAACCACCGTAACCTCCGCAGGCGCCGCCGCGAACCTTTGGGAGAACCTGCTGCTTCCAGCACCGCTGGGGGAGAAGGTTCGCCCAACAACGCCATGGAGGATAAGCATGTCAAACCGCCTGATTTCCGCTGTCGTCGCCAGTGCCTTTGCCGGAGCCATTGGCGCGGCCGCCATCGGCTCCGCATCCGCCGCGATGAGCGAGGGAGAGATGATGAAAATGCGCGAGATGACCAAGAAAGAGGTCGCTTCCGGCAAGATGGAGAAGTGTTTCGGCGTGGCGCTGAAGGGCCACAACGACTGCTACGCGGGCGCTGGTACCACCTGCGCGGGCACGTCCACCAAGGACTACCAGGGCAATGCCTTCAAGCTGGTGGCAAAAGGGACCTGCACCGCCATGAGCACCCCTAAAGGTCACGGTTCGTTGAAGCCGATCACATGATTTGTCGGGAACCTCGGCGGGTGGCTTTGCCATCCGCCATATCCACACCCTTCCGGGAGCCCGATCATGACTATCCCTCTACGCGCCGGTGTGGGACTTAAGCCGCAGCACTATCGCGAAATCCTGGAAACCGCGCCGGACATCGGATTTTTCGAGGTCCACGCCGAAAACTATATGGGGGCCGGCGGGCCGCCGCACCGCTATCTTGCTGCTATCCGCGCGCTCTATCCCCTATCGTTGCACGGCGTCGGCCTGTCGATCGGTGCGGCCAGGCCCCTTGACCAGGACCATTTGAGGCGCCTGAAGGAACTCATCGCCCGTTACCAACCGTGCCTTTTCTCAGAGCACCTCGCATGGTCGAGCCACGGCGATGCCTTTCTGAATGATCTGCTGCCGACGCCCTATACGACTGAAACGCTCCAGCGCATCGCTTCACACATCGATGAGGTGCAGGAAACACTCGGCCGCCAGATGCTGCTGGAAAATCCGTCCACCTACGTCGCCTTTGCCGAAAGCACCTATGCCGAGCCTGATTTCATCACCGAGGTGCAACGACGCACCGGCTGCGGACTGCTGCTGGACGTCAGCAACGTCCATGTCGCGTCGACCAATCAACAGTGGGATCCTTTCGCCTATATAGATGCTTACCCGCTCGGCGCCGTACAGGAAATACATCTAGCCGGCTTCACCCCCGAAACCGACGAGAAGCACCGGCCGCTGCTCATCGATACGCACGACCGGCCCGTCGACCCCCTGGTTTGGCAGCTCTACGCCTACGCGATCGACAAAATCGGTCCCATACCAACGCTGATCGAATGGGACGCTGATTTGCCAGCATGGAGCGAGCTGCACGCCGAGGCCATGCGGGCCGAAGCGTATATGACGTCTCACGCGCCTGGGCAGGAGATGCACCTTGCAAAGATTGGCTGAACGGCAACAGGATTTCGCGCTGGCCCTGCTTGATGCTACCCGCGCCATGCCGCGAGGCCTCTTGGGACCCGACGGCTTGCCAAGTCCGCGTCGGTTCGCGGTCTATCGCAACAATGTCGTGGCCGGCCTGATCGAGACACTTAAGGAAAATTATCCAGCGGTTCATCGCATCGTCGGGGAAGAATTCTTCCGTGCCATGGCGAGGCATTTTGTGATCGCCCATCCGCCGCATTCTCCCATCATGGCGAGCTACGGCGAAGGCTTCCCTGAATTCATCGACGGGTTCGAGCCGGCGACAGCGCTCCCCTACCTCGCCGACGTGGCGGGAATCGAGCGCGCCTGGAATGAGGCCTACCACGCGGCCGATGCGGAGCCGCTTACCGCCAACAACCTCCTCGCCATCGATCAGGACGACCTGGCCCTGGTCCGACTGGCGCTCCATCCTTCGCTCCGGGTGACGCAATCGCGGTTTCCCGCACTCACCATCTGGCACATGAACATTGCCGGCGGCGAGCTCGCAGCTGTCGATCTCGAAGCTGGCGGCGAAGATGCTCTCATCATCCGCCCGAGCGCAGAAGTCGTTGTGCATCAACTGTCCGCGGGAGCCGCGGCTTTCGTCAGGACTCTCGGCGCCGGAAAGCCAGCGGTGGCCGCGGCAATCGCCGCACTCGAAGCCACGCCGTATTTCGATCTCGGGACGATGCTGGCCTGGCTGATTGAAGCCGGCGCTTTCGTCGGTTGGAGCCTCGAACAGGATGCCGGAGGTGAGCCGTGACGATCTCAGCTCTGGAAGTCGCCCGTACACTGACAAGGTGGCTTTCCTCGGTTGCCATGGCTGTCGCGCCCCTATTTCTGCGGGCAGCGCTCGCGGTGCCGTTTTTCCGCTCTGGCCTTACCCGCTGGGACGGCTTCCTGCAGCTCTCCGACAGCACCGTCTATCTGTTCGAGGAGGAGTTCAAGTTGCACATCTTCGGCGCCGAGTATGGTTTGCCCATGCCGGATGCCGTAGCCTATCTGGTCGCGACCTCCGAACTCGTTTTGCCGGTGCTGCTGGTTCTGGGCCTCGCCGCCCGCTTTGCAGCGCTGGCTATGCTCGTAATGACCGGTGTCATCCAGCTTGTGGTGCCCGATGGCTGGGCTAACTTCCACCTGCCCTGGGCCGCCATGGCGATCTCCATCATCGCCCTGGGCGCGGGCCCCGTTTCCGTTGACCGGCTGATCGCGCGACGATTTGCGTCCGAGGCGTATCGGCAATGACTACCTCTCCCGTGCTGAAGATTGTGAGAGCAGGAGCCGCCCCTTCGCCACAGATACGGGAGCTGGATTGGTCGATCCTCATGGCCAGGGCTCAGGACGGCGACGCCGACGCCTACCGGCGGCTCCTGGAGAGCATCACTCCATATCTCCGCGCTCACGCGGCGCGCTGTCACCGCAGTCCCAGCGATGTCGAGGATGCAGTGCAAGACATACTGCTCAGTCTGCATGCCGTACGCCGGACCTATGATCCGGCGCGGCCGTTTGGTCCCTGGCTTACGGCAATCGCCCGGCGCAGGCTGATCGACCGCCTGCGCCGCCAGGGCCGCCGCCGGACCTTCGAAACGGAATGTGAACCTGTTCACGAAACCCTTGCCGATCCGCTCGCGAACCCTGAGGGCATGACAAACATCCATGAGATTGCGGCGGCGCTCGACCGCCTTCCTGCCGGACAGCGCGAAGCCGTCCGGCTTACCAAGATCGAAGGGCTGTCGCTGAAGGAAGCCTCGGCGCTGAGTGGTACGAGCGTGGCGGCGCTTAAAATCGCCACTCACCGCGCCATCCAGCGTCTGCGGCGATTCTTTCACGGCGGAAATGAAACATGATCCCGACGGATGATCTCATTTCTGCGCTTGCGGCCAATCTGAGACCGGTCAGGCGGCTTCGCCCGCCGCTGCTGCGCGCCACCGGTTTCCTGCTTCTGGCCGCGTTGATCCTGACCATGATCGCCGCTGCCCATGGCTGGCGGCCAGGTCTCCTTGTTCGCATGGCCGATATCCGCTTCGCCTTGAGCCTCACGGGGGCTGTCCTCACCGGCATCCTCGCCGCGGTCGCGGCATTCTTCATCAGCCTCCCCGGCCGTTCACGTCGGTGGCTGTGGCTGCCGCTTCCGCCGCTTGTCTTGTGGCTTTTCTCGATCGGCTATCAGTGCCTGCGCTTCTGGACCCCGATGGTTCCAGGCAGTGCAGATCCCGGTGAGACGGCTTCTTGCATCGCCACCTTGGTGCTGACCAGCCTGCCCTTGTCGCTCGCCCTGAGCCTCATGCTTCGCCACGCCGCCAGTTTCAATCCGGCGCCGGTGATCTTCGCTGCAAGTCTTTCCGTCGCTGGAATCACGGCAGCAGCGCTGACCCTGTTTCATCCAATCGACGCCAGCATCGAGATTCTGATGTTCAATCTTGGCACCGGATTGCTGATCATATTGTCGGGCGGCGCCATCAACCTGTTCGTTTCGAATCGCGTGGAGATGCCGGAATGATCGCACCATCGCCCGTCAACAATCCAACGACACCGCGGACTGCCCTGTCGCTCGCTCTTGGCGGGCTCTAGGCAGGTCTCCTGGCCTCTGCCTGCTGCATCCTTCCCCTTGCCTTCGCTGTCGCGGGGATCAGTGGCGCCTGGATCGCGCGTCTCACCGCGCTCGCCCCCTATCAGCCGTACTTCCTCACGCTCGCAGCCGTCTCCATCGCTCTCGGATACTGGCGCTACCGCCGCAGCGAAGCAGCCGCCTGTCTTCCAGGCTCCCTCTGCGCCTGCCGGTATTTCTACGAATGCGAAAGCTGCAGGACTCTCCTCAAGCCACTGCCGGGAGATTGTTGCGTATTCTGCTCTTACGGTGATCATTCCTGTCCGCCGAGACAGGAGAAGCTGCAGTCCGGTCCCACTGGCCGGCATTGCCGCTGCTGAGTTCTATGACGTCGCAGCCTGTTAGGCGGCTTCAGCCGCAGCCTTGCTGAGATCGACCGCCGCAAAGGCTGCCTTCAGCACCTCCGGCCCGGCGCCGGGTTTGTTCGCATCCGTGGAGAGGATCTGCCGGAAGCGGCGCGCGCCAGGCAAGCCGTGGAACAGTCCGACCATATGACGGGTAATGTGGCCGAGCCGCCCGCCCCGCTCGATATGGCGCGCGGCATAGCCAGCCATGGCGTCAATCAGCGCCGCGTAGTCGAAGGCGGCGTTTGCCTCGCCATAGAAGGCTGCATCGACGTCGGCGAGGATGCCGGGCGTATGATAGGCCGCGCGGCCGAGCATCGCGCCGTCGACGTGACCGAGATGCGCGGACGCCTCGCCGAGCGATTGAACGCCGCCGTTGATGCCGATGAATTCGCTCGGCTTTCTGGCCTTCAACCGGTAGACGCGCGCATAGTCGAGCGGCGGAATATCGCGGTTCTCCTTGGGGCTCAGCCCTTCCAGCCAGGCCTTGCGGGCATGCACCCAGAGCGCGTCGGCGCCCGCGGCGAACACGCTGTCGGCGAGGATGTCGAGAGCAGGCTCGGGGTCCTGATCGTCGACGCCGATGCGGCATTTGACCGTGACGGGGATTTTCACCGAAACCTTCATCGCCGCGACGCATTCCGCCACCAGAACCGGCGTCTTCATCAGGCAGGCGCCGAACGTTCCCGACTGGACGCGGTCGGACGGGCAGCCGACATTGAGGTTGATCTCGTCATAGCCGAAGGCCTCGCCGATCCGCGCTGCCTCGGCGAGCTTTGCCGGATCCGATCCGCCGAGCTGCAGCGCCACCGGGTGCTCGACATCGTCAAAACCGAGCAAACGTTCGCGCGCGCCATGGATGACCGCATCCGCCACCACCATCTCGGTGTATAGCAGCGCGCGGCGCGTCAGCCGGCGATGGAAGAACCGGCAATGCCTGTCCGTCCAGTCCATCATGGGCGCCACGGCCACTCTATGATCTTGATTTTTAAGCATTTTTCTTTGACATCAAATCGTTAGAACCTGCCGAATGCACACGAATTTACGCCAGGATACGACGCTTTTCGCCCCGTTTCGACTTCTCGGCGCACACGGGAGCGCACACGAAAAAATGGCCACCTGCACAAAACTCTCGTCCGGCTCCTGGCGTGTCCAAGTCCGTCGCAAAGGTCGCTACGTCAGCTGGACCTTCCTTCGCCGGGACGACGCACGGCGCTGGGCAACCGAAACCGAGCGCCAGGTCGATCGCGGTGAGACGCCGACCAAGTCCCGTATAGCGCGCCTGAAAACCTTCGGCGAACTTATCGACCTTCATATCGACGACATGTGCGGCGTAGGCAAGTCCATGCTTGGCGGCATTTGTCCTTCGGTCCTTTTTCCATGCGAACTGCGCTGCTTCTTTCCGCCGCACCGCGGGGAGCCAAAGGACGTAGCTAACATCCGGCAGCAGAAGGATGGCAACAGATACGCTTTCCGAAGGAACCTGATGCACGCGAGGCCCGGCGGTAAGCATTAAAGCTTAGCCAGGGCGGATGCCCGGAGACTTCGCCACCATGTAAACTCCATTCTCACTCGGACGGCTGTCTGGGCGTTAGGCGCGAAAAGATGCTTGCCAAAAGTCGCGAGGAACTGGCTGACGAGACCGGGCGCGTTGGTTTTGCAGGTGATCACAGGCTGCCAAGGTTGGCCCGTCTCTTCGCGCGCGGGCGCGGAGGCCAGTGCTGATAGGCAACGACGGCGATATGCTCGCCGTTCCAACGCAGAAGGAGAAACGGTATGGCTAGGCAAATTATGCGTGGGACGTTGGGGGCCAAGGAGGTCCGGCAACTCAAAGAAGTTTACGACCGCGCCCGGGCCGTCCGAGCCAGGTACGCGGAATCCCACCTTGCAGGCAGGGCAGCAAAAACCCTGATCGATGCCTTCGAAGCCCCTATTCATCCCGGCGATACTGCTCTCGATCCTCAATGGCTGAGCAAGGCCGCCCCTTTGGGAAACGCCTGAAGACCGAAATGTTATATGCATTCGACGACAACGGCTGCGGTGGCCCAAAGCGAGTCGCGCTGAAAGGGACTTAGGGCACGCGCTTTAGGCCTTTGTTTTGATGCATGTCGTTGTCCCAGAACCACTGCAAACTCTGGGCGACATCCATTAGTAGCCGACCCGCCGACCATTTTCGACGCCAGGCGTGCAAATTCCCAATTGCAACTTTCCGCAACCGGCCAAATCGAGTTTGGACGCGAAATGCGCCAGCTAGGTGGTTGTAAATGCCGCCTCGCCTGAAGGCCGCACTATCCCCCGGCAAAGACATCGGCCCTCGATTTCTCCACCTGTAGGAGACTGATACGGAACTTCGAAGTCGTTGCGGCGTTGCAGACGTCGGAGAAGTGTTCTTTTCCATAGGGCATTGCAACCACGGCCTGCTCATTGTGAAGCCGCTCACATCTGGCGTTCAAGAATTAACTATTGTAGGTTGTGGTAGGGTTGGGGAAACTGCTGATCTCGATGCAGACATTGTCGCAATTCATAGGCCCACGTCCGGTTGGGGGGACGTGGTCGAAGGCTGAGTGGGTCAACAACCATTTTCTCGGTGTTACCCCAAGAGCCTACAAACCCGATTCGATTATATGTCGCCAGGATGACGACAACGATACGATATTCATCGTAAAGTCAGGCTGGACCCTGCTCTACCGCGGGCTGCCGGACGGAGAACGGCAGATCGTTGACACTCCCCTTTCGGGAGACATTGTCGGCTTCCGCTCCGTAGACGGACCACGGTTCGCTTCGCTAGCCTCCATAACCGATGCGACTGTTTACCCGATACCAAGGAAGGCCTTGGTCGAGGGAATCTTGTCCGAAGCTACTTTCGGCAGCAAGATTGCCCACTCCCTGGCACGGATGAATGCCATTCTAGCCGAGCACCTGGTGAATGTCGGGCGGCGCAACGCAATGAGCCGGACCGCCCATTTCCTGCTCGAATTGGAGGAAAGGCTCTCCAACGTTGGCCTGTCCGCTCACGGGAAGTATGACTGCCCTCTCACTCAGAATGAACTGGCGGACATCCTCGGAATGACCCCCGTTCACGTGAACCGGACATTGAGGGAACTCCGCAGTGCCGGTCTTGTCTCGTTCAAGGCTGGCCATGTCGAGATTCTCAACCGCAAGAACCTCGTAAAATCGGCCGGGTTTGAGAAAGAGTACCTCAGCTAGATTTTTCCTGGCGAATCCAGCATGCTCCCGTGATCAGTTTTCAAGCAGCAGGCATAGCGGCGTGCCTGGGAACCTGTGGCGCGGCGTCTTCAAGGCCTGGTCGGCACCGCTTATTCGCAAATTTACCAAAAATTAACCTAGGTTAGCGACCGCTAATAATACCACCCTAGAGTACGTTAGCCGTTCTTCGCTGGGGTAGGCGGGAACAGCTTTGTGGTCAGGATGAAGCGATCCAGCCTTAAAACTGGACGGGCAGGATCATTTTTCCAAATTCTGGAACAAGGGATGGTCGGCCGCCGGAGGCGGCTCATGGGCAATAGGGTGGGTAATATGAGTTCCTCAGCTGGACTGGTTAATTACACCTCTTTGAATCAGCCAAGGGTTTCGAGTAACGGAACCGAAAATGCTCGTCATGAGCAATGCCTTCTCATACTGGATGGAAGGGCCTTGGACCGAGAATGTCTTGCATCGGCCCTCGTAGACCACGAACTTGGCATGGCGGTCGCAGCCATGGGTTCGATCGAAGAATGGCGCATGAAGAAGGGCTCAGCCCCTCCCCTGGTCGCCATACTCTTCAACCTTGGCGGTCGGAAGGTCACCGATCATGTCACGGCAGACGAGATCAGGCGCATATCGTCTGAGTTCAAATTGATCCCTGTAGTTGTCCTGGCGGACAATGAGGACCTTGCACAGATATTGGCAGCAATCGAATGTGGCGCACGAGGCTACATTCCGACCTCAGTCGGTATCGATGTGTGTGTCGAAGCAATCAACCTTGCTGCAGCCGGAGGTATCTTTGTTCCGGCAAGCAGCGTTCTCTCCATGCGGCATCTGATCGAGTCAGAAAGCCGCGACACGCAGCCTTTGTCGAGAATGTTCACTCTGAGGCAAGCCGAGGTCGCCCAAGCGCTCCGCCGCGGGAAAGCCAACAAGGTCATCGCCTACGAGCTGAACCTGCGTGAAAGCACCGTGAAGGTGCATATCCGAAACATCATGAAGAAACTGAAGGCGACCAACCGCACGGAAGTCGCCTACAAGGTCAACGATCTCTTCGCGGAAGGAACTCTGCGAAAGTGACGATCCCAGGTCGAGGATCCTCATTGCAGTGATTAGAGCGGAATGAAATTAGTTCAACCCGGTCGTGATGTTGGACCTACCGCGCCCGCCGGCGCGGCGCGGCCACACGATCCTGCTCAGTTCTGGTCAGCGCCTTTTTTGTGGGCGTGTACGAATTCGCAGACCGAGCGCGCGACCTTCAGGCCGCGCTCGCTAAATTCGGTCACAAACCCGCGCAAGGTGGCGTCTTTCTTCGGGAGCGCCCGACCAGCCGGTCACGCCAAGCTCCCGATATAATCTTCGGCTGGTAGCCGCTGGCCTGGCGCAGCGCCGCCCCCGGTCTCGTCCATCCGCTTCAACCGCTCAGTCGCTGAACTAGAGAAGGTATGTCTGCCCACCCAGCTCAGGGCTTCCTCGATCGTATCGAAATTCTTGTGCTGCCCGCTTAGCAAACCGAAGCCTGTCTCGAGGAACCATTTGCCCTTTGTCGAGTAGGCCTCCTCGTCGATGCGAGTAAGGACTGCAACCAGTTGATCGAACTTCCAGACCAGGAGCCCCGACTCTCCGCCCACGACCGTTCCAATTCGGGCTTCGTTGAGCGAAAATCCAGGAGCCATTTGTGCGTTGCCCACCTTGATGCATCCTCTCGACTTCAAAAAAAGGATGTTGAAAATCTGTTAGCTTTGAATGGGCTGCTTCCCCTCGCCCGACGATACAGACAAATTTTTGTTAGCACACCGTTGGGCGAGTTCAAGCCTTTTCACCGATGATCCACCGCTAGTTTTTCGCGAGGTGTAACTGCCAAAGAATTTGGCCTGCCTGAGCTGAAAGCCGTGGCGAAACAGTCGACTCCGCGCAACCCGGCGAGCCCAGCGAATGTCTCGCGGTCGAACCAGTCCTTCGAGCGTTGAGTTAGCTGCAGGCACATGTGATTTCGCATGAAGCTCGGCCTGCTCCACGAGCAGCCCGGCGGTACTATATCTCAAGAAGAGGCGGCGGTCACACCGGATGAATGCTTGAGGAAGTGGTATCCCTTTTGTGCTCCGATCCGCTCTTGCTGATCGTGGGAGGGCTGGATGGCAATCTTTTCGTTCCCCGACAGGCCATTGCCGGACGAGGGAGTGAGCACACCGTGATTCATCGCCCAAACTGCAGCCTGAGTACGGTTGCGGACCCGAATTTTTCGAAGGATTGCCTTGACGTGTACCTTCACCGTAGCTTCGGCGATGTCAATTTTGCGCGCGATAGTTTTGTTAGACTCTCCTTCGATCAAGCAACGAAGAATACATTTTTCTCGATTCGACAAAGCTGACAGCTCTCTCTCCTCACCGTACTGGATTTCAACAGCAGCGCTTGCCAAATCACGCACCGCATCATACTTCATAACAGGCCAAATATCTTGAATAAAAGTCGATGTCTCTGCAGGTAACACGGTCTGGCCAAGCATAACCAATTCGATGGCTTTGATGAAGGTTTCGCGAGCAGCGGTTTTGGTCAAATACGCGTCAGCCCCCGCGCGAAAGGCCGAAACTATATCGTTCGATCGACACTGATCGGCTAGCGCCACGACATGGCTGGTCGGATACATTGCTTTAAAGTCTGCAATTTGTCCAAATCCGGCATCCCCCCCAGTGCCGTCGACATCCACAATGAGCAGGATGGATCGGTGCTGGGGTAGCGATTTTTGCAGAAGATCGTGAACACAAGCCGCAGAGGAGAGAATACGAAATTTTTCTGCATCCAGGATTCGAATAAGACCCTCTCGAAGGAATTCGTTCGCCCCGGCAAGCACTGTTACAAACGATTGCCTTGTCATCACAACTACCCCTGATCTGTGGCGCTCGACGTCCCTAAGACCCGGTGTACGTGCCCGGCACGCAACGCGCCAACCGCCCTAATTTCCTTAGCCTAAATTACCTTACGCCACGAAATCCCATGCCAAGATACCCTCTTTAGGCGCCAAAATACCCTCTTTAGGCGTAGGGCAGCATCGTCGAGGACTATCCGGATTCTCAAACCCGAGGCCTCGATCGGGTTTGCGTAGATGGTGATCCCCTCGTTCTCCAAAGCTTGGACGATGAAATTGGGAGATGCCCCAGCCGTCCTGCGGATCCATGTTGGGTCGCGGGCGGTTCGAGACGCTCCGTCGGCCGAGCAATCCCGGCTGTTCGCCGCGTTCGATCGCCTTGTCTCGTTTGCCGTCAAAGAGGTTCTTCTGCGGCGCAGTAATTGCTCATTGAACGAGTCCGCGCAGGCGGTGTTTATCCAGAAGGAGTGCCCACAAAGGATAGTTGTGCCGTCGGGGGTGAAGGGTCACGATAGAGCGGAGCCTTGCTCGGCTCGACCAGTTCGAGACGGGATGGTCACCACTGAAAAAGCGAAGGTCACGCGCCATGGCAATAGAGACAAAATACAATTCCGAACACGTCTCCGAACCCGTCGCTTCCTCGTCACATTCGGCCCGGAGCGGCATGAAGGGCGTCCTGCTTGTCATGGGGCTCTCTAGCGTCGCCGCCCTGGGAGCGGGCGCGATCAGAAACTGGGAGGCCATCGAGGATGCCTCCGGACCCGCGATGCAGAAGGTCGAGGACGTCTCCGGAGCCCTGGCGCAGAGGGTCGAGGAGGTTTCCGGAACCCTGACGCAGAGGGTCCAGGAGGTTTCCGGAACCCTGGCGCAGCGGGTCGAGGACGTCTCCGGAGCCCTGGCGCAGAAGGTCTCTGCTGCTATCGACAGCTGGCAAGATCAACCGGCTCAAACCATGGCCGAACCGTCCCGCGCGGTCGTGCCTGGACGGGATGCGTTGGCCGCCGCTCTCACCGAACCGAGTGCCGCGCCTACCATCCTTAGTGCTGAGGGCTCCAAAACTCTCAGAACGGGACCGGATTCGTCTCCTGCGACGTCGAGCGAAAGGAACACCGCCCCTGCCGTCGCCACCAATTCCGAGCGCTCCAGAATGCGCGGCATTGCGCCAGACGTGCCAACCGGTAGCCAGTTCGGCGTCGGCGACCGCCTAAAGCTCGCGTTCTACGAGCGAGTCGACGTCGAGGAAAACAAGTGGGGTGGCACGTCCTCGGCCTCGGCCCTGGGCGGCATTCTGCAGCGTCCGGAACTGAGCGGCGAATATACTGTCCAGGAGGACGGCACGATTTCCGTGCCCTTGCTTGGCTCCATTCCGGTCGCCAACCGGTCGGCGCAGCAAGTACAGGACGACCTCGTGGAAACATTCAAAGAACTGCTGGGCCGCAAGGGGCTGGTCAACATCCTGTCGCTGGAGCGCTCGCCTATTTACGTACTGGGGCCGGTCAAGAATCCAGGCTCGTTCAAGTACGCGCCCGGCATGACGATCCTACACGCCATCGCGCTGGCCGGCGGACTGAACGAGGGCCAGAGCGAGCCGTGGCAGAAGATCGAAGCCGTGCGTGAAACCCAGAAGCGGAGCGGGGCGATCGATGCCATGGTGAAACTGCTCGCGCGCGCAGCCGTCCTGGAGGCCGAACGCGACGGGACGGCGCCCAAGATCCCGTCCCAGTTGCTGGAATTGGCCGGCGCGACCGAAGCCGCCAATCTCGTCAATGAGCAGAGCGACCGCCGTAGTGCCCTCACCATGGCCCGCAAGTATCGCGAACGCGCGACCTTGACGGCGCTGGAGGCAGCCAAGCAGGACGTCGTCGCGTATGGACACACGGAATCGCTAGACGAACTCGTCAAGCTGCGCCAGGAGCGCGTCAACAATATGCAAACGCTCGTGAACCGCAAAGTTCTCAACGTGACGATGATGGACCAGGCCCAGGCCGAGCTGTCTGACGCGGAACAGCGTCGGCGGGACGCCCTCAACCAGTACTCGAGCGCCAAGCAGCGCGTCGCTTCGCTGGAGGCTGAGGTGTTACAAACCCGCGCCGACCACAGGAACGATCTTGAGGTCGAGCTTGAGACGACGGAGGGCCAGATCGCGACCAATGTGCGCGACTTGAACGCCAGCGAAGGCGTCCTGTACACGTTGCCGGTGACCCGCGCCCAGTTTGCGGCCCAGTTCACGGCGGACGCGAACAGGGTAACCTATCAAATCGTGCGGCAATCGCCAACCGGGCCGGTCAGCATCGAGTCCGACGGGATGACCCTGTTGCGGCCAGGCGACCTGGTCAACATAAGCGCGGGCGAAAGCCAGCCAAGAGAGCCAGCCGGCTCGCCGGTCCCAACCTCGTTGCCGACCGGCGACAACTTGCCGGCCGCGAGCACTCTCAACGAAGTAGGGCCTGGGCGCGTGCTAGCTGATCAGATGATTAGTCCGAATTGACGCCTGGCAAAAAGGTTTTGCCCTGGGCATGGCGGGCCAGCCGGCGTCCGCTGAAATCGTAGCGTAGTGTTGGCAAATTACTTAGCTGACGGCATGGTGTTCGAAGACCGAAGCTGCCTCTTTTAGAGGGGACTCATTTGCTTGTTCTTTGGCCTTGCTTCAACGTAATAGCATGGTGGAAAACTATTCCACCGGAAAGTATTCGAAAGAGGGGGGAGTATGTCAGGATCTCGCTACATCTCTCAGTTATCAATCGCTACATCTCAGATTTCAATGCGAAGCACTATCGTGCGGCTTCAGACGAGCATGCCATGCCTCAGGATACGGTGATCGACGTTAATGTGGAGACCTTGCAGAACATTGCGAAACTTGAGACCGATTGGAAGGAGCTCGAAGCGCGAGCCACTCACTCATTCTATCTGTCCTGGCTGTGGATCGGAACGTGGCTACGGCATCTCCCGGCGGGTGCGCAACCACACGTTTTAGTCGCTCGGACGTCAAGTAAGATCGTTGGCTTGGCGATTATTTGCCGGCGGAGGGCGTGGAGTTTCGGGCCGCATGCGCGGGCGCGTTGGCTTCTCAATGAAACCGGAGACGTTCGTTTCGATCGATTGTTCATCGAGTACAACAATATTCTTGCGGAGCGATCCCTGGCCGATGCCACTAGGGTGGCATGCCTCGAGGCCTTGGCACATCACTTGCGCTGCTCCGACCAGCTGGTGCTCTCCGGAATTGATCAGGACTTTGAGCTAGCCGCTTGTCGCACCGCGGGGCGGGCTGGGTTCCTTACCGAGGTCAAATCGGTAGATACGGCACGATGGATTGATTTCACCAAAGTCCGTCAGAAAGGCGGAAATTACCGCGCCACATTGGGCCGCAATACTCGCCAAGCGGTAAGCCGTGCCATGCGGTTGTATGCGGAACGCGGCCCGATTGAGTTCCGGACGCTGGAAGCGACGGCTGAGGCGCTCGTCGCGTTTGATTTGCTCGCCGAGCTTCATCAGGCGCGGTGGAGACACAAGGGATCCTTTGCCAATCCGAGCTTCCGTCGGTTTCACGAGGACCTCATTGCCCGCGGAGTTCCCACGGGGACCGTCCGCATCTCACGGACGTTGGTTGGGGACCAGACAATTGGAATCTTGTACAACTTCGTCCATGACGGGCGTGTTCTCAACTATCAAAGCGGCTTTCTGTTTGAGCGCGACGGCCGGCTCAAACCCGGGCTTATCAGCCATGTGCTGGCTATTGAGGACAGCATCGGACGCGGGGAGTGCGGCTACGATTTTCTAGCGGGCCCCGCCGGGCACAAGTCACACCTGGCCAATGCGGAGCACCCTTTGCGATGGATCGCAATAGGCAGAGACAGTCCAGAGCGCCGCATCGAGGCAAAACTGCGCGGCGCCAAGGGGGTGCTAGGGACCATTGCTACTCATGTGAGACAGGCCGCGGCTTGAGGTGTCGACCAAAAAAGGGAGCTGCCACTCTGATCAAGTCTTTGAGGCAGGCTCTTAGACCTTGAAGCGGCGGGTCGGCTCTTCGGCTAGGGAGGACCAAGGAGAGGTTGGATTTGTCTAATCTATGTTTCAGCGTGGCGGAATTGGTAGACGCACCGCACTGTTGATGCGACGCCGCGAGGCTTGTAGGTTCGACTCCTACCGCTGGAGCCATAGATTCTAAGTCGCAACGTAGCCGCCATAGCCGATCGATTAGTCAGAAGAGGTAATCCGAATTGGATCTTAACTGACGGTGGCATCGCAAGCGACGCGTGGAGACTGCCTTGATCTGACGCGATTCCGCATCCAAGTAACTTTGGTCAGCAGCCTACTCGTCAGAACAGCGAGATCACTGTGCGCGAGTTCATTGCCAAGATTGGTGTCAAGATCAATTTGGCCGTTTCGCCTCCGGGAGCCCCTCGCAGCAGCAGCATTTCTAGGGGCTTTATAGCCCCATCCATACATCAAAATATCTACCTGCCGCTCCTTGCTTTCGCCCTTACGTGATTGTTTCATCGGGAATTGGCATAAACGGCGCTGCCGTTCTTATGCGCATGAGCGTTCCCAGCGATCGGGAGCCACGTATGACTTCTGACTGCCCCGTGCTCGAGTTCATCCAATTTTCTGGCGCTCCTGTGGAGCCGGAGCCGCCCCCTTCATACTCTTTGGATAAAGTCGGGCTGAGACCCGGGATCATAATGCCGGTGCTCGAGAAAGATGGTTTGGAGGTCCTGGCATTCATGCTCGACGCGGAGCAGAACGTCATCCGCGAGATAGGCGTTTGCCTCAACGAAGAGGAACGTCGGCGCGCCGATGGGTTGAGACTGGAGCGGGATCGCCGCCGCTTTGAAGCTACCCGTGGGCTGCTGCGCCGGGTCCTCGCTTCCAAACTGGGAATCTCGCCGTCCGACCTCGAACTAGAATATGGAAGCCTAGGCAAACCCTACCTCTCGCGACGCATGCCTGCTCGCGATTTGCGCTTCAGCGTCTCACGATCCGGAGATGTCGCGGTCGTCGCCCTCTCGACCAGGGAGGAGGTCGGGGTGGACATCGAGGCCGTTCTCCCTGTGCCCGAAGCTGACGAGATTGCAGCGCGCTGCTTTTCCACCTCCGAGTACCGGTCTTACACCGCCCTTGGCCCGCAAGACCGGCCGGAAGGCTTCCTCCGGCGCTGGACCCGGCTGGAGGCTGTCTCAAAGGCCCTTGGGTGCGGTTTAGGACAGCCCCTTTCTTGGGAGGAAGGGGATTGGGCTGTCCTTAGCTTCGTACCAAAACCCGGGTACATCGGGACCGTGGCAGTCCGGAATTGAGTGGTAGTCCGGAATTGAAATGTCGGCGATGCCATCATTCACTTACGATGCACTGCAGCTAGACGAGGAGTTGGACAGACGAGGAGCCCTATGGCGGCGGACAGGATGCAGTTCCCGGAGCTTCTCGCGGACCTCGCGGTCAAGGACATCAAGGTCTGGGTAGAGGGCGACCGGCTGCGGTGCAACGCCCCAGTTGGCGCATTGACGGCGGAGTTCCGTGACCAGTTGCGGGACCGGAAGGGCGAGATCATCGCGTTTCTGAACATGGCCAAGGCGGCGGCCCGGCAACAGCCTGCAATCATTCCGCTCCAGTCTCACGGAACACGCACGCCCATTTACGCGGTACCCGGGCATATCGGGGCGCCCTTCTCATTCTCGGACCTGTCGAAGCACCTAGGCGGCGATCAACCGTTTTACGCACTTCAACCGTCAGGTTTCGATGGGCAGAGCGAGCCAATGGACCGCGTGGAGGATATCGCCGAGTACTTCGCCCGCCAGATTGTCGAATATCAGCCCACCGGTCCCTACATCATCGCCGGTTACTGCTCCGGCGCTGCAACCGCTTTCGAACTGGCGAAAATCCTGGGTCAACGCGGAGCGGAGGTCCCATGCATAGCGCTCTTCGGCCCTCTTCATCCCGCCACCTATCAGAAGCTGCCGCGTCTGCTGTATTTCTTTACCAAGCGTAGGGTCGATTCGTTCCTGCGAGAGATGGCCAAGCTGCCGACATTCGGCGCCCGTCTCAGATATTTCGGCAGTCGCCTCCGGAATCTCGTCGAGCCCCTCCACGCCGCCCTCGTGTCCCTCGTCCGCGAAAGCAAAGAGCCTGTTGCGACGGATCCGGTGCTGGCGAGCAGAGCTCGACTCAAATCCACCGCGATCACGGCTTTGCGGCGCTACATTCCCACTCCGTATTCGGGTCGAGTATGCATATTCCTTCCGAACAAGGCCTGGCTGCGTTCGGGTGCAGCACCGCACAGATGGCTTCGAGCGGTGCCCCATGCCGAATTTTATTTCGGGCCCGAGGACTGCAATGAGGCGCTTATGCTGGAGGAACCGGACGCACCTGCCATTGCAGAACTTTATCGCCAGGCAAGCCAAAAAGCAGAACGATTGACGTGATTTGATGTTTTTGATTTCCGCGATGGGGAGCGTATCTCATGAATGAAGTCCTACCTATCGTGGCGAAGGGCGTAGCGCTTCCCCTGCCGAAAGATGCCGATCGTGAGGCGCTGGTGGTCAAGTACAACGCCACGGCAGCGCCCTATCCGTCGGACAGGACGATCATCGATCTCTTCCGCGACCAGGCGACGCGTAGTCCTAACGCCGAAGCGATCCGCTTCGGCGACGCAACGCTCACGTACCAGCAGCTCGACGAACGCTCCAACCAGATGGCCACGCATCTGAGTTCGACCGGCGTTGGGCCGGGTCGGGTTGTCGTTGTGTTCATGGAGCACTCCATTGAGGTCGTCGTCGCGATCTTGGGCATCCTGAGATCCGGCGCGGCCTATGTGCCGGTGGATGCGGAAACGCCGAAGGGGCGTCTCGCAACAATCCTGAAAGACATTGCCGACGGGACGGACGGGCGGGCGCCGGTGGCGATCACTCAGGCGCGCCTTCAATCCGTTATTTCCCCGAGCCTTGCCGACATTTTCGTGCTCGACGCCGATTTCGGGTCGATATTGAATCAGCCCGACTCAACCCGACCGTCCGCTGCCACTCCAGACAGCGCCGCCTATATCATCTACACCTCCGGCTCGACCGGCACGCCCAAGGGCGTCGTGATTGAGCATCGGAACTTGGTGAACTACATCTGGTGGGCCGCTCGGGTGTACGGTTCCAGCGAAGGTGTCGCCTGGCCCCTTTTCTCATCCCTCGCCTTCGACCTGACCGTTACGACGCTCTTTACGCCACTCATCACCGGCGGCCGCATCGTGGTCTATCTTGGAGATCCTGGAGTCCAGAGCATGGTCGTGCTCAAGGTCATCGACGACAATGCCGTCGATATCATGAAGCTGACGCCGGCGCATCTCGCGATGATTCGCGAGCGCAATCTTGAGACCACAAGGCTGCGCAAGTTCATCGTGGGTGGCGAGGACTTCAAAACCGAGTTGGCTCGCGATATCACGAAAGCCATTCCCCATCCAATCGAAGTCTACAACGAGTACGGACCAACAGAAGCCACCGTGGGCTGCATGATTCACCGTTTCGACATCGACCGGGATAAATCCGCATCGGTGCCAATCGGCGTTCCGGCTGCCAATGCGGGCATCTACGTCCTCGACAAGGCATATCAGCCCACCGTGCCCGGCATCATCGGTGAGATATTTATTGCCGGTGACGGTCTCGCGAGAGGCTATTTCAATCGCCCTGACCTGACCGACGAGCGTTTCCTCACGGTCACCGATCCTCGAGATGGGTTTTCGAAGCTGCGGCTGTACAAGACGGGCGATGTCGCCCGCTGGAACTCGGGAGGGCGCCTGGACTTTCTCGGCCGCGCCGATCATCAGGTGAAGGTTGGTGGCGCGCGTGTCGAACTGGGCGAGGTCGAAGCGCGGCTTCTGGGGCACCCGCACGTTCAGCAATGCGCTGTCGCTGCTATCGCCACATCGAGGACGAAACCAGCGACACAAATGCGTTATTGCGAACGGTGCGGTGTTGAGTCCGGCCTGCCCGGCACAACGTTCGATGAGGCAGGCATCTGCAATCTATGCCGGGCCTTCGACACCTATGTCGACAAGGCGCAGACCTATTTCAAGACCTCGGATGACCTCCAGATTCTCATCGCGGAGATGCACACTAACCGGAAGGGACCTTACGACTGCATCGTGCTGTTGAGCGGCGGCAAAGACAGCAGTTTTATGCTGTGCAAGCTGGTCGCCATGGGGGTGAAGCCGCTTGCCTTCACCCTCGACAACGGTTTCCTTTCGGAAGGAGCCAAGGCCAATATCAGGCGGCTCGTGAACTCCCTCGGCGTGGACCACCATTGGGGGGGCACGCCGCATATGAACGAGATCTTCGTCGACAGCCTGAAACGGTTCGCGAACGTCTGCAACGGCTGCTTCAAGACGATCTACACCCTGGCCACGAACGTCGCCCGCGAACGAGGGATCGGGTACATCGTGACGGGGTTGTCCCGCGGCCAGTTCTTTGAGACGCGCCTGACCGAGGAGGTCTTCAAGCGGGACGACTACGATCCGGCCCGTCTGGACGCGCTCATCGCCGAGGCGCGCAAGGAGTATCACCGCCGCGAGGACGCTGTGTCGCACTACCTCGACGTGGATGCCTTCCGGAACGACTCAATATTCGAGGAAGTGAAGTTCATCGACTTCTACCGCTACTGGAGCGTCTCTCTGGAGGACATGCTCGACTTCCTGAAGACGCAGGCGGGATGGAATCGGCCTGCGGATACAGGACGCTCCACCAACTGCCTCATCAACGATGTCGGGATCTACGTTCACAAGAAGCAACGGGGACATCACAACTACGCCCTCCCCTATAGCTGGGATGTGCGCCTCGGCCAGAAGACGCGCGATGAAGCGATTAACGAACTCAACGATGAGTTGGATGTAGCCCGCATCAAGGAGATTATGGCCCAAATCGGCTATGTCGAACCGCCAGCGGCCGAAGATGGCATCGCACGACTTGTGGCCTACTACGTCTCGTCGAAACCCCTGACCGTGGCGGACCTGCGCGCCCACCTCGCCGAAGAACTCTTGGAGCCCATGATTCCGACACACTATGTCCGCCTCGAACGGATGCCACTTACGTCCAACGGCAAGATCGACCGCTCCGCGCTTCCCGAGCCGACGGCGGAAAACATTCAGCCTGCGCAAGACTTCGCCGCCCCCTCGACGGAGACCGAGAAGGCGTTGGCCGCGCTGTGGTGCGATCTCCTGAAGGTCGAGGCGATCGGCCGTGACGACAACTTCTTCGGACTGGGCGGGGAGTCGCTCCTGGTGATGCGGGCTGTGTCGCGCATGCGGCAGACCTTTGGCGTCGACGTGCAGCTTCGCAACCTCTTCGAGCGCCCGACAGTGGCCGGACTGGCGGAAGTGATCGACGGAATGCTCTGGGTCGCCGATTCCAGAGCCTCTTCAGTCTCGGAAGGACCGAGAGAGGAAATCGAACTCTAGCTTGCGGGAAGGCCCGCGAATGGCCTTTGGGCACCAATCCGGACGGAAGCTTTTGCGTTGGACTGCATAGCAGAGCGGATGAAGATGATGGACAAAGCTTGGGTTTCGCCGAAAGGACCGGGGCTGCCTTGGCTGGCGGGCGAATATGAGGCGTTGCGCGA
>NZ_JBSKBP010000018.1:0-103614 GCF_053714275.1 Mesorhizobium sp. Arg314 | reverse complement strand
ATCAACCCGCCGCATGCGACGATCCTGGCGGTCGGCGCCGGCGAGCAGCGCGCGGTGGTCAAGAACGGCGAGATCAAAATTGCCAACGTGATGTCGGTGACGCTCTCGACCGATCACCGGGCCGTCGACGGCGCGCTCGGCGCGGAATTGCTCGGTGCCTTCAAACGCATGATCGAGAACCCAATGGGCATGCTGGTGTAAGCCAACCCCTGCAGGGCCTTGATGCGCTTGCTCGTCTCCGATCACCGACTTGTCAGGCCGGCAGCTCGCGCGAATCCCGGCCCGGTGCTTGAAGCCGCCGTCATTTCGTTCCACATCGGGCGCAATGAAGGGCAAGATGCGGGAATGGTTTCGGAATTGGCGGTGGGCCTTGGCCGCATCGCTATTCCTGCATGCCCTGATCGCGGCGTTCCTGTTCTTTGGCTTGCCGAGACCCGAGCAACAGCCGGATCAGCAGGAACAGCCGGTCAACGTCGCGATCGTGCCGCCACCCGATCAGCCCAAGCCAAAGCCCGCTCCAAAGCCGCCGGAGCCGACGCCTGAAAAGAAGGCTGAAAAGCCACCTGAGCAGGCCGTGCAAAAGCCACCGCCTCCGCAGCCGCCGAAACCGCAGGACATCCCGGTTCTGAAGCGTGTTTTCCAGTATGGCGAGAAGGATACCGGCCCGGAGAAATCTCTCGACGGCGGCAACGCTCCAGCCAACGCGCCGTCCCCCGCCCGGGATGAGGCCGCGAAGCAGCCTGTCAACCCGAAGCCCACGCCCAACCAGCCCGCTCCGCCTGCAACGCCCGAGCAGCAGGCGGACACCAACAAGGCTCAAGAAAAGCCGGTAACCGCCGCGCCGGACGAAAAACCCGCGCAAAGCGAGGAGAAGCAGACGACCGAGGGCACTGACAAACAGCAGCCGGAAAAGCAAGAGGCAGCTCCCCAAACCGCCGAAAAGCAAGCGGCCGAAACGCCAAAGCCGTTGGCGGCCGAAGCCGGCGACAAGCCTGCGCCGGCCGAAAAGGCAAAGCCTAAACCTTCCAAGGCGACGAAGTTTAAATCCGCAAGAGCTTTGAGAGCGCCAAGCGGGAACCCGGGAAGGTCAAACCCTGCCGACAGCGAGGTCGCGGGATCGCCGATCTATTCCGGCCTGCCGGGCGTCAGAAAGCTTTACTCGCCGGGTGCAACCGGCAACGCGCTGGCCACAAGCTCAATGGAAAACGTGCCGAGGGGACAGCGCGTAGCCAACCTTTGCGGCAACGTTCTGAGCCAAGAATTGCAAAGCGCCGACTATTCGATCAAATGGGTGCCCACTATTCCGCTGGACAAAGGCAATGTGCTCAGTCCTGCCCAGTCCGCCTTCAGCACGAGGACCCAGTGGTACGATCTAACCTTCCGGTGTGAGGTTGACGCTGATGCGACGAGGGTCCTGTCTTTCAATTTCCGTGTTGGGCCGTTGATTCCGCCTGGCGAATGGGCGCAGCGAGGATTTACCAAGTATCCGCTAAATTAGGCCAGCACTCCGATCTCCGCCAACTGCCGGGCAACTTCATGCCAGTCGGCGCAGATGAAATCGGCTCCGGCAGCCTCCAGCCGCGCGCCATGTTCGGGATAGGTGTGGCCGCCGCCGGTATAGCCGATCGCTATCATGCCGGCCGCAACCGCGCCCTGGACGCCGAACGGCGAATCCTCGACCACGATGCAGTCGACCGGCTTGGCGCCCATCTTCTCGGCGGCGTAAAGGAAGATGTCGGGCGCCGGCTTGCCGTTCTTCACCATCGAGGAGGAGAAGATCGCCTCGCCGAAGAAGCGCGACAGGCCGGTCACCGACAGGCTGTGGTTGATGCGTTCGACCGAGGATGACGAGGCAACGCAGCGGTCGCCGGCAAGCGCGCTCAAGAACGGCACAGAGCCCGGCGTCGGCTTCAACTCTTCGGAAAAGAGCAGCTTGGTCTCGGCCCAGATGTCGCCGTCGGCGGCGGGCGGGAACTGATGGCCGGTCAGCTCCTTGATTTTGAGGATGATGTCCGACTGCTTCATGCCGATGCATTGCGCGATGACGCCGCCATGAACGCCGGGCATGCCGTGCTTCTCATAGACTCGCTCATAGGCTTTGGCGGCCAGCGGCTCGCTGTCGATGAGAACGCCGTCGCAGTCGAAAATCATCAGTCTGGATCGCGCCACGCGCCTCTCCCGGCTTCGATATCAATGTTGCACATCGCTATCGGTAAAAAGTCAGATGTTCAATAGTAAGGCGGCCCGGCGTATCAAAGCTGGCGCAGCGCGTCGCTGACCGGCGAGGACCCAAGCGCGCGCTGCATGGCTTGGCGCGACTGCGCGCGGTCGGGCGTGATCCAGTTGGGTTCGGCGCCGAGGAAGCGGTCGAGAAAGGCGACAGCGTAGGCGGGCATTTCCGTCGCGTTCTCGCGATAGGACCACCAGGTGCGCAGGTCGTCGGCGCATTTGTCGATGCTCGGCGCTGTGCCGAACTCCTGCTCGTGCACGGCCAGGATCGCCGACACGCAGTAGTTGGTATAGAGAAATCCCTCCGGCCAGAAGCGCACGATTTCCGCCGTGCCGGCATTGGCCTCGGTCTCGATCATTGCGGTGAGGCCGGAGATCTCGCGCGCAGGCGCCTGCCGGATCAACTCGCGCAGCACCAGCCCGGCGGCGAAGACGATGAAGTCCGCACGGTCTATCGCCGCGAATCGCTTCTGCGCTTCCATCACCTCGATCCAGTCGAGAAAGGCGCGCGTCAGCTTGGCCTCGTCGATTTCGAAGCGCACGCCGAATGTTTCCGACACCACCTTCGCGCTGCTGCGGAAAGTGGCGCGAAACCAGCGCAACTGCCGCAGTCGGTGGCGGAGGTCCGGCATAAGCGCCAGTTCGTGCCTGAAGGGCAGATCCATGTCTCACATCCCATTTGAAGACAGGCTAGCACAGGCGCCGCCGATGCCGAAATCGGCCAGTCGCCTGTGGAGCGTTATGGCGACTAATATAATACATGTTGACATTCTTGGAAACAAATGTTCTCACTTTCGGGTCATCTCGCCTCCGTTCAATATGCGCCGGAGAATGAGACTCGGGAGGAAACCGAAATGGCGATCTGGCAGTGGGCACTGCTTCTGCTGTTTGTTGTCTGGGCGCTGCAATCGCTCGGCGTCTGGCTGCAGATGCGGCACTATTCGGACGTCTTCAAAGGCGTCACCAATCAGTACGAGGACGGCTTCGTCGGCGCCGGCAATTTCCGCGGCCGGCTGGCCAAGGGCACCATCGCGCTCATCGTCGTGACGCCGGACCTCATCGTGCGCCGCATGATGGTCATGAGCGGCCGTTCGGTGCTGACCAAATTCAAGCGACATGAAGAGTTCGAGGGCATCCCCCTCGATCGACTCCGGTCCAACCCTGCGATCATCGGGGAGGGGGAACCCGGTGTGGCCGAGGCCGTGAAACGGGCGATCGAGCAGATCGACCGCGCGCGGTCGGAGCCGGGGAAGAAGCCGGGCCTGTCCGGCTTGAACGTAGCAAGGGCTTAAACGACACCGGCGGCCGGCTGGGAATGACCGGCAGGGGTCATAAGGAGGAGAAATGTCTGTAATTTCGTTATTGGCGCAGCATGCCGACCTGGCGGTGCATAACCTGCATGTGGCAGGCACCATGGTCTCGGATGCTGCCTGGCACGGCAAGCTCGGCGTCGAGCATGCCACCGATCATCTCGTGGTCCTGGCGCAGGCGCAGACCGACAGCGCGCCGGTCACCGCCGATCAGCTGAAGGAACAGCTGAAGAACGTGCAGCAGGAAGAGCAGCTCGGCTGGCTGACCGCGATCGGCAAATACTTCATCGGCATCTTCCAGAAGGGCGGCGAAGTGTTCGCCGGCTTCGTCACCGGGATCATCCCGACGCTGGTCGTGCTGATGACGGCCTTCTACGCCGTCACCGAACTGGTCGGCGAAGAGCGCGTCCACGGCCTGGCGCGAGGCGCCGGCCGCATCGCGCTGACCCGCTATACCGTGCTGCCGGTCCTGTCGGTGTTCTTCCTCACCAACCCGATGGCCTACACCTTCGGCTCTTTCCTGGAAGAAAAGCACAAGCCTGCCTTCTACGACGCGGCAGTGTCCTACGTGCATCCGCCGCTCGGCCTCTTCCCGCATATCAACCCCGGTGAATATTTCGTCTGGGGCGGCATGCTCGTCGCGTTGCTCGACCTCGAGAAGCGAGGCGTCATCGCCAGCGGCTATCACGTCAAGGTGGCCATCTGGTACGCCCTTGTCGGCCTCGTCGTCATCCTGCTGAAGGGCATCCTGACCGAGCGCATCACGGCCATCATGGCGCGTCGCCAGGGCGTAGAGCTCTAAGGGGGGAGGACACCATGGCCAAGACATACAAGGCAGTAAAGATCTCGAGGGGTTCCACCGGTTGGGGTGGCCCGCTGGTCATCGAGCCGACCGAGCAGCGCAGCAAGGTCGTGTCGGTAACCGGCGGCGGCATTCATCCGGTGGCGCGGCTCATCGCCGACATGACCGGCGCCGAGGCCGTAGACGGCTTCAAGGCGCCGCCGATCGAAAGCGAGATGGCGGTCGTCGTCGTCGATTGCGGCGGCACCGCGCGCTGCGGCGTCTACCCGCGCAAGCGTATCCCGACCGTCAATCTGACGCCGGTCGGCCAGGCGGGTCCGCTCGCCCAGTTCATCACGGAAGACATCTACGTTTCGGGCGTCAAGCCGGCCAACGTCACAATGGCGGACGGATCCGAGGCGGTTACCACCGCGGGGGGAGCAGCATCGATGAGTTCAAGCAACAAAACTGCGGCCGCGGCGCCACAGCCGCTGCCGAG
Source organism: Mesorhizobium sp. Arg314 (assembly GCF_053714275.1). Lineage (NCBI taxonomy): Bacteria > Pseudomonadati > Pseudomonadota > Alphaproteobacteria > Hyphomicrobiales > Phyllobacteriaceae > Mesorhizobium > Mesorhizobium sp. Arg314. Next base: position 98,795 of record NZ_JBSKBP010000018.1, on the reverse strand, counting down.
CGAAGGCGGGATGATCGGCCTGATCAGCTCGATCGGCCGCGTCATGGGCCGCGTCGTCGGCATCTTCTTCAACGCCGGCCGCCGTACCATCGATCAGGTCATCCGCAATGTGCTGCCCTTCATGGCCTTCGTGACCATGCTGATCGGCCTGATCCTCTACACCGGCATCGGCGACGTGCTGGCGCAGCCGATGGGTCCGCTGGCCAACAACATCGTCGGCCTGCTGGTCATCTCGGCCATCTGCGGCCTGCCGTTCCTGTCGCCCATCCTGGGGCCGGGCGCGGTTATCGCGCAGGTCATCGGCGTCGCCATCATCGGCCCGCAGATCGCCAACGGCACCATCTCGCCCGCAATGGCTCTGCCGGCGCTGTTTGCCTACAACACCCAGGTGGGCTGCGACTTCGTTCCCGTCGGCCTGGCGCTCGGTGAGGCCAAGCCGAAGACGATCGAAATCGGCGTGCCGGCGGTGCTCATCAGCCGCCAGATCATGGGGCCGGTCTCTGTGCTGATCGCATGGGTCGTCTCCCTGATCGTTTTCTAGAGCAATTCCAGGAAAAGTGCGCAGCGGTTTTCCGTTCGGAATTGCGTGACAAACAATCGGAGCAGGTTAGCGGAACGCTGAGCTGCTCCAAGACATCAACAATATCGAGGTTCGCCACATGTCGGTTCTTCTCAAGACACGGGTCACGGCAATTGGACCCGAAGTGGCGGACCTCGCCGAGGGCGGCGTGGTCATCCTGTTCGCGGATGGCTCGCCTCCCGAACTGGCCGAGGTTTCCGTGCTGCACAGCACGGAGCAGGGACCCAGTGACGACGCGCCGCAAAAGGGCGCCTCGATCACGCTCGGACCGGTGTCGGCGACGATAACGGCGGTTGGTTCCACCGCATGGAGCAAGGTCCGGGAGATGGGCCACGTCGTCATCTCCTTCAATGGAGCGACCGAGGCCGAACGACCGGGCGAAGTCTGCGCATCCGAGGTCGATACCGGAGCGCTCGTGGCGGCGCTTACGCCGGGCACTGTCATCACCATCGCCGCCTGATAGGATCGCGCCGTCGGGAAGATGGCGCCGCAAGCTAGAGCAATTCCAGGAAAAATGTGAAGCGGTTTTCCGTCAGGAATTGCGTCAAAACAAAGAGTCTTTGCCATGGAACGCTCGACCATCGTCAGAGTGCATGAAGGTTTGCACGCCCGTCCCGCCACGCGGTTCGTGAAGCTCGCCAAGGGTTTCGAATCCGATGTCGAGCTGGTCAAGGACGGCAAGGCGGTCAGCGCCAAGAGCTCGGTCAAGCTCATGCTGCTGGCGGTCAAGGAAAACCAGGAAGTCACCGTACGCGCCAACGGCGCCGACGCGATCGAAGCGATCGAGGCGCTGATCGGTTATCTGGAGAACCCGCGCGCTGGCCTCGACGACGAGGGCGAGGCGGTCGAAGCCGCCTCCGCAGCCGCTCCCGAGGCAGCACCACCGGCTGCCGCACCGGCGGATGGATCACCGAAACTGCAGGGCGTCGCCGCCAGCGAAGGGGTGGCCATAGGGCCGGCCTTTGCCCATTTTCCGGCCGAGATCGAAGGACCTGGCCGGCGCCTGCAGGCTGGCGAGATCGATGGCGAGGTCGAACGGTTCCGTGGCGCCGTGTCGATGGTCCAGGCGCGGATGGATCGTACGCTTGCCGAAGACAATCTCTCGGCCGGTGACCGTGGCATCGTCGCGGCTCTGCGCGACATCGCCGCCGACGACAGCCTGACCGGCGAGGTCGAAAGGCTGATCCAGGGCGGCGACGATGCGGTTTCGGCGGTCATTGCCGCCGCGGCCAGCATCGCCGCCGATTTCAGCGCGGTCGACGACCACTATCTCAACGCCCGGGCCGACGACGTCCATGCCGTCGGCCGGCAGATCTGCCTGGTGCTGCTCGGCCAGGACGAGGTCAGCCTGGAGACTATTCCGCAGGGCGCGATCCTGATTGCCGACGACATCGGCGCCTGGGATCTGGCGCGCGCGCCGCTGAAGCGCATCGGCGGCGTGGTCTGCGGCCATGGCGGCGCCACCTCGCACATCGCCATCATCGCGCGCTCGCACGGCATCCCGGCGGTGCTGGGTCTTGGCGACAAGGTCAACGAGTTGCGCACCGCCAGGCAGGTGGCGATCGACGGCAATGCCGGGCATGTGATCGTCGATCCGAACGAGGCGGCGCGTGCCGATTTCGCCCGGCGTGTCGAGGCGGCGGCACAGGAGCGCGCGGGCCTCAAGGTATTCAAGGGCGTGACGCCTACCCGCGCCGACGGCACGGTGATCGAGGTCGCGGCCAATATCGGTTCGCTCGAGGAGATCGAGGCGGCGCAGGAAGCCGGCGCCATGGGCGTCGGGCTGTTCCGCACCGAGCTGCTCTTCATGCGCCACATGCATTTGCCGTCGGAAGACATGCAGGCCGAGACCTACAGCGCTTTGGCCAAGGCGTTTGCGCCGCATTCTGTCATCGTGCGCACGCTCGACATCGGCGGCGACAAACCGATCGCCGGCATCGAATTTCCCGACGAGGAAAATCCCTTCCTCGGCTGGCGCGGCATCCGCATGTGTCTCGACCGGCCCGATATCTTCAAGCGTCAATTGCGGGCGCTGCTGCGCGCCGCCGTCCAAGGCAACATCAAGGTGATGCTGCCGATGGTTTCGGAGATTGCGGAGGTGACGCGCACCCGCGCGCTGGTCGAGGAATGCGGCGCCGAGCTGAAGGCCGAAGGCGTGCCGCATGCGGGCTTCGATCTCGGCGTGATGATCGAGACGCCGGCCGCCGTGCTGATTGCGCCGGCGCTGGCAAAAGAGGTCGCGTTCTTCTCGATCGGCACCAACGATCTCACCCAGTACATCATGGCGGCCGACCGCCTCAATCCGACGGTCGCCAAGCTCAATGACGTCACCAATCCGGCGGTGATGTCGGCGATCGAGCTGACGGCCAGGGCAGGTGTCGCCGCCGGCATCATGGTGGGCATGTGCGGCGAGGCCGCCGGCCGTCCGGATCTGATCCCGGCCTTCATCAAGATGGGCCTTACCGAGCTCAGCATGAGCCCGGCCTCGATCCAGCGCGCCAAGAAGACCATCGCGGCCATGGCGGCCGAAAGATAGCGGATCCTCGCGGCGGTTACGTCAGATGCGCAAGCAGGGTGCCGAGAACCGGTATCAGTTCCTGCGCCGCATTCGCCTGGGCGCAGGCCTGCCGGATGCGATCCTCCCGCACCTCGGCCGCCAGCACCGCGATCTCGAGAATGTCGGGCTCCGGCATGCCGTCGTCCGCCTTCGTCGCCAGTCCGCAGGCAAGAACAACAGGCGCAAGGCATTTGATGTCGAGAGACCGGTCGCCGGCGATCGCCGGGCCCGTTCCGATCTCGCCCGGCTGAACCGGACGGTGGTTGAGGCATTCGACGAGCAGGGCGGCGCAGGCGGCCGCGACCTGATCCGTGGATGCCGCGTCCGCCGTCGCGCCAGCCAGAAGATCGGCGTGGCTCTTGCGCATCGCGGCGTGCACGGCGGAAAAACTCGCCTCGTGAACGCGCGGATTGTCGACGCCGTAGCCGGCGAGAACCGCTCGCGTCAGATAATACATGTCGCGCCTGAACTGACGTTCGCCGCTGATCTGCCGGTCTTCATTACCTCCCGGGAAATAGGCCCGAAGGCTTTTGACGGTCGTGCCGTCGACCTTGAGCGGCCGGGAATGCGGAACGAAGGATTCGGCGATCGTCAGCGCCTCGTCGACAGCGCTCGCGGCATGGCCAAGCAGGCTACGGCCCGGAAAGGGCGGCAAATTGCTTGCGATATCGTGCGAGGTCTCGCCGGCACTGTCGTGCCGGCTCTGGCGGATGGCATCGCGCAGTTCCCGAAGCCGATCCTTCAGGTTGACGCGGACATCTTCGGAAATTTGTCGCAGCATCGCCAATCGCCTCGAAATGCTGAAGCCGACCATGGCTTCGGAGTGCCAGTCGCCCTCTCTAGATTGTTCGTATCGATTGGTAGATCAATAGGCGATATTTAACCAGCACGCAGAATCGGCGACGGCAGTTGTATCGCGGAGGGGAACTTGGGCAGGCGACGGCAGGACGAATCCGTAAACGGCAAGGCGACAGCGGAAGCGGCCGAGCAGATCGTCACTGAGAGCCGGACCGACCGCCTCAGGATTCGCGCCGCCTGGATGTATTTCGTCGAGCAGATGACGCAGAACGAGATCGCCGACGTGCTCGGCGTCGGCCGCGTCACCATCGTGCGCATGCTGGCGGAAGCGAGGGCGCGCAACGAGGTCAAGATCACCATCGAGAGCGAGCTCTCCGAGATCGTGCGGCTGGAGCGGGCGCTGGAAAAGACCTTCGGCCTGCAGCAGGCCCTGGTCGCGCCGCTCACCGACCCTAATGCCGATCCGATCCCGGCAATCGCCGCCAAGACCGGCATGTTCCTGTCCGACGCGATGAAATCGGGCATGCAGGTCGGTGTCGGCTGGGGCGTGACGCTGTTCAACTCCTTGCCGTTCATCAGCGCCAAGTCGCTGACCGATTTCAAGGTGATTTCGCTGCTCGGCGGTGTTGGCATCGCGCGCCGGGTCAACCCGGCCGAGTTCGCCTGGCGCTTCGCCCAGATATTTCAGGGCGACGGCTATCTGATGCCGACGCCGGCCGTCGTCGACAGCGTCGAGACCAAGATCGCGCTGGTCGAGCGCTGCGGCCTGCAGGAGGTTTTTGAAATGGCCGACGCGCTCGATGCCGTTCTGCTGAGCGTCGGGGGCATCGCTTCGGCCACCACCTTCTCGCGCGGCGGCTTCCTCAAGGAAGCGGATCGCGAGGCCCTGCTGGCGCGAGGCGCGGTCGGCGACCTTCTGTTCCATTTCTACGACCGCAATGGCGATCTGGTCGACCATCCCGTCAACAGCCATGTGATGTCGGTGGATGTCGACCGCCTGCGCAAGGCCCCGATCCGCATCCTCACCTCCGGCGGCGCGGAGAAGACCGAGGCGCTGCTCGGCGCCATGAACCTGATCGCGCCGACCATCCTGATCACCGACGAGCAAAGCGCTCGCCGCATGCTCGCGGCGCATACGGCTTGAATTATGCGGCGGAAGGGCTCGACCGCTTCGGAGCCGAACCGCGGAGGAGCTTGCGGGCGGGTTCCTCGATCAGAATGAAGACGACGACCGAAACAATGATCAGCAAGGGCAGATACAAAAGGCGTCCGACCCAATTCCATTCTCCGGTGAATATCACCAGAGTCCACCCCCGAACCGGGATTTGAAGGAGGTAGAGGGCATAGCTGGCATTGCCCAGCAGCAAGAGCGGCCTGTAAGACAGCGCGCGTTGAACGATGCCGTCATTCACGGCGCAAGTCGCAATCAGGGCAACGAAGCCTATTGCCGCGAAACATCCTGTCGTCTCCGTGCTTGTCGCGATAAGCGTGGCTACCGTGAACGCCATGGCCAGAATGGCGGCTAAGTCGTTGCGAAAACGATCGAGCGCGCCGGCCCGAAACAGCAAGGCGCAAATCATGCCGGTCATGAATTCGGGCAGCCTCAGAAGCGGGAGAGGCACCAGCTCCATCCAGCCGAACGCAAGGTAACCCGTCGGTCCGAGGCCCGGCAGGCACATAACGGCGAAGATCAGCACCGTAACTGCCAAGCTCACCCACAGGGCTGCATTCGTAAGTCTTGAAAGGAGGGCAAGCAGCAACGGGAACATAAGGTAGAAAAAGAATTCGATCGAAAGCGTCCAGCCCGGAGGATTCCAGAAGAATCCAAGCTCCGACGTTGGTGCACCCCAGGTTTGAATGAGGCCAAGTGTCGCCAGTGATGCAAGCGGATAATCGAAAGGCAGGGTTAACAGCGGCAGAGCCACGACAAGGGCAAGGAGATAGACCGGATAAATTCTGGCAAATCTCGCTATGGCGAACTGTCGAACGTCGTCCCAATCGGACATCTTGTCGAAGTAGGAATGGGTGAGGATGAAGCCTGATAGCAGGAAGAAAAACGAGACGCCGAGATAACCGTTCTTCACGAAACTGGCCGTCGCTCCGCTGATGTCGGCCGAATGGAACACAAGCACATAGAAAGCGGCAAAAAACCGCAAGCTTGTCAGCTGTGTCAGGTTCGTTCGAGTTGGAAGAGGCTTCGGCTTCATACAGAGTGCCCGGCTGTGAGAGCGAAGCGGTGCTCAGAACTCTCGATGCTGCCCGGGAAAACCTATACTTCGAGACGCATTAACAAACTCGTTAGCACGCCGCGCTGGTGGCAGCGCTCCGAAGGCGCGGCTGCTCCCGTATCGCCCAAGGCCCGACGGGGACTGTCGCAACGTCCGCTTCCGGCAGCGGGAATATACGATGTAATTTTGTCCGATTTGGCCTTGCGCCGGCTCCCTTGAGAATATAGGGCTTTGCGCGGTCCGGAGTGTAGCGCAGCCCGGTAGCGCACTTGACTGGGGGTCAAGGGGTCGTCGGTTCGAATCCGGCCACTCCGACCATTTTCAACCTGAGACTTGCCCCCGGAATTTCGTTGGTCGAGAGCGACAGCCTTGCGGCGGATTGTTTCTGGTCCGCCAGCCGCAATTGCCGCTGATGCCGATATTCCAGCGCGATGGCGCCCCACACCAATCCCATCAGCAGATAAAGATGGCGCCAGTGGTCGATGTCGATGAAGGTGCCGAGCCCGATATTGCCGAGATAGGCGACATACGCGCAAAGCAGATAGGGCTGCCAGGGCCGGTCGCGCAAAAGGATGCGGAAGCCGGCGCCGATCGTCCATAGCGTCAGCGTCAGGAACGACACAAAGCCCAGCCAGCCATAGTCCATCAGCGCCTTGAGCCAGATGTCGTGCGTGTCCTCGCCATAGATCGTGCCGAAGACCAGCGGGCCGATGCCGAACGGATGCTCCATCGCCAGCTGGAAGCCGATCGCATAGCGGGCGAAGCGGCCAAGCCGCGCCGAGTCGTAGCTCTGCTCGAGCTGCGCGCGCTGGGTGAACATGTCCGATACGCCGGGCAGTTGCAGGATGACCAGGATGGCGATGACGAGCAGCGCCACGGCCGCGATCGTCATCACCACCACCCGCAGCCGGAACATGCCGCTGGCGCTCTGCAGGAACAGGCAAGCGGTGAGCAGCACCGCCGACACTGCGAACATGCCCCAGGCGCCGCGCGAGAAGGAGAAGAAGATGCCGGCGGAGATGATGAGCAGCGGCACCGCCAAAAGCGGCATGCGGGATACCGGACCGGTCAAGAGCAAATAGAGCAGATAGGTTCCGGGCAGCACCAGGAACGGCCCGAACACATTCGGGTCCTGGAAGGCGCCGGCGGCGCGGTCGTATTTGGTGAACATTTCCGCGCCCGGAAAGGCATGGAAGTAACCGGCGATGCCGAGCAGCGACGTCGCCACGGCCGACACGACGTAAGCGATGAAGATCAGCCGGTAGAGGCTGGGTTGGACAGACGTCACCGAAGCGAAGAACACCGCGCTGAAGGCGAGAAACAGTGAGACGGCGAGATAGAGCGGCGTGTTGGCGAGATCCGCCATCTGCGTCATCGCGATCATGCCGCCGATATTCATCGCCACCAGAAGCACCAGCAACGGCACGATGGCGCGCGAGATCCTGAGGCCGAACAGCGCCCAGACGGCGATCAGCCCGGCCATGTAGATTTCGTAAGGCGCGGGCTCGCTGATGACGAAGCCGGAGAGCAGGATGCCGACGCCGATCGCCGCCGACGCAATCAGCGAAATCAGCTTGGCGTTGACCGCCGGAGGCGGCAACCTGTTGACCGCCGGCAACCTGTTGAGCGCCGACGCCGGCAATTCATGGGCGATGGCGCTCAATAGGCGTTTTCCGTGTTGAGCAGGCGGATCGGCGTCAGGAACAGGATGCGCAGGTCGAACAGCATCGACCAGTTCTCGATGTAGTAGAGGTCGTATTCGGTGCGCACGCGGATCTTTTCGTTGGTGTCCATCTCGCCGCGCCAGCCATTGATTTGCGCCCAGCCGGTGACGCCGGGCTTGACCTTGTGGCGGGCGAAGTAGCCGTCGACCACTTCGTTGTAGAGCAGATTGTGCGACTGCGCGGCGATGGCATGCGGGCGCGGCCCGACCAGCGACAGCGAGCCGAACAGCGAGTTGAAGAACTGCGGCAGTTCGTCGATCGAGGTCCTGCGGATGAAGCGGCCGACGCGGGTGACGCGCGGATCGTTCCTGGTCACAGTCTGCTTGGCGGTCGGGTCGGACCGCTCGGTAAACATCGAGCGGAACTTGTAGACCTCGATGATCTCGTTGTTGAAGCCGTGCCGCTTTTGCTTGAACAGCACCGGCCCCTTGCTGTCGAGCTTGATGGCGATCGCGGTGGCGAGCATCACCGGCGAGAAGACGATGATGCCGATCAGCGAGAAGACGATGTCGAAGGCGCGCTTGGCAACCGAATCCCAGTCGTTGATCGGCTTGTCGAAGATGTCGAGCATCGGCACCGAGCCGATGTAGGAATAGGCGCGCGGCCGGAACTGCAGCGCGTTCGAATGCGCCGAGAGCCGGATATCGACCGGCAGCACCCAGAGTTTCTTCAAAAGCTGCAAGACGCGCGATTCGGCGGTCAGCGGCAGCGATACGATCAGCATGTCGATGCGCGCGATGCGGGCGAATTCGATCAGCTCCGAGATCGTGCCGAGCTTCGGATAGCCGGCGACGATCGGCGGCGAGCGCTTGTCGTTGCGGTCGTCGAAGATGCCGCAGATGCGGATATCGTTGTAGGGCTGCTTCTCGACCGAGCGGATGAGCTGTTCGGCAGCCTTGCCGCCGCCGACGATAAGCGCACGGCGCTCCATGCGGCCGTCGCGCGCCCAGCGCCGGATGAGACTGGACATCACCAGCCTGAGGCCGAAGATCAGCACAAAGCCGGCCACGAACCAGGTGCCGAACAACAGGCGCGAAAAGTCTTCCGAAGCCTTCATGGCGAAGGCGGTGAGCGCCATCAGCGCGAAGCTGCCGGCCCAGACGAGCAGCACGCGGCCGAAATTGGCCAGCGGGCGCATCAGCGCCGCGATCTGGTAGCAGTCGGTCACGTCGAACAGCACCACGGCCAGGAACGACGTCGCGGCGATCGCCAGCGGATATTGCCAGGCCAGATAGGTGAAGAAGCCGACATAACAGAAATAGACGCCGAGCCCCGACAGGAACAGCAGTGCGAACTCGACTATGCGCAGCACGCCGCTGACCATGATCGGCGACATGGTATCGCGCCGGTATTGCGAGGCGACCTGACGCGCGACATCGTTGATGCCGCCAGGTTTTTCGCTCCCGGCGGGAGCGTCGTAGTTGCGCACCGCATCGATGGAAAAGCGGTGCGCGGGGTCGATCTCATTCATGGGAACTGTCCGCGAGCTTCGCGGAACTGCATAGCAAAAGAGAGCTAAGAAAGCCTTGAAACAACCAGTGGTTTTGGAGTTGTTGTGCGGGCAAAGGCCTAGTTGTTCAGCGCCGCGAAATAGGCCTTCTCGATCTCGTCCGCCATCACATCGGCTCCGAATCGGGCCTTGAGCTCGTCGGTCTGCGGCATCACCTTCCGGTAAGCATCGCGGTCGCCGAACGCCGTGCCCATCTTGCCGGCAAGCTCGCCGGGATCCGGCCGGATCAGGGCAGGGGAGCCCTCGCCGAAGATTTCCGGAATGCCGCCGACCGCGGTCGCGATCATCGGCATGCCGGCGGCGAGAGCCTCCAGCACGATATAGGGCATCGCCTCCGCGCGGGAGGGCACGACGATCTGATCCGCCAGTGCAAAGGCCTGCCGCGCCGGCATAGGCGGCAGGAAACGGACATGGCCCTTGAGGCCGAGCCGTTCGACCTGTGCGTGGTAGCGCGGCAGGTCGTCGCCGTCGCCGACCATCACGGCGCTCAGCGGACGGCCCAACGCGCTGCCGGCCGAAGCCAGCGCATCGATGAAGATATCCGGGCCTTTCAGGTCGCGCATCATGCCGATGTATAAGAAATCGGCGGCGTTTGCCGCCGTCCCCACCGGCTCGAACTCGGTGGCGCGCAGACCGTTATAGACAAGCCGGTTGGGTATGGGCGGTTCGCCGACTTTGCGGCGATAGGTTTTCCGCTCGTAGTCGGAAACGAACAGCAGGCAGTCGGTGAAGCGCGCCATGAAGCGCTCCAGGCCGAAGAACAGTTTTCCGGTCGCCGTCGTTTCGTCATAGTGGAGGGAGCCGCCATGCGGCGAATAAAGGCGGGCAACGCGAAACCTTGATACCCGCAACAGTGAGCCGAACAGCCGAGCATAGGCGCCACCCTTGGCGCCGTGCCCGTGCAGCACGTCCGGCCGCAATTCCTGGATGATTCGGTAGGTGCGCCAGGCCGAGGCGAGGTCGCCCGGCCCGACATGGCGCTGCATCGGCGTGCGATGGATGCCGAGCGCCAGGCTGTCTTTCATCGCGCCGAACAAGCGCTCTTCATAGTCACCGCCGGTGGTCGAGTCGCAAACGATGCCGACCGAATGGCCGGCGGCGACCTGTGCCTCGGTCAGGTCGCGTACATGCCGGAAGATTCCTCCGACAGGTGAGCGAAAGCAGTGGACGATCCTGAGGGTCACCGCCACGACGGTTTTTCAGAACAGGCGTTCGCGGACGTAGACGGTATCGCCGGGCAGCAGCGGGTCGGATGTCACCACCCGCCCGGTCATCACCTTGCCATTGATGTCCCGGGTGATGTCTACGCTCTCCTGATTGGCGCGCGGCGAGAAGCCGCCGGCGATGGCGACGGCTTTCTGGACGGTGAGGCCCGGCACGTAGGAATACTGGCCGGCGGCACCGACTTCGCCCATGACGAAGATCGGCCGATAGCGGTCGATCTCGACGGAAACGTCGGGATCGCGCAAATATCCCTGGCGCAATTTGCCGGCGATTTCTTTTTCCAGCTGCTGTGCGGTGTGGCCGCGCGCCGGCACCGCGCCGACCAGCGGAAAGGAGAGATAGCCGGACTGGTCCACGCTGTAGGTGTTGGTCAATCCGTCCTGCTCGAAGACCGTGACCCGGACGCGGTCGCCGGCGCCGAGTCGGTAGGGCTGATCGAGCACTTCATGGAAGGCGGCCGGTGTCGGTCGGTAGCTGGAGCAGCCGGTGAGCAGCGACAGGGCAAGCAAAGCGCGAAGGAGGGAAGCTGTGCTTTTCATGACCGGCCAGGAACCTTCATCGCTCTTGCCGCAAGCCGCGGCCAACCCCAGGAAAGTGCGTCCGTTATCATCCTGTTAGGGTTAATGGGCGGTAAAGGAGTGCGGTTCGGGACAGCGCAGATCGGCAAAAAGCTCAATTGTTCTATTGCTTTCGCCCGATCTTCTTTGAGTGCCCTCTAATAAGCCCGCATTCTGATCTTAACGGGTGAGTTACCATAGTTGTTTACGGTCCATGCTCGACTCAAAGTTCGGAGCAGGATGCATGTCCGTTCAGTCCGCGGCCGCAGACGTCGACGTCGACCTGAGGCAGCTTTTCGCCAGTCTGGGGCGGAACTGGCTGCGCATTGTTTTTATCACGCTTCTGGTCACCGGGATGGCCTTTGCTTTCGCCTGGCTCGCGACGCCATATTATAAGGCGACGGCCAAGTTGGAGATCGGCTCGCGCGAATCGGAGTTTACCCGGCCGCCGGGCACCAACGACGACGACAAGCCTATTCTCGACGAGCAGGGCGTGGCCACCCAGGTTCAGATCATTTCCTCGCCCGACATTCTCAAGCAGGTGGCGACCAGGCTCAACCTGGACAAGTTGCCGGAGTTCGACGAAACGCTGAAGATGTCGGCGCTCGGGCGCATGCTTGTTCTCGTCGGCTTGAAGAGCGATCCCTTTGACATCCCGCCGGACGAGCGCGTGTTGAATGCAATGCACGACAAGCTCAATGTCTACGCCGTTGAAAAGACCCGCGCGATTGCGATCGAGTTCGCCTCGAAGGACCCCGGGCTTGCCGCTGAGATCGCGAACGGCATTGCCGACGCCTACATCGCCTCGAAGAGTGATGCCAAGCTCGAATCGAACGCCGCCGCCACCGACTTTCTCGCGCCGGAAATCGCCGACCTGCAGAATCGCGTGAGGGACGCCGAGGCGAAGGTCGCGGCCTTCCGCGCCCAGTCGGACCTTCTGATGGGCGGCAACAATTCGGTGCTTCCGACGCAGCAACTCTCTGAACTGTCGAGTGAATTGTCGCGAGTGCGCGCCGGTCGCGCCGCCGCCGAGGCGAGCGCCGAGAGCGTGCGCCGGGCGCTGCAGAACGGCGCTTCGCTGGACAGCGTGCCGGAAGTCCTGTCTTCGGACCTGATCCAGCGCCTGCGCGAGCGCCAGGTGGAGCTCAGGGCCAACATTGCCGATCTTTCCACGACCCTGCTGGACAACCATCCGCGCATTCGGGCGCTGAAGTCGCAGCTTGCCGACCTCGACGGCCAGATTCGCAATGAGGCTCAAAAGATTATTCGGGGGCTGTCGGCCCAGGCCCAGACGGCCAAGGCCCGCGAGGATCAGCTGGTTGCGGACGTCAACACCCTGAAGGCCGCCTCGGCGCGCGCCGGCGGGCAGCAGGTGCAACTGGACGCCTTGCAGCGCGATGCGAACGTTCAGCGCCAACAGCTTGAATCCTATATGGCAAGCTACAACGCGGCGGCATCTCGCAAGGACCGCAAATACCTGCCAGTCGCGGCGAGCCTGATCGCGAAGGCCCAGGTGCCGTCGCAGCCCTATTTCCCGAAGATCGGGCCGATCACCGGGGCCGCCGCCGCCGCTTCGCTGCTGTTGATGGCGATCGGCACGCTGCTTGGCGAACTGTTCTCCGGCCGCGCAATGCGTCCGGCCCCGGGTGCCCGCTTCGAGAATATAGAGCAGGTGGCGATGCCTGCTGCACGTGCCGAACCGGTGGTCGGCGAAGTCGAAGACGATGACAGTCCTTTCGCTCCCTATGAGGCGGCTGTCGCCAGCGAACGATTGCCGGAGAGGCTGCCTCGGATACCGGAGAGCCAGGCGATCGAGCCAGGCTCCGTCGAGGCAAGGCAATCAATGCCTGAGCCGAAACCCGAACCGCTTCCATCCAGGCTCGGCGAGATCGATGTCGACAAGGCGGCCGAGAAGCTGATCGCTTCCGGCGCGGCGCGCGCGATCTTCGTTTCGCCCGAAGGCGACGAGGCGGCCGCGTCCGCCGTGCTGGTGGCGCGCGAAGTTTCGGACGCCGGCCTGCGCGTGCTGTTGCTCGATCTCACCGCATCGGGTGCGGCGTCGCGGCCGATGCTGGACTCAAGCCTCTTCCCCGGCATCACCAACCTTCTGGCCTCTGAGGCGCAGTTCAGCGACGTCATCCATCCCGATCTATATTCGGATGCGCATGTCGTCCCTGTCGGCACCGCCGATCCGATGCGCGCCATGCGCGCCGCCGATCGGTTGCCGATCATCATGCAGTCGCTGACCACGGCCTACGACCTCGTCGTGGTCGAATGCGGTCCGGCCGACGCGCAAGGCATCGGCCGCCTGGTCGGCGACGGCACCGAGGTCTTTCTGTCGATGCTGGAGGCCGACGATCAGGTGACGCAGGCCGCGGTCAAGCTGATCGAGAACGGCTATCCCAATCTCACGCTGGTGACGCCGGTCGGCCATGAGCCGCCGGGAACGCCTGTGCCGGGTCGCCGCTCGGCGGCCTGAAGGTGGCGCGAAGAACGCGGCGGTGCTGAAGGAACTCTGCCGACTGTTTAGGGATGACGATCAGTTATCATCCTCGGCTGGAGCGGGCGCAGCCTGACCCGCCGCCTTGCGGCGCAGCATCTTGGTCAGTTTCCAGGCCGTCGGGTTGTTCTTGATGAAGGCCTTGGCGCGCGCGCCTTGCCGCATCGCCGTCGCCAGTGCGCGGCCCTTCAGAGTCAGCGGCGCAAGCACCTCGAAATGCTGGATCTCGATATCGCACCAGAGCCGTTTGTAAGGCTCGTCGCCGACCGAGAAGTCGTAGACATCGAAGCCGAGATCGGAGGCTTCCTGGATATTGTCGAAGAACAGGAAATCGCCGGGGCTGGTGAAGGCGAGATCATCCTCGGCGATGGCCCCGAACTCGCAGATCAGTCGCTTGCCCGAACGGCTGGAGCCGGTCACCGCGCGCAGCTTTCCCGCCACGTCCAGGCCGTGCAGCAGGAAGGACGGGTTTTCCTCCGTCAGAGCATCGGCAAACAGCGCTCGGAAGAAGTCGCGTACTTGCTTGTCGCCGAACACATTGGCGATGCCCACCTTGGCGAAACGCGCTTCCTTCATATCGAGAAAGGCATCGAGCAGCCTGTCGACCTCCTCGCGGGTGCGCGCCTCGATGCGGCGGAAGGTGCCGACCGCCTCGAACTTGCGCGTTTGCGAGCGGTGCTTCTTACGCTTGCGCTTGCCGCTGGCGCGCGACAGCAGCGCGTCGAACCCGCCGTCGAGGTCGACCGCGAGCGCGAGGTTCGGACTTGGGAAGCCGGGCAGCGCGGCGAGCGGGTTGGCGACGCCGTCGAGGTCGGGCAGCAGCCTTTCCAGCGAGATCAGATCGATGTCCGGCCGCGCCCTGGCGATCGCCTTGAACATCGAGCGGATCGCCGGGCCGTCGATGGCAGGCAGGAAGCGCTGATCAGTCGCCGTGAAATTGCCATTGGCGTGGCGACCGCCGGTGAAACGGGCAAGCTTGAACGGGCCGCGCCGCACGACTTCCAGCACCAGCGAAAGTGCCGGACGGCCATCGCAGGATAGCGTCGCCACAACGATGTCGGCGCCGGTCGCGGTCGCCCAGTTGCTCACCCAGGATGCGCTTTGTGCCGGCGCAAACAGCGCCGAGGCGCAAAATTGAACGTAGTCGGCCAGGCCGGTACCGTCGCTTGCGCTCGCAACCCACCGGCCCCGATCGGCTCGCATGGATCGCGCGGAAGCCTGGTTGGCCGCGACCCGGTTGCCGTCAAATGACGCGGCGGCGTCAACCATACCTCAATCCTTAAGACGTATTGGTTCCGACTTGGGGTTCGCATAGGCGCAATTCGTGCTTGGATAAGCCTAGGCGCAAAAGGTGAAGGAATGATCGACGGGGGCGAGGCAATCCGGAAACTGGCGCTGAACCTTGCCCGCTACTCCGGTCTTGCGCCCTTGGCGCGGCCGTTTGTCGGCGGCATCGGCGCCATCCTGATGCTGCACCGCGTCACCGCGACACCTGAGAAGCCGAACAGCGTCAATCGGCATCTGAACATCGCTCCCGCCTTCCTCGACAGGCTGATCGCCGACATGAAGGGAAGGGGCTATGCCTTTGTCTCCCTTGATGAAGCGATCGAGCGCATCAAGATCGGCGGCAAGGGCGGGCAGTTCGCCACGATCACCGCCGACGACGCCTATCGCGACAACATGACCGAGGCGCTTCCGGTGCTGGAAAAGCACGGCGCGCCGATCACCATCTACGTCGCCCCCGGCTTAATCGACGGCGCCGCCGACCTCTGGTGGGACGTGATCGAGGACATCGTCGACACCAGTTCGCGCCTGACGCTGAACACGGTGGGTGGGTCGACAATCATCGATTGCTCGACATCAGGCCGGAAGATCCAGGCCGTCGCGCGGCTGAACGCCTGGCTGACCGTGGAAGTCCCCGAGGCGGAGCAGGGCGCGGCACTGCGCGAACTGGCTCGTTCGAATGGTTACAGATTCGGCTCGGGCCGCCCATGCACGTTGATGAACTGGGACGAGCTTCGCACCATGGCGGCGCACCCGCTGGTCACCATCGGCGCGCATACCGTCAACCATCGCAACTTGAAGCGGCTCTCCGAAGCCGATGCGCGCCGCGAGATCGGCGACGCCCGCCGCATCCTCGCGCAAAGGCTCGGCGAGGAGCCGCGCCATCTGGCCTATCCTTACGGCTATGCCAGCGCCGTCGGCTGCCGTGAGGTGGGCTTTGCCCGCGACGCGGGCTATGCCTCGGCGGTGACCACACGGCACGGTGTGCTGCGCGCCGAGCATGCCGGCTTCCTGCATGCGCTGCCGCGCATCTCCGTCAATGGCCGCTACCAGAGCGTGGCCCATATCCGCACGATGCTGTCCGGCATCACGACGCCGCTCGCCAATGCCGGCAAGATGGTCGTTACGATCTAAGGCGGGTCAGTGCTTCGGAGGCGGTTCGAGGATCAGCCATTTGATGATACCCATCGCCGGCAGCACCCAGAGCAGGCCGCTGAGCAGGAAGAACAGCAAATGCGCGGTGGGCCCATATTCGGCGAGCCTGGTGACCGCGACGGCGGAGGCGATCAGCGCGTAGATGATGACCAGCGCCACCAGCAGGATGGTTCCGATCAGCTTTTTCAGGCGAATGGGCATATCGCGGTCTCGTTGACCGGCCCCGCTTAGGCCGATTGGAGCTCGCGCGCAACCGTCGCTGCCCGGCGCGACGGCGTGCCGCGCCATCCAGCCTTGCCACGGCGCAAGCCTTGGTCCACCAATCGCGCGTTTCAACCGCCGGGAATGCGAAATGGCCGCCATCACCGCCACGGCTCCTTATGCCGCACGCGACCGCGACCTCACCAACCGCGCCTTGGTGCGCGGCTGGCTGTACGTAGTGGTGCTTGTGCTGTTCGCGCTGGTGCTGGTCGGCGGCGCGACGCGGCTGACCGAGTCCGGTCTGTCGATCACCGAATGGCAGCCGATCCATGGTGTGATCCCGCCGCTGAACGCCGCCGAATGGCAGGAAGAATTCCAGCGCTACCAGCAGATCCCGCAATATACCGAGCTCAACAAGGGCATGAGCATCGAGGCGTTCAAGTCGATCTACTGGTGGGAATGGGCGCATCGCATCCTTGCCCGCAGCGTCGGCGTCGTCTTTGCTTTGCCGCTCCTGTTCTTCTGGGCGACGCGGCGTATCGAACGCGGCCTTGGGCTCAAGCTTGTCGGCATACTGGCGCTCGGTGGGATGCAGGGCGCCATCGGCTGGTGGATGGTGGCATCGGGCTTGGTCGACCGTGTCTCGGTCAGCCAGTACCGGCTGGCTACGCACCTCACGCTTGCCGCACTGATCTTCACCGCGACCATGGTGGTCGCGCGAGGGCTGGCGCCGCATTCGGAGCCGGCCGCGGACCGTTCGACGCAGCGGCTCGCTGGCTTCATCGTGCTCCTGGCGCTGATCCAGATCTACCTTGGAGGATTGGTCGCCGGCCTCGATGCCGGCATGTCCTACAACACCTGGCCGCTGATGGACGGCAAGCTGATCCCGTCCGATCTCTTGCTGCTCGAACCCGCCTGGCGCAACTTCTTCGAGAACCCGAAGACGGTGCAGTTCGTACATCGCATCGGCGCCTACACGGTGGTCCTCGTGGCGCTATGGCAGATGATCGCCACCTGGCGGCGTTTGCCGGGCACCACACATGCGCGCCGCGCCACGTTGTTGTTTCTGCTTGTCGCGGTGCAGGCTTCGATCGGCATCGGCACGCTGCTGATGCAAGTGCCGCTGCATTTGGCGCTCACCCATCAGGGCTTTGCAATGGTCTTGCTCGGCTTCGCCGCCGCACATTGGCGGGGAACCAAGGGCGCCTATCCGCTGCCGACCGAGGTCAAGGTCGCAAGCTGAGACACCTTTAGGATGGCCTCGGCGACCGACTGCTCGCGCTTTATTGCTCAGTGCTTGATGCCGAGCATGAGGTCGAGGTTCTGCACCGCGGCGCCCGACGCCCCCTTGCCGAGATTGTCGTAGACGGCCATCAGCAGCGCCTGGGCCCGCTCGTCATTGGCGAACACATAGACCTTCATCCGGTTGGTGCCGTTATAGACCTCCGGGTCGATCTCCGGCATGCGCTCCATATGCGTATAGGGAGCTACCTCGACCACGCCGCCCTTGATGGACGCAAAGTGATCCGCGATCGCTGCGTGGAGTTCGGCGCCCGTCGGCACGCGGTCGAGGCCACCGAGCTGCAGCGGCACCACCGTGATCATGCCTTGCGCGAAATTGCCGACCGCCGGCTGCATGATCGGGTCGTGCGAGAGCTTCGCATAGGCCCTCAGCTCCGGCACGTGCTTGTGCTGCAGCGTCAGCCCGTAGGGCAGGAACTCGGGCGCGTCCTCGCCTTTGCCGACATAGTCCTCGATCATTGGCCGGCCACCGCCGGAATAGCCGGAAATGCCGTTGACGGTGACCGGGAAGTCGGCGGGCAGCAGGCCGGCCAAAACCAGCGGCCGCAGCGTCGCGATCGGCCCCTGCGGCCAGCAGCCGGGATTGGCGATCCGTTTCGCGCTGGCGATCTTTTTCGCCTGGTCCTTGTCCATTTCGGCGAAGCCATATTCCCAGCCCTCGGCGACGCGGTGCGCGGTCGAGGCGTCGATAACCTTGGTCGTGTCGTTCGTAATCAGCGACACGCTTTCCTTGGCCGCCGCATCCGGCAGGCAAAGAATCGCGACATCGGCCGCGTTGAGGAATTCGGCGCGCGCCGCGGCTTCCTTGCGGCGCTCCGTCGGGATGGAGATGATCTCCAGGTCGCCGCGGTCGGCCAGCAGTGCCCTGATCTGCAGGCCCGTCGTGCCATGTTCGCCGTCAATGAAGATTTTCGGTTTCATCGCTTGCCAAATTCCTTGCGATTCCAGTGTTATATGCCGTGAGCGTAATTTACTGCGGCATGATTGCCGTTGCTCAGTTCGTCGAGCCGTGCCTTTCGCTCCGCCAACAGGCCGAGATAGTGCATGGCGATGATCGATCCGGCGATCGCCGTTATATCGGCATGATCATAGGCCGGCGCAACCTCGACGATGTCGGCGCCGACGATATCGATCTGGCCGAGCTGGCGCAGCGTCGACAGCATCTTTGCCGAGGAGGGGCCGCCAGCCACCGGCGTGCCGGTGCCGGGCGCGAAGGCGGGATCCAGGCAGTCGATGTCGAAGGTCAGATAGGTCTTCTTGCCGCCGGTGCGCTCGACGATCGCATAGGCGATGTCGGAGGCGCGCATTTCCTCGACCTCGTGGCCGTAGAGGATCTTGATGCCGAAGGTGTCGGGCGCGTGGGTGCGGATGCCGATCTGGATCGAGCGGTCCGGATCGATGATGCCTTCATTGGCGGCACGGGCGACGAAGGAGCCGTGGTCGATACGTTTGCCGTCATCCGGCCAGGTGTCCTGATGCGCGTCGAACTGCACCAGCGCCAGCGGCCCGTGGATCGCGGCATGTGCCTTGAGCAGCGGCCAGGTGACGAAATGGTCGCCGCCGAGTGTCATCAGGAACGCGCCTGATTTCAGGATCTTGGCCGCTTCGCGCTCGATCGTGCCGGGTGTCTTCTGGTGATTGCCGCTGTCGAGCAGGCAATCGCCATAGTCGACCACCGAAAGGTGCTCGAACAGGTCGCGCGAGAACGGGTATTGCGGATCGTTGTCGAGGATCGCCGAGGCGCGGCGGATCGCCTGCGGCCCAAAGCGCGCGCCCGGCCGATTGGTGACGGCGGCGTCGAAAGGAATGCCCCACACGACAGCGTCCGCACCCTTCACGTCCTTCGTGTATTTGCGCCGCATGAACGACAGCGCGCCGGCATAGGTCGGCTCGAATGACGCGCCCGTCTTGGAGCGGGCGGTGAAGGCGTGGTCGATCTCATTGTTCGCCATTAGGGATCCTCGGTTTTCATCGGGGCAGCCACAACTACAGAACCGGCACGCAACATGCCAGTCACAGCTTGCGGAAACGGAGCGGCGCTCGGCGAGTGCCATGGCAACACAGGATCTGTATCATTATGGCTGAGACCGCCTTGCTCAACCTTGCGTCCGCGCCCGTGGCGACCCGTGTCGGCACGGCGGCCGGCCAGCGCTTCCTGGTGCTGGATTCCTGGCGCGGCATCTGCGCGCTGCTGGTGGCGCTGTTCCACTTCCCGACCACCTCGACAGTGTCGCAGAGCGCCTTTATCGGCGGCTCCTATCTGTTCGTCGATTTCTTCTTCGTGCTCTCCGGTTTCGTCATCGCCAGCGCCTATGGCAGCCGGCTGAACGAGCAGGACGACCTTGCCCGGTTCGCGCTGGTGCGCTTCGGCCGCATCTATCCGCTGCATGTCCTGATGCTTGCCGCTTTCGCCGCCTTCGAGGCGCTGCGGCTCTTTCTGCCGGCCCTGCACGGAACCGGCGCCGCGCCCTTCACCGGCGGTTTCGACCTGAAAAGCCTCGTCGCTAACCTCCTCCTTCTGCAGGGCATGGGCGTTGAGGATCATCTGAGCTGGAACGCGCCGAGCTGGAGCATTTCGGCCGAGTTCTTCACCTATCTGCTCTTTGCCGCCGTCGTCTTCGCCGCCGGCCAGCGCGCCTGGATATGGTTCGTCGCCGCCGCCGTGACGGCGCCCCTCTTCCTGCTTGCGTTGTCGACGCGTCATATGGACGTGTCCTTCGATTTCGGCTTCATCCGCTGCCTTTACGGCTTCTCGCTCGGCGCTTTGCTTGCCTGGTTTCAGCACGATTCCATTGCAGAGGCGCGACAGGCACTTAGCGGCGGGGCAGGGCGCCTCGCCTGGACGCTGGCCGAGCTTGCGATGATCGCGGTGATCGCGCTGTTCGTCTCGGTGGCGGGAACGAATGACGCCGGCATCGCGGCGCCGGTCGTCTTCGCGCTGGCGCTTTATCTTTTTGCCCATGAGGGCGGCTGGGTCAGCTTGGCTCTGCGCAGCCGGCCGATGCTGCTGCTCGGCTCGCTCTCCTATTCGATCTACATGGTCCACATCTTCGTCCAGGCCCGCATGATCAATGTCGGCGGCCTCGTCGAACGCAAGCTCGGCCTCGGCTTCGTCGGCGACCTGACGCTGCGCGGCGACCATGCGACCGGCTTCGGCACCGGCTCGCCTTGGATCGGTTTCGCGGCTCTGATCGCCATGCTGATCGCCGTCGTCGTCGCGTCCTGGTTCACCTGGCGCTTCGTCGAAATGCCGGCTCTGGCCTGGTTCCGCCGCCTTGCCAAGCTGATCTGACGGACTTGATGCAAAACAACTAGCTGGCTTTGTTCACTGCCCTGTCATGGGCATCGCCTAACCGGGTCACGACCCGGAACGGAGCGATTCCCCGATGCGAACACTCTGGCTGAGCCTTCTTCTGTCTGCCGCGCTTGCCGCAATTTGTGGCCAAAGCTTAGCCGGCGAGACACGTGCCGCCCAAATCCTCGACCGGTTCGAACATGCCAATCAGTGGCGCGATCACGTGATGATCGCGGCGCACCGCGCCGGCAGCATGCAGGCCCGCAAGACGCTTTACGCCGAGAATTCGCTCGCCGCGGTGGAAGGCTCGATCGCGATCGGCGCCGAGATCGTCGAGGTCGACGTCCGGCGCGCGAAAGACGGCGAGTTCGTCATCATGCATGACAGCTGGCTCGACCGCACCACGACCTGCAAAGGCGAGGTCGTGAAATACACGCTGGCGGAGCTGAAGAAGTGCCGGCTGGTGATCGAGGGCACGGGCGCCGTCACCAATGAGGTGGTCTCGACACTGCGCGAAATGCTGCTCGCGACCAGGGACAGGATCCTGATCAACCTCGACAACAAGCTGGAGGTGACCGACCTGCCGGGCATGATCGCGGTGGCGCGCAATCTCGGCATGGCCGACCAGGTGATCGTCAAGGAGAACCTATGGAACCGCCAGCGCATCGATGCCGCCCGGACCGCGCTTGCCCAGGCCGGCGGCGGTTTTGAGTTCATGCCGATCCTTGCAGACGATGCCGTGCATGATGCCGCCTTCGCGGGCGAGGTCGACAAGGCGTTTGCGCCGCGCGCCATCGAACTGATCAACTGGCGCAACGGCGCCGAGACGCTGACGGCGACCGGCGGCCCACTGTTCAGTATCAGCATGCGGGCGGAAGCGGCGCGGGGCGACTGGCATCTCTGGGCTGACACCTACGCCATCGTCAACAAGCCCGGCGGCTTCCTCGCCGGCGGCCGCGGCGACGAGCTTGCCGTCGCCGCCAGCCTGCCGCGCGAAGCCTGGGGTTTCTGGGTCGACCGCGGCGCAACGATCATCCAGACCGATGAGCCGAAAGCGGCGATCGAATGGCTGACGGCCAACGGCTATCGCGTGCCTTATACGAGGGACATCAAGCCGGCTGAGCCGGCACATACGGCGAGTATAAACTAGCAGGCGTCAGCGCTGGAACTGCCAATCTCCCCCCAAGAGCGGGAGATGCCCGGCAGGGCAGAGGGGGCGCTGTCCCGCCGGCCTCTTCAGCGTGGAGGTCAATCGCAGCTGCATTTCGGGGTATTCGCTCACCTTGGCCTTCGAGGTTGGCGTTCCTTCGCGCCCCCCTCTGGCCTGCCGGCCATCTCCCCCGCAAGGGCCCGCAAGGGGGAGATCAGCTAATCGCGCCTCAGGCGGCTTCCGCCACGCCATCCAGTTCGCGCAGCACATCCCCCGACAGCTCCCGCTCCGCCGCCGCAAGATTCTCCCGCAGATGCCCGACAGACGACGTGCCCGGGATCAGCAGGATGTTTGGCGAACGCTGCAACAGCCACGCCAGAGCCACCTGCATCGGCGTCCTGCCAAGCCGTTCCGCCACGACCGACAGCGTCGAGGATTGCAACGGGCTGAACCCGCCGAGCGGGAAGAAAGGCACATAGGCGATGCCGGCGCGCGCCAGTTCGTCGATCAGCGCGTCGTCGTCGCGATGCACCAGATTGTACTGGTTCTGCACGCAGACGATGTCGCAGATCCGGCGGCCTTCCGCGATTTGCGCGCGAGTGACGTTGCTCAAGCCGATATGGCGCACGAGACCCTTGCGCTGCAGTTCGGCAAGCGCGGTCAACGGCGCCTCGATGGAGCCCTCCGCTGGACCATGCACCCCGAACATGATGCGCAGATTGACGACGTCCATCACCTCGAGGCCAAGGTTGCGAAGATTGTCGTGCACGGCCCGCTCAAGCTCCTCGGGCGCAAGGGCCGGCAGCCATGACGCATCGCTGCCGCGACGGGCGCCGATCTTGGTGACGATAGTGAGGTCGTCGGGATAGGGCGCCAGCGCATCGCGGATCAGCTTGTTGGTCACATGCGGGCCGTAATAATCGCTGGTGTCGATATGGTTCACGCCTTGCGCCACCGCCTCGAGCAGCACGGCGATGGCCGCGTCATGATCTTTCGGCGGACCGAACACGCCTTTACCCGCAAGCTGCATGGCGCCGTAGCCCAGGCGGTGGACCGAGCGGTCACCGAGTTTGTAAGTGCCGGATTTGTCTACGCTGGACATCGTGGTTCTCCTTCGCTGTCGAGGAGGGAGATAGGGCATGGGTGTTGTCCTGATAACCGGATATAGTCGGTACAACTTGTGCGGATTAGAGAACAATGGCGGCTGAGCTCAACGATCTCCAGGCATTTATGGCGGTGGCGCGCGCCGGCGGTTTTCGCGAAGGAGCCCGTGCGACGGCCGGCAGCGCATCAGCGCTCAGTGAAGCCATCCGCCGACTGGAAACTCAGCTCGGTGTGCGGCTCTTCAACCGCACCACGCGCAGCGTCGCTCTGACCGAGGCTGGGGCAAGCCTGCTGGCGCGGCTTGGCCCGGCGCTTGGCGAGGTCGAGGCAGCGCTCGATGTGGTGAACGGCTTTCGCGATCGGCCGGCTGGCACCTTGCGCCTCAACGTGCCGATAAGCGCCTCGCGGCTGGTGTTGCCAGGAATCGTTCCGGGATTTCTGGCTGCCTATCCCGCCATTCACCTGGAGGTGAGAGCCGAAGAGAGCTTCGTCGACCTGCTGGCCGCCGGCTGCGATGCCGGCATCCGCTACGACGAGCGGCTGGAACAGGACATGATCGCCGTGCCGATCGGGCCGCGCACGCAGCGCTTCACCACCTCCGCCGCGCCGGCCTACCTTGACCGGCACGGTCGGCCGCAACACCCGCGCGACCTGCTTGGCCATGCATGTCTGCGCGGCCGCTTCCCGAGCGGCGTCATGACGCCCTGGGAATTCGAGCGCGACGGCGAGGTGGTAAGGGTCGATCCTACGGGACCATTGACCGTCGGCATCGGCGGCGGCGTCGATCTCGCCGTCGATGCGGCGATCGCCGGCGTTGGCATTCTTTGGCTCTTCGAGGATTGGGTGCGCCCGTATTTCGAGACCGGCGTTCTGGAACCCGTGCTGGAGCCTTGGTGGCAAAGCTTCTCCGGACCGTTTCTGTATTACCCCGGCCGCCGCCTGGTGCCAGCGCCGCTGCGCGCTTTCATCGACTACATCAGAACGCCGGCCGGACACTGGTAGCAGAAACAAAAAGGCCGCCCGGAGGCGGCCTTTTCGAATACTTGGACTTTGCAGCGCTTAGCGCTTCGAGAACTGGAAGCTGCGGCGGGCCTTCGCCTTGCCGTACTTCTTGCGCTCGACCACGCGGCTGTCGCGGGTCAGGAAGCCGCCCTTCTTGAGCACCGAGCGCAGGCCCGGCTCGTAGTAGGTCAGCGCCTTGGAGATGCCGTGACGCACCGCACCGGCCTGGCCGGAGAGGCCGCCGCCGATGACCGTGGCGACGATGTCGTACTGGCCGGCGCGGTTGGCCGCGACGATCGGCTGGTTGAGGATCATCTGCAGCACCGGACGCGCGAAATAGGCCGCGAATTCCTTGTCGTTGACAGTGATCTTGCCGGAGCCCGGCTTCACCCAGACGCGCGCGATGGCGTTCTTGCGCTTGCCGGTGGCATAGGCGCGGCCCGACTTGTCGAGCTTCTGGACATGCACGGGCGCGGCCGGCTGCGCGGCGACAGTGCCGAGTTCTGCGAGCGAGGAAAGCTCAGCCATTACGAAGCCCTCTTGTTCTTGGAGTTCAGCTTGGCCACGTCGAGCGCGACGGGCTGCTGGGCGGTGTGCGGATGCTCGGCGCCTGCATAGACGCGGAGATTCTTCATCTGGCGGCGGCCAAGCGGGCCGCGCGGGATCATGCGCTCGACGGCCTTCTCGACGACGCGCTCGGGGAAGCGGCCCTCGAGCAGCTGGCGCGCGGTGCGCTCCTTGATGCCGCCGGGATGGCCGGTGTGCCAGTAATAGACCTTGTCGGTGAACTTCTTGCCGGTGAACACCACCTTGTCGGCGTTGATGACGATGACGTTGTCGCCATCATCGACATGCGGGGTGAAGGTGGGCTTGTGCTTGCCGCGCAGATGGTTGGCGATGACAGTGGCCAGACGACCGACGACGAGACCCTCGGCGTCGATCAGCACCCACTTCTTCACCACATCCGCAGGCTTCTGCGAAAAGGTAGCCATGGTTTTGCTCTCAGGTTGACCTTTCCCGTCCTTGAGGGGCAGGAAAAGGCGTTTCTTGTTGCTTGGATTGACGGGAGAGCCGGAGCCACCCGCCAATAACAAAACGGCGGCCGTTTCGGGCCGCTGCTTCGAGAGGGCTTATAGGCGAGGGTGCCGGACGGGTCAAGGCAATCGAAAACGAGCTTGGCGAATAAAATAAAGCAAAAACAATATCTTGATAGGGTGGTATTATTTTACCGCATCATTGCCGCGTTTCCTCGGGATCGAGTAGGTGCCGGTGGCATGCGCGACGGTGTGTCCGTCCGGGCCCGCCACGATGTCTATGTCGAACACCATCAGGCTCTTGCCGAGCTTCAGGATCCGGCAATGGCCGTCGATCGGCCCGGCTCCGGCCTTGCGCATGAAGTTGATGTCGAGGTTGACCGTCACCGAAAGCGCGTCCGGTCCGGCGTGGCTGAGCACGCAGACATAACCGCCGATGTCGGCCAGCGTGAACAGCGAGGGCCCCGAGACCGTGCCGCCGGGGCGCAGATGCCGCTCATCGGCATTGAGCCGCACCGTGCAGCCGCCCGGAAACACGTCGATCGCCTCGTAGGAGGTGACATTGTCGTTGAGCTGCGGATAGACGCTCGCCATCAGCGCATTGACTTCGGCCGCGTTGAGCATCGGCTTCAAATTGCTTTGGGCGGGCATGGGCGGCGTCCTATATGAAATGGCAAGCTCCGGGCGATATGCCTGGACCAAACGGTGCGACGGAGAAAACACGCCTCACGGCTGTTCTTCAACCGGCAGCGTGCTAGTTCTGTTGCTCCATGCGCCGCGAGCGCCTGACCCGAGAGGTTTGGAAAGTGGCTGAAGTCGTTGCCATCAAGCCCGCCGTCGCCGACGGTCCCGTTCTTGTCAGCCAGGACAAAGGTGTTTTGCGCCTGACGCTCGCCAGTCCGCCGGCCAATGCGCTGTCGCTGGCGACGATGGCAGCGCTTCAGGCGGAATTCGATCGCGTGAAGACCGACAAATCCGTGCGCGTGATCATCCTGGCGGCATCAGGAAAAGTGTTCTGCGCCGGCCATGACCTCAAGGAGATGACCGCGCACCGCGCTGAGCAGGATCGCGGCAAGGCCTTTTTCGCCAAGACTTTCGCTGCTTGCGCTGCGTTGATGCAAACGATCGTTCGTCATCCCAAACCGGTTATCGCCGAGGTCGATGGCCTTGCCACCGCCGCCGGCCTGCAATTGGTCGCAAGCTGCGACCTTGCCATCGCCTCGCACGAAGCAACCTTCTGCACGCCGGGCGTCAACATCGGCCTGTTCTGCTCGACGCCCATGGTGGCGCTGTCGCGCAACGTCTCGCGCAAGCAGGCGATGGAAATGCTGCTCACCGGCGAGACGATCGACGCTGCGACGGCCAAGGAGTTCGGCCTCATCAACCGCATCGTGCCACGCGAATATCTGAATCAAGTCGTCAACAAATATGCGCAAACCATTGCTTCCAAATCATCTTTGGTCGTCAGGACCGGCAAGGAAGCGTTTTACGCCCAGGCCGAAATGGGGCTTGCCGACGCTTATGCCTATACCGGGCGCGTAATGGCGGAAAATATGCTGGCGCGCGACGCCGAGGAAGGCATCGGCGCCTTCATCGGCAAGCGCAAGCCGGAATGGAACGACGAGTAGCCGACTTGAATGGAGCCGCGCCATTCCATCGCTGAAGGCTCGACATGGCTGCCCGCAAGCAATTGACGCGGCTGAAAGCGCCCTATCTCAAGCGCATCCTGCTTGAGCCGTCGCGCGTCGCGGACTGGGACCAATATCCCCGGAGCCTACCGATCTTCCACACCCGCGAATTCGAGTTTGAATTCACGAGCGCCATCACCATTATCGTCGGCGAGAACGGCACCGGCAAATCGACGCTGCTCGAAGCCATCGGTGCGCTGGCCGGCTATGATGAGGCCGGCGGCGGCAAGGGCTATATGCCGGTCGATCATTCCATCGCGATCGACAAGAGCGGTGCGGCGCTCGCCGGCACGCTTCGCGGCCATTGGCTGCCGAAGGTGACCGCTGGCTGGTTCTTTCGAGCCGAATCCTTCTATTCCGTCGCACGCTATCTCGACAAGGCGGCACTTGAGGATCCATTTAAGCCGCCGCCACCCGATTTCCTGTCATGGTCGCATGGCGAGGGTTTTATCCGCTTTTTCGAGGAGCGTTGCCGCAGGCAAGGCATCTACATCCTCGACGAGCCTGAAAGCGCGCTGTCACCGACGCGCCAGATCGAGCTTTTGAAACTGCTCCGGCGCATCGAGCAGTCCGGCACCGCGCAGGTGATCATGGCCACGCACTCGCCGCTGCTGATGGCTTGTCCCAATGCCCGGCTCTTCCGCATCAGCCGCTTCGGCCTCGACCTTATCGATTTTCAGGACACCGATCATTTTCGCATGATGCGCGACTTCTGCAGCGATCCGGCTGCCTTTCTCGCCGAAGCGCTGTATGAGGACGAGGCATGAATCACGATACCTACGACAACAGCTACATCGCCGGCATCCTCAACTCGGTGAAGACGGTCGCCATGGTCGGAGCCTCGCCCAACGATGTGCGGCCGAGCTACTTCGTGCTGAAATATCTTTTGGCCAAGGGCTTTTCGGTGATCCCGATCAATCCCGGCCATGCCGGCAAGGAGATCCTTGGCCGCACGGTCTATGCCAGCCTGGCCGACTTGCCGCAACCGGTCGACATGGTCGATATTTTTCGCGCCTCCTCGGCCGTGCCGGGGATCGTCGATCAGGTGCTGAAGCTCGATCCGTTGCCCAAGGTCGTCTGGATGCAGCTTGGCGTGCGCCACGACGAGGCTGCCGCCCGCGCCGAGGCGGCCGGCATCAAGGTGGTGATGAACCGCTGCCCCAAGATCGAATATGGCAAGCTGTCCGGCGAGATCGGCTGGACCGGCGTCAATTCCGGCGTGCTGTCCTCGAAGAAACCCTTGATGCGCCCGGGTTTTCAGAGCTTCGGCGTGCGGCAGAAATAAGCAAGCGCAGCTCGCGCAAAATTATTCCGGGAAGAAATGCATTTTCTCGGGCGTTCGCCCAAGGTCGCACCCCGAAAGGTATTTTGTTCTTTGCATTCCCGGCCGGGCTTCGCCAAGAATGCCCGGCGATTTTCGAAGATTAGGAGAGGGAGATTTCGATGACCCGTACGCCCGGTTTCAACACTTTAGCCGTTCATGCCGGCGCAAAGCCGGATCCGGCGACCGGCGCCCGCGCCACACCGATCTACCAGACCACCTCCTTTGTCTTCGACGATGCCGACCATGCCGCGTCGCTGTTCGGGCTGAAGGCCTTCGGCAACATCTACACCCGCATCATGAATCCGACGCAGGCGGTGCTCGAGGAGCGCCTTGCCGCGCTGGAAGGAGGCACCGCGGCACTTGCCGTCGCTTCCGGCCACGCCGCGCAGGTGCTGGTCTTCCACAATCTGATGCAGCCCGGCGACAACTTCATCGCCGCCAACAAGCTTTATGGCGGCTCGATCAACCAGTTCGGCCATGCGTTCAAGAACTTCGGCTGGGAAGTTCGCTGGGCCGAAGCGAATGATCCGGCGACCTTCGAAAGCCAGATCGACGACAAGACCAAGGCGATCTTCATCGAAAGTCTTGCCAATCCCGGCGGCATCTTCGTCGACATCGAGAAGATCGGCGACATCGCCCGCAAGCACGGCCTGCCGCTGATCGTCGACAATACGCTGGCCTCGCCCTATCTGGTACGGCCGATCGAGCACGGCGCCGATATCGTCGTGCATTCGCTGACCAAGTTCATCGGCGGCCACGGCAATTCGATCGGCGGCGCCATAATCGACGGCGGCACGTTCGACTGGTCGAAGTCGGGCAAATATCCGATGCTGTCGGAGCCGCGTCCCGAATATGGCGGCCTTGTGCTGCACGAGACCTTCGGCAATTTTGCATTCGCCATCGCCGCGCGCGTGCTTGGCCTGCGCGACATCGGCCCGGCGATCTCGCCCTTCAACGCCTTCCTGATCCTGACCGGCCTTGAAACACTGCCGCTGCGCATGCAGCGCCATTGCGACAACGCGGCGAGTGTCGCCGGCTGGCTCTCCAACCATCCCAAGGTTGCCTGGGTGAACTATCCCGGACTGCCAAGCGACAAGAACAATGCGCTGCAGAAGAAATATTCGCCGCAGGGCGCAGGCGCCGTGTTCACCTTCGGCCTCAAGGGCGGCTATGCGGCCGGCGTCAAGTTCGTCGAGGCGCTTGAACTGTTCTCGCATCTCGCCAATGTCGGCGACACCAAGTCGCTGGTCATCCATCCGGCCTCGACCACGCATCGCCAGCTTTCCGACGAGCAGAAGGTCAAGGCCGGTGCCGGGCCCGACACGGTGCGTTTGTCGATCGGCATCGAGGACGTCAACGACATCGTCGCCGACCTCGAGCAGGCGCTCGGCAAGGTCTGATATGTCGGCCTTTCTTGCGGTCAATGTCGACAGCGTCGAACCGGAGGCCGGCGCGCCGGCCCTGGACCGGGTGATCTCGGGCGATCCGAAATTCCGCACCTGGAATGTCGAGGAGCGCGATGGCAGCCTCTATGCCGGCATCTGGGAAGCGACGCCGGGCAAATGGCGCATCGCCTATGAGGAATGGGAATTCTGCCACATCCTGTCCGGCGTCTCGGTGATCGCCGAGGACGGTGGCGAGGCGCGCACCGTGCGCGCCGGCGACAGTTTCGTGCTGAGGCCAGGCTTCAAGGGCACGTGGGAAGTGCTCGAGACGACGCGCAAGGAATATGTGATCCGGCTCTGAGTGCTTCGCAGCATTCAGAGCAGCCGGTCGACATCGCTGTCGGAAAAGCCATGTTGGCCCATCATCTCCCGGTGCCAAGGGCTTCCGAGAAGATCACCGAGGCATTGATCGACGCGCCGGCGCAGCGCGTCGCTGCCCTTGGCGAGAGCGAAAGCGCCAGCGGCGGGCTGCCGTTCAGAGGCCGGCACATCGATCACATCGAGCAACGCGCCCGGCCGTGCATTGACGTAGCCGCGATGCGCCATGGCGACGCTGGCATAGGCGTTGGCGCGGCCTGTCGCGACGGCTTCGGCGGCTTCGGCCTGCGTGGAGAAAATCCTAACCCGCTGCGGCGGCACGCCGTTCCGCAGCGCGGTCTGGTGCTGGATCTGGCCCGATATCACTGCGAGCACGGCGGAGGAGTGCCGGGCGATGGACGCATAGCCGCTCAACTCCAGCGGGTTGGCCCTGGCGACCATCAGCCCGTCAGACAGGGACCAGATCGGCTGTGTAAAGTCCACGAGCTTGCTTCGTTCCTCGGAGATGAACAGACCCGTCGTCATCTCCCAACGGCCCTCAACCAGTCCGGGAAGCAGTTCGGCGAACTCCGTCTCGATCGATGAAAAATGTTCCAGCTCGAGCACCTGGCAAATCTTCTCGGCGAGCATTGCGTCGCAACCGCCGAGCTTGCCGGCCGCGTCGGTGAAGCAAAAGGGCGGCTCCTGCAGATAGGCGAATTTCATGTCTAGCCTTCCGAACGACGATTTCAGCTGCTCGAGATGGATCCGTTCGCCGGTCAAAAGGCCACGGCAACCCGTTCCAGCCCATGGAAATGGTAAGTGTCGCGAAAGCGCGGCTCCTCGGCCAAACGCAGCTTCGGCAACCGGTCGAACAGCGTCTTCAGCGAGACCTGCAGCTCCAGCCTGGCCAACGGCGCGCCGATGCAGAAATGAATGCCGGCGCCGAAGGAGACGTTCTTCTGGTCCGTGCGGGCCGGGTTGAAAGTATCGGGTTCGGCAAAGGCCAGGGGATCGTGATTGGCCATGCCGAGCAGCAGCGCCACCATCTCGCCGGGCCTGACCAAAATGCCCGGCGAAACCTCGATCTCCTCATAGGCGTAGCGCAGGAACATGTGCAGCGGCGCGTCGTAGCGCAGGCATTCCTCGACCGCCGCAGCGTTTCTCTCCGGCGTTTCGAAGAAGCGGCGCGGATCGCCGCCTTGCGCCAGGATCGAGCGCACCGCATTGCCGGTCTGGTGCACGGTCGCTTCATGGCCGGCATTGAGGAGCAGGATGGCCGAGGACACCAGCTCGTCTTCCGAAAGCCTCTGACCGTTGTCCCGGGCTTCGATCAGCAGCGAAAGCAGGTCGTCGCCCGGCTTCTTGCGCCGCTCGCCGACATAGCCGCGCAGGAAGTCGGAAAAATCGCGCGCGGCGCGGTTGGCCGTGTCCTCGGTCTCGCGCGTGCGGCCATGCATATACATGGCGACCATCCTGTGCGACCAATCGAGCAGTTGCGGCCCCATCTCGACCGGAACGCCAAGCATCTCGGCGATAATGGTGATCGGCAAGGGCGAGGCGTAGGCGGGCAGAAGGTCGACGCCGTATGGCTCGAAGCGGTCGATCAGCTCGTCGGCTAGAGCCTCGACGCGTGGCCTGAGCCGCTCGACCTGGCGCGAGACGAAGGCGCGATTGACCAGCGTGCGCAGCCGCGTATGCACCGGCGGCTCCAGTTCCAGCATGGAATTGGCCTCGATCGCATCGAAAGCCACAAGGTGCAAGCGATCATCGCCCACGCCGCGGCTGTCGGGAATGCCGGCCGGGTTCTGGCGGCCGAAGCGTCGGTCGCGCAGCAAGCGGTTGACATCGTCGAAGCCGCCGAAACACCAGAAACCATAGTCTTCCCAGAAGAAGGCGTTGGCAGTGCCATGCAGGAAGGCGTAGGCCTCATAAGGGTTCTGCACGAAGGCCGGCTCGTGCGGGTCGAGACGCAGGCGGCGGCTCAAGGTGTCGAAGTCGAGATAGGCTGGCATCATCGTTGATCATTAGCGCGCCTTGTCAGCCCGATGCCAGACCGTATCTTGGCGCCCGTGAAGCCGAAGCGTTGAGCCAGGCGAGCCGGGAAGGGTGTTTTGATGAATGTGATCGTCGTCGGCGCGGGCATCGCGGGACTGTCTACGGCCTGGTCGCTGGTCAAGGCCGGCCATAATGTCTCGATCGTCGAGCAAGGGCCTATCCCCAACCCGCTCGCCGCCTCCGGCGATCATCATCGCATCATCCGCCGCGCCTACCGCGCCGGCACCGGCTATGGTCAGCTGATCAGCGAGGCCTATGATGCCTGGGACGAGCTCTGGGTCGATCTCGGCGAAAACCACCTCGATCCGCGCGGTTTCCTCTGCGTCTCGCGCGAGCCGGGCGACGAGGCAGAGGAATACCGCGAGGGATTGGAGGAGGGGAATTTCCCCTTCGAATTGCTCGATCCGGCGGCAGCTGTCGCGCGCTGGCCGTTCCTGGAACCGGGCACCTTCCGCTATGCCTATTTCTCTACCGAAGGCGGCGCGTTGCATTGCAAGAAAATCGCCGCCGCCCTGGCAAAATGGCTGCGCGCCCATGGCGCCAACGTCTATGAGAACAGCAAGGT
Organism: Mesorhizobium sp. Arg314; assembly: GCF_053714275.1. Lineage (NCBI taxonomy): Bacteria > Pseudomonadati > Pseudomonadota > Alphaproteobacteria > Hyphomicrobiales > Phyllobacteriaceae > Mesorhizobium > Mesorhizobium sp. Arg314. Next base: position 66,213 of record NZ_JBSKBP010000018.1, on the reverse strand, counting down.
GGTCGAGGTCGACGCCGATGGCGGCCGCATCGTGCTGGAAAGCGGCGAGACGATGCAGGCCGATCGCATCGTGGTGGCCGCCGGTGCCTGGGTGCTGAAACTGTTTCCGGAGCTCGGCGGCGAGCTGAAGACGTTTCGCACCGCGCTCGCCTATGTCGAGCCCCCGGCGGATCTCAAATCCGCCTGGGAAGTGGCGCCCGTCATCCTCGATGTCGGCGGCCTCACCGACGGCTATATGATCCCGATCACGCGCGGCGCCGGCATGAAGTTCGGCTCCGGCCTGCATAAAGTGCCGACCAGCGACGCCGACTGGAACCGCCAGCCGGTGCCGGGCGAGGGCGAGGTGATCCGCAACCTTTTCTCGCCGCCGATCGCCCGCATCTCCGAATACAAGGTGACCGAGGTCGTCACCTGCGCCTACACCTTTACCGCCGACGAGAAATTCCTCGCGCATGAGAAAGGCAAATGCCTGGTCGTCTCGGCCTGTTCAGGCCACGGCTACAAATTCGGCGCAAGTGTCGGGCGACGTGTCGCAAAAGCCATCGGAGACGGCGACATTGTCGGCTTGAAACGCTGGTTGCGCGCCGAAATGATCTAGTTGGATTGCCGGCTAATTTATCGACGTGATTTCAGTGCACCGTCTTCAGGATACCTGCCACCTTGGCGGCGATGGCCGCGTCAAGCGCCGGCCAGTTGGCGAGAAGCTCGCGGGGAAAACGGTAGGTGAGGCTGAGATCGTCGCCGACCTGGATGTCGCGTTCGCAGGGCGCCAGCGATTCTTCCGCGCTTGGCCCGCTCAGGCAGCGGGCGACGAATGGATCCTTGCCGGGACGTTCGGCGACGGCCAGCACCTCGTTCAGATAGCCTGATTTTTCAGCGAAGGCGTAAACCGTCGTGCCGCCAGGACCGGGCGTGCCCGGCTTTTCGATCAGGGCGCTGTAGATCGGCGCAAAGCGGCCGCTCATATCGCGCGACATCATCCGCGGCTCGAACGACAGGAAAACGATCTTCCTGGTCGTCGCGTGGTTGAAGTCGTCGCGCGCGGCCGTGCTGTAGCCGTCCATCTCGGGGTAGCGCAGATAGAGATCGAGCCGCGAGGCGATGCCGTCGCGCCTCGCCTGGTCGAAGCGGATGAAGTTTGCCGGCACGCTGATCAAATTGTTGCCCATGACGATCTTGCGCACCGTCGTGTCATCCGAATAACCGGCCATGGCGATTGACCGGCCGAGCCATTTGCCGCCCACGCTGATGGCCACCGAAAGCAGCGCCAGCGCCGCGAACGTACAGAAGACCCGCTTCATCAAGGTCGAGTCGACGACCTCGATGTCCGGGCTCTCGGCGACGCTTGCCTCTTTCATTCGCTCTTCCCCGATCCGCGCACCTGTCCTGCGGCGGCACAGTCTCGCGCGGCACGGCTCTTGCAGCGCGTTGGCACGACTGTGCGTTTTCATGGTAAACGGCTGGTAAACATGGATCCCGTTGTGCCTGTTCTTTACGCTTTTGCGGTTGGTCTCACGGCTTGCGGGCTGGTCGGATCGGCCATGGAACTGCTGTCCGGCCGCCGCCTGGCCTTTGCCGAACCCTATGTCTCGCCCGTCCATATCCTGCGTTCGCTGGCGGCAACGGCTTGCGCCGGGCCGTTCATGCTCACCAACGAGGCTTTGGCGGCCCGGCGCGAGGGCCGAATCGGCACGATGGCGCTGTTGTCCTGCGGTTGCACGGCCATTGCCTGGGCGCTGGCGCTCGGCGTCGTGGTGATCGCCATTGCTTCCTGGGCGACCGTCAACTTAGGGTCTTTCGAATTCTCTGGTTGAGACGATTCGGAGACGAAAATGCCGGTCTATGCGATCGATGGGAAAGCGCCCCGGTTCGAGGACGCCGACACGAACTGGATTGCGCCGGACGCGACGCTGATCGGCGATATCAGGATCGGCCGCCACGCCGGCTTTTGGTTCGGTGTCGTCATCCGCGGAGACAATGAGCCGATCGCGATCGGCGCGGACACCAATGTGCAGGAACATACGGTCATGCACACCGATCCGGGCTTTCCGCTGACGATCGGCGAAGGCTGCACGATCGGCCACAGGGCGCTGTTGCATGGCTGCACGATCGGCGACAACAGCCTGATCGGCATGGGCGCCATCGTGCTGAACGGCGCCAGGATCGGCGACAACTCGCTGGTGGGCGCCGGCGCCCTGGTGACGGAGAACAAGGTTTTTCCGGACAATTCGCTGATCGTCGGCTCGCCCGCCAAGGTGATAAGGACGCTGGACGCAGCGGCGATCGAGCGCCTGCGCGTCTCGGCCGCCCACTATGTGGCCAACGCCAAACGATTCAAAGCCAAACTGAAGACAGTTTGACAGCGACGAGCTGCTTCGCGCACCATCACGCGCGGCGGCTGTCCATCGCTTCACGCAGCAGGGAAGCGCCGGCGTCGAAGCCGGCCTGCTCCGCGCCTTCCAGCGCCGTTTCATAGTCGTCGATGCGGGTCCTCAGCGACGGGTCCGCGCCTGAGAGGAGCAGCACGCGGATCGCGTCAGTGTCACGCCGGGACACCGCATAGTGCAGCGGCGTCCAATCGTTCACGCCACGCATATCGGGGTCGGCGCCATGCTCGAGCAGGATACGAATGACGTCCAGCCGGTCCGGCCGTTCCGTCGACAACGCGGCAATGATCGAGGGAAATCCGGCAGGATCCTGATAATTCGGGTTCGAGCCGGCATCGAGCAAGGCGGTGATGAACGGGGCCGGGCTCCAGTAGATCGCATATTCCAGCGGATGGCCAAGGCCGAGCTCGAACGGCATCCTCTCGTCGAACCAGCGCACTGAACCGCCGAGCAACCTGCCAAGGCCGTCGAAGTCGCCCGCCTTGAAGGCGTCGTCTATGGCTTTGAACAACAAGTGGCGGGCACCGCGATCCTCAGGGACTTCCAGCATGGCCTTCATCCGCAACGAACGGGCCATACTGCTCCCATCCGCCCCGGTTCGGAAGGCCTGCGGGCCGATCGCGCCTCAGCAGGACGGAGCCGATCCGTTGACCCTCGACAGGCTCGGCCAGAAATAGCGGAGCCGGCCCCGGGGACAGGGGCCGGCTCCTAAAACCCGGTCGTTGGGGACGGGGAGGGTGGGGACTCGACCGGGCTTTCTCCCTAAGCGCGCCGCATCAATGCGGCGCGCTTGACCGCTTCATGCATGCCTCTGCCCTAAACCGCCATGCGCTGAAGGGCGACATGCTCTCGCGTCCTAGCGGACGCTGGCGACGGCGTCGTCGCGGCCGTCGTTGATGGTGACCCAAACGCCCGAATTCTCACTCGATTGACGCTTGAGATAGGTGTAGACCGTATCGTTCCAGGCGAGCACTTTCGGCTCGAGATTGTCGAGGATGAATTCGCCGAGGCTGGTGCGCACGGTCAGCACGGCATGGCCGTCGCCGTTCGGCTGGCGCACCACCGTCATCAACAAATTGCCGGCCGGGACGCCGGCCGCCATCAGCTCGCGGCGCTTCTCCAGCGCGTAGTCCTCGCAGTCGCCAACGCCCTTATCGGGATAGGCCCAGTATTCCTCGACACCGTAGATCTCCATGTCGGTGCGCGGCTTGACACGGGTGTTGACCGAATTGTTGACGTTGACGATCGTCGCCCACAGTTTGCGCGTCAGCTCGACAGGAGTTCCCCTCGGTGTCCGCTCGTTGCATTCGACCGGGATGCGCTGACAGAAATCGTAGTGACCGACTGGCTGGGTGGTGCGGCCACCCGTATGCATGAAAGCCGGTGCTGCGCTTGCCGTTCCCCACGCGGAAAGCTGCATCGCCATTGCCAAGAGCAACAGCTTGCCCCTCGTCATTTTCATTGTGGTAGTCTCCCCGTTTGAGAAGACTGTGCCACGTTGGGATTTATTTGACGCAAAAACCCGAAGTAGACATTGAGTAAAACGCCAATAGAATAAACATAAAAGTTGAACTATCGCGATCCCGGATTATTCAGTTTTTACGCGGCTCGCATGAGGTCCTGATGGCGCGCCTGCGGTCTGCGTCCGGTCCGCCAAAAGCCAGGCAACAAAAAACCGGCCGTTAACGGCCGGTTTGCTTCGCGCCTGCGGTGCGGTCGTGTCAGGACCGCGGCGCGTTGAATTCCTGATCCAGGGTTTCCGGCCGCTGGATGACGGCGAACTCTATGGCGACGCCATCTTCGAAATGGCGCACCACCTGGCCGCGCATCGTTCCGAGCATGACCTGGATGCCGATCGCCGGCTTGACGTCGATCTCGATCGCTGCGCCGGAAAGCGACAGGTCGATGATGCGGCACTGATACTGGCGCCCGTCGGTGAGCTGCAGGACGCTCATCGGATTGCGTGGCGCCACGCGCTCGTGGCGACGATCTTCGGGCAGGTCGAGTTCATGCTTGTTGGCAAGCCAGGTGAGCTGCGCGGCAAGCTTGTCCTTCTTGCGATCGGAGGCGATGACGGTCATGGCGAAACCGTCCTGCGACGTGCGCGTCACGACGCCTTCGACGCGACCGATATGATCGATATAGGCGATGACCTTCTCGCCCGGCATGCCGATGCGATCAGTACGCAGCGCAACATTGCCGGGTGACATATCGATCACCTGGCATGGATGCTCGGTGCGGTCTTCCAGCATGAAACGCCCGTAAATCTTGACCCGGACACGCTGAAAGTTACGCCGCTCAGCTCGTGACGGCGCATATTCTACCGCCGCTGACCTCATGACTGCCTACACCCCGTTGGCATTCCCCGCGACGATGCGAGGAATTTCACCCAAAAACTACAGCGAAGCAGGTTAACAAACGGGAAAAGTCGGCCACGAAAGCCTAAGCCGGGAGGCTGGTAAAAGGGGGAAAAACCAGCCGCGAGCGAGGCAAAAGCCGCGCGCGGCCGAGCTCATTCATGACGCCCGCCATCGAGGACGACGAGATGGCGGATGCGGCGCACGCGGCCGAGCGCCGAAATGGTTTCCGGCGGATCGAATTCGGACGGAACGAGCGAGGGAACCTCGATCGCCGGCCGGTTCTTCAGGAACATCGGCTCCTTGTCGGGATCTATCACCCGGATCGTGTCGATGAGCGCATCGGCGAGCGGGTCGGCGCCCAGCCAGAACGGCTTGTCGGCGGTGCTGATGATGCCGAGGCAGCGCGGGTTCTCGGCGCCTCCGTCCAGCGGCAGCGCCAGGAGCTCGAATTTGTTGGAGCGGCCGCTGCGGCTGAACCCCTCATAAGTCATGAGCAGGACTGATTTCTGATGAAAGACGCCCTGCATGAGCCGCGACACCAGCCGCTGGTCCTTCTCGCGCCAGAGCGACGGAAAGGAGAAGCCTTTGAGCTCGCGGCCGTAATAGGCGCAGAGCCTTGTGCCGGCCAGCCGGAACACCGCTTCGCCACGCGTATCGCGCTCGAGGATGAATGTGTCGGCCAAAAGCGACTTGATGTCAGCCGGCTCCACCTCCGATCGCTTCGGGGCGAGGCGACCATCACGCAGCCGGTTCCAATATTGGAACAGCGCGACCGATCCTTTTTCATTCATTTCCGTTCCGCTCCGCACAATCTGTCTTTTGATGTCCCATCGGCGAACAGACAGGGCGCCCTCCGATGACCTTCATGCGGTGCGGAGCAGGATGCGTGCCAGTATCGTTAACGTTTGTTCACGCCTCGGGGTCGTTAAGGTTAACAACTGGTTTACATTGCGCGCCGCTGAAGCCTGTGGCACATCAAAACCACTCCAAAACGGTCGTTCTCGCAGCGATCGGCAGCACTTCAGTCGCGAGTTTATGGGGATCAGGGGACTCGACCGGCCGTTCAGGGAAATCCTGGACGGCCTTCTTTTTGATTCGTCCCGGTCTGATTCGCTCCCTTTCCGCTCGGCGGCTGTGGCGATTGGCTGTTTGTGATTCGAACGGGCGTGATCTACATGCTCGCCGAAAACCCCGAGTCCGAGACCCGCAAAGGCGCATGAGCGAACCGGTAAGCCCGACTGAAAACGAACCGCTGCCGGATGAGGCTCCCGAGCCGCTTCGTCGCGAGCCGGTGTTCAACCTGCCGCCTGCGGTGCTGGCGGTGATCGGCATTTGCGTGGCGGTCCATCTGGTGCGCGTCTACCTGCTCACCGACGCTCAGGACTTTGCGCTGCTTGTTCGAGCGGCCTTCGTCCCCATTCGCTATTCCGGCCGATACGACATTGATTTCTATGCCTTTTCCAGTCCCTTCACCTACGCGTTCCTGCATGGCGGCGTGGCTCATCTGTTGATCAACATGGTCTGGCTTGCCGCCTTTGGCTCGCCTTTGGCCAATCGATTTGGCACACTTCGCTTCGCATTGTTCTTCGCCATGACGAGCCTCGCCTCGGTCGCACTCTTCTGGGCGCTCCATCCGCTTGGCGAGGTACCGCTGGTCGGCGCGTCCGGCGCCATTTCAGGAATGATGGGCGCGGCGGCGCGCTATGGCTTCCACGTCGACCGCTCGTCTGGCACGGCGGCCTTCTCCGGCGAACCCTTGCCGATCGCGGCCGTTTTGCGCTCGCGCGGCGTCATGACCTTTCTGGGCGTCTGGATGCTCATAAATCTGGCTACCGGTCTGCTCGGCTTCGCGCCGGGTATCGACGGCCAGATCGCTTGGGAAGCCCATATCGGCGGCTTCGTCGCCGGCTTTTTCGGGTTGCGCTTTTTCGACCGTCCATTGCCTGCGGTCTGAGACCCGCTTCCACTTGAAATGCAACCAATCACGGCGCACGATGTTGCTAGTGCACGTTAGCCAAAAGTGCGTAGCGGTTTTGGAAGAACGACATGCATCAAAACACAAACTTAAAGCGCGCTTCGACGCGCTTTGAGCCACCCGGTGTCTTCCTAAGGGCGCCGGGGCGGAAAGCCGGTCAGGGCATGAGCCGGCGTCAAAGGCAGTGGAGGACGCCATGACGGTTAAGGCAATTCTTGAAAGCAAGGGCCATGACGTGTTCACGCTCGGGCCCAATGAAAAACTCAGCGAGGCCATTCGCATGCTGGCCGAGCACAGGATCGGCGCGCTCGTCATCACCAATGGCGATCGCAAGATCGTCGGCATTCTCTCGGAGCGCGACATCGTGCGGGTGGTGGCCAAGGAGGGCGCTGCCGCGCTCGACATCGCCGTGCGCTCGGCGATGACGCCAAAGGTCAAGATCTGCAACGAGAACCACACCGTCAACGAGGTCATGGAGATCATGACGAAGGGCCGCTTCCGCCATTTGCCGGTGGAAAAGGGCGGTATGCTCGACGGCATCGTTTCCATCGGCGACGTGGTCAAGCGCCGCATCGAGGATGTCGAGCGCGAAGCCGAGGAGATCAGGGCCTATATCGCCACCGCTTGAGGTGGCCGCGGAAGGACGGCGCGCGGCTTTGCGCTTGTCTCGCAGGGCGGTTTGCACTAGCGAGTGACTTTCACTTTAGACGTGAAAGTCACGTTTCGCGAGCTAGCAGGCCTCCATGAGCATCATCGACACCCGCACCCCTGACGCAAAACGCCTGCTCCCCGGCGCCACCGGCGACTGGGAAATCATCGTCGGGCTCGAAGTGCATGCGCAAGTGATCTCGGAGGCCAAGCTTTTCTCCGGCGCCTCGACCTCATTCGGCGCGGCGCCCAACGCCAATGTCAGCCTGGTCGACGCGGCGATGCCCGGCATGCTGCCGGTCATCAACGAGGAATGCGTCAAGCAGGCGATCCGCACCGGGCTCGGGCTGAAAGCCGAGATCAACCACAAGTCGGTCTTCGACCGGAAGAATTATTTCTATCCGGACCTGCCGCAGGGCTACCAGATATCGCAGTTCAAGCAGCCGATCGTCGGCGAAGGCAAGGTGACCGTCTCGGTAGGGCCCGACCGCCAGGGCGAATTCGAGGATATCGAGGTCGGCATCGAGCGCCTGCATCTGGAACAGGACGCCGGCAAGTCGATGCATGACCAGCATCCGACCATGTCCTATGTCGACCTCAACCGCTCCGGCGTCGCGCTGATGGAGATCGTCTCCAAGCCCGACATCCGCTCGGCCGACGAGGCCAAGGCTTATGTGACGAAGCTGCGCACCATCATGCGCTATCTCGGCACTTGCGACGGCAACATGGACGAGGGTTCGCTGCGCGCCGACGTCAACGTCTCTGTGCGGCGCCCGGGCGGCGCCTTCGGCACGCGCTGCGAGATCAAGAACGTCAACTCGATCCGCTTCATCGGCCAGGCGATCGAATCCGAAGCGCGCCGGCAGATCGCCATCCTCGAGGACGGCGGCAAGATCGATCAGGAGACGCGGCTGTTCGATCCGAGCAAGGGCGAGACGCGCTCGCTGCGCTCCAAGGAAGAAGCGCATGACTATCGCTACTTCCCGGATCCGGATCTTTTGCCGCTGGAGTTCGACCAGGCCTATGTCGACGCGCTCGGCAAGGACCTGCCGGAACTGCCCGACGACAAGAAGGCGCGGCTGATTTCGTCGCTGGGGCTGTCGACCTACGACGCCTCGGTGCTGGTGTCGGAAAAGCCGATCGCCGACTATTTCGAGAAGGTGGCTTCGGGTCGCGACGGCAAGCTCGCCGCCAACTGGGTTATCAACGACTTGCTCGGCGCCCTGAACAAAGCCGGCAAGGACATTGAAAATGCTCCGCTTTCACCTGAGCAGCTCGGTGCAGTCATCGACCTGATCAAGGAAGGCACCATCTCCGGCAAGATCGCCAAGGACCTGTTCGAGATCGTCTGGAACGAAGGCGGCGATCCGCGCGAGCTCGTCGAGAGCCGCGGCATGAAGCAGGTCACCGACACCGGCGCCATCGAAAAGGCGGTCGACGAGGTCATCGCCGCCAACCCGGACAAGGCCGAGCAGGCGCGCGCCAAGCCGACCATGGCCGGCTGGTTCGTCGGCCAGGTGATGAAGGTCACAGGCGGCAAGGCCAACCCGCAGGCGGTCAACGACCTCGTTAAGGCCAAGCTCGGCATCGAATAGAGCAGTGTTCGTCCGCACCGTCAGCGAGCGTGATCTGGGCGCCGTCCGGGCGCTGCTGGTCGAGACCTGGCACGCGACCTATGACGCCATCTACGGCGTCGAGCGGGTTACTGCGATCACCGACGACTGGCATTCGATCGCCTCGCTGAAGGCACGGCTGACGCGGCCGAATTCCGAGTTCCTGGTAGCTGACGACGGCAAGCGGCTTGGCGGCATGGCTTTCGCCGCCGCCACCACCGACCCGAAGACAGTCCTCCTGAACCAACTCTACGTGCATCCGGCCTGCCAACGACAAGGGATTGGACAGTCGCTGCTCGCCGAAGTCATGGCCAGTTTTCCCGAGATGCGTACGCTGCGCCTCGAGGTCGAGGAGGCGAATGCCGCGGCGATCATCTTCTATGAGGCGAACGGGTTCCGGCCGGTAGGCAGGACAGCGGATTGCGGCGGCAGTTCGGGATTGCCCGCGCTTATCCTGGAAAAGCGGCTCGGCTAGATCGCCGGCGAGCATCCCTATTTCATCGCGCGGTTTTGATTTGATCGCGCCGATCCAGATGATCAAGGCTGCTCTCGCCGGCGCCGTACCCTCCATAAGGCAGGGCGTTGCCCGCAAGGGGGACAACCATGCCGAGCTTGCCGGAACTGATGCCGACCGAGGTGTCGGATGAGACTTTCGGCGGCGTGACCTATCACGTCGCCGGCGAACTGGTGCCGGTGCTGTCGGTTGATGTGACCAACATGCCGGTCTATTTCGAGCACCACATCCTGTTGTGGAAGAACACCACGATCACGATCGGGCTGAAATCGCTGAAGGGCGCGCTGAAGCGCATGATCGCCGGCATGCAGATTTTCGTCACCGAAGCGTCAGGGCCGGGCGTCATCGCGTTCAGCCGTGACGGCCCGGGCCATATCGTGCCGATCCATCTTCGGCGCGGCGAGGAGATCCAGGTGCGCGAGCACCAGTTTCTCGCCGCCACCGCCAGCGTCGACTACACCTTCGAGCGCGTGCGCGGCCTTGGGACGATGCTGTTCGGCCAGAGCGGCTTCTTCATCGACCGCTTCCGTGGCGAGGCCGGCGACGGCATCGTCTGGCTGCATGGCTACGGCAACGTCTTCGAAAAGATGCTGGCGCCCGGCGAGACCATCGACATCGAGCCGGGCGGCTGGCTGTTCAAGGATGCCTCGGTCAGGATGGACACCAGGATCGACCGGCTTTCCAGCGGCTTCTTCGGCGCCAACATGAACTTCGTCGTCAACCGCTTCACCGGTCCTGGCCGCGTCGGCATCCAGTCGATGTATCTGCACATGCCGTCGGAAGAGTAGCGCCGGAGCAATTCCACGAAAAGTCCGACGCGGTCCGCGAACTCTCGGTGTAATGCGAAGGCATCGCTCCAAGTGATCAGGTGGAGGGAATTTCCACATTGTCGATCAACCTCGTCGTGCCGAGCCAGACTGCCGCGAGCAGGCGGCCGTCGCGGTTCCGCTGCCAGGGTCCGAGCGTGACACCGGCGCGGGCTGCGACGTAGTCGATCTTTTGGAAGCCCGCGGAGACAAGGGCCTTTACGGCAACATCGGTGGCGCCGGCTTCATCCGCGCCGGCCGAAAGCGCCGCCGCGGTCTGGCGCAGAACCGCATTCAGCCTGCGCGCGATTTCGAGCTCGGCTTCGCCCAGATAGGCGTTGCGCGACGACATGGCGAGGCCATGGGTGTCGCGCACGGTCGGCGCGCCGATGATCTCGACGGGGAGGTCGAGATCGCGGCAGAGCTGCCTGACGACGCAAAGCTGCTGGTAGTCCTTCTCGCCGAACACGGCGCAATCGGGCGCCGCCTGCAGCAAGAGTTTGGCCACCACGGTCGCGACGCCGTCGAAGAAGCTCGGCCTGAAATCCGTTTCGAGGCCGGAGGAGGGGCCGCCGACCGAGATCTTGGTGGCGAAGCCGGCGGGGTACATTTCCGTTACGCCCGGCGTGAAGGCGAGATGCGCGCCCGCATCCCGCAACCGGTCGAGGTCGCGCGCCAGCTGGCGCGGATATTTGTTGAGATCTTCCGTCGGCGCGAACTGGGTCGGATTGACGAAGATCGAGACGACGCAGCGCTCGGCCCGTTCGAGCGCGATCCTGACCAGCGAGATGTGGCCGTCATGCAGCGCGCCCATGGTCGGCACCATGGCGACCTTGAGACCGGCCTGCCGCCAGTCCCGGACCTGCGTGCGAAGGGCGGTGACGCTGACGACGACGATTGGCTCGTTCATGTCTCGTCCTTGCCGGCTGCCGTCGTGAAGACGTGGTCGGGGCTGGGAAAGGCGCGGCTGCGCACCTCGGCGGCGTAGCGCGCCGCCGCATCCGCTATCACGCTGCGCAAGTCCGCATATTCCTTGACGAATTTCGGCACGCGGTCGACGGTCATGCCGACCATGTCGTCGATCACCAGGATCTGGCCGTCGCAGTCGGCACTGGCGCCGATACCGATGGTCGGTATGGAAATGTGATGGGTCAGCCTGGCAGCCACGGCCTCCATCGTGCCCTCTATGACGACGGAGAAGGCGCCGGCTTTTTCGACCGCTTCGGCATCGCGGAAGAGGGCAGCGATATTGTCCTGCGTCCGGCCCTTGATCTTGTAGCCGCCGTCCTTCTCCACCGACTGCGGCTGCAGGCCGATATGGCCCATCACCGGTATTCCTTCCGTGACGATCGCCGCGATCTGGGCGGCCATGTCGACGCCGCCTTCGAGCTTCACGGCCTGGCATCCTGTTTCCTCGGCGATACGCCTCGCAGACGTCGCGGCCTGGGCCGGTGAGGCCTCATAGCTGCCGGCCGGCATGTCGACCACGACGCAGGCTTTGGCCGAGCCGCGCATCACGGCCTGGCCGTGGGCGATCATCATCTCCAGCGACGCGCCGAGCGTCGTGGCGTGGCCATGCAGGACCATGGCGACGCTGTCGCCGACCAGGAGCAGGTCGACATGCGGGTCGAGCAGGCGAGCTATGGGGTAGGTGTAGGCAGTGAGGCAGACGATCGGCACGCCGCCCTTGCGGCGGCGAATGTCTTCGGCGTTGATCCGGTTGTCGGCGGACGGATCCCGGGTCAATCGTCACCTCCCTCAAGGGCGCGCCCGAAACGGGCTGGCCGAGCTTTAGAAAGACAGGCAGCGCTTGGCAAGCCGCGCTGTGGCTGGCGGCACGGCTGTATCGATTTAGCGCACGAAGCGTTTATACGCGCACCATGGCAAAACCCTTGCCTTCGCGGTGGCGGAACGCCATAAGCAGGAGAAAGGCGCAGCCGCTGCCGCCGCGAGGATCTGGATGAAAACTTTCCTGCTGCAGTTTTTCACCTGGTGGAACAGCCAGACGCTCGGCACCCGCTTCCACACCTGGCGCTTCGGCAAGCGGGTCGGCGAGGACGAAGCCGGCAACGTCTACTATGAGGGCGGCATCGATTCGGAAGGCCGCACCCGCCGCTGGGTCATCTATCGCGACTATTCGGAAGCCTCGAAGATCCCGCCCGGCTGGCATGGCTGGATCCATCATCGCGTCGACGCGGCCCCCTCCAGCGAAGGCTACAAGCCGCGTGAATGGCAGAAGCCGCATCAGGCGAATCCGACCGGAACACCGTCGGCCTATCGGCCGAAGGGTTCGATCCTGACCAACCAGCATCGCCCGCAGGTGACTGGCGATTACGACGCCTGGACGCCCGGATCGTAGTCCCCGGATCATAATCTAAGGCGCCGCTTCGGTCCTTTATCGCCACAATTGGCATTTAGCTGCTTGCTGACTGCGCAGCCATGATTAGCCTTGGGCATTGAAGAATCACCCGGGCACAACCACCGGTATTTGCATGAGTTCTTTTGGCCAAATTTCAAAGGCGTTGATCGCGGCGACATCCATTCTGGTTGCCTCGACAGCGGTCTTCGCCGCCGCGCAGGCGCCGGCCGCGCCTCCGGCCGCCGAACGCATCACCAATCCGGTGGCCGAGTTCGCCGGCATCGACAAGATCACCGGCCGCATCATCACCTTCGATGTCTATGTCGACGAGACCGTGCAGTTCGGCGCTCTGCAGGTAACGCCGCGCGTCTGCTATTCGCGGCCCGATACGGAACAGCCCAAGACCGATTCCTTCGTCGAGGTCGACGAGATCACGCTTGACCGCAAGATCCGCCGCATCTTCACCGGCTGGATGTTTGCCGAAAGTCCCGGCCTCAACGCCGTCGAGCACGCCGTCTATGACGTCTGGCTCAAGGGCTGCAAGCAGAAGTCGGATGTGCCGCCGCCGACCGCGGCCAAGGCCGATACGGCCAAGCCGAAGACCGATGCCGCCAAGCCCAAGGCTCCGGCGCAACCGGCCGACGCAGCGCCCGAGCCGAGCGGCGACGAGCCCGCCACCGCCAACTGATCTCGGAACCTGCCCGCCCCTGAGCCGTTCCAATCGGCAAGGCGAGGAGGATTCCGCGATGACCACCAAGAAGCCGATTACCGCCAACACGGAGGAGCTTCTCGATATCGAGAGAGGCTTCTGGACCGGCGATTCTGCCTATTATGAAGCCAACGCCGATACGGAATGCCTGGTTGCTTTTCCGCAGATGGCCAAGGCGATGACCAATGCCGAATTGGCGGAGACGGCCAGCAAGCCCAACCGCTGGCGTGGTCTCAACATCAAGCTGAAGGGCATGGTCGAACCCGGCAGCGACATTGTCGTGCTGACCTACGAGGCGCGTGCGACGCGCGAGAAGGGCGAGCCCTATGCGGCGTTGGTCAGCACGGGCTATGTCCATCGCGCCGACGGCTGGAAGATGATGTTCCATGCTCAGACGCCGTTGGAGACTGAGGCTCAAGGGTAGAAGACGGCCTCGCCCTTCAGCGCCTCGGCCAGCAGCTTCTCATACTGGCCGCGCGGCACGTCGACGGCGCCGAAGCGCTTCAAATGCTCGGTGGTGAACTGCGTGTCGAGCAGCGCGAAGCCACGCGCCTTCAGCCGTTCGACGAGATGGTAAAGACAGGTCTTCGAAGCGTCGGTCTCCCTGGCGAACATGCTTTCGCCGAAGAACACGCGTCCGAGCGAGACGCCGTAAAGGCCGCCGACCAGCCGGTCCTCGCGCCAGGCTTCGACCGAATGGCAATGGCCCAGGCGATAGAGCTCGACATAGGCTTCGCGGATCGGCGCGTTGATCCAGGTCGAGCGGCGCTCCTCGCGCGTTTCGGCGCAGCCGTCGATTGTCGCCTCGAAATCGAAATCGTAGCGGATGTCGAACGGATGCTTGCGGATCGTCTTCTTGAGGCTGCGCGGTGTGTGGAACCCGTCCAGCGGAATGATGCCGCGCGTTTCCGGCCGCACCCAGAACACTTCCGGGTCGTTGGCGCTCTCGGCCATCGGGAAGACGCCCGAAGCGTAAGCCCTGAGCAGCAGGTCGGTCGGTATGCGATAGCCTGGCGCGTAGGGGCGGGTCATCGCATCCCCGTGCTATTCACCCTTGGCCAGGTATTTTTCCAGCCAGTGGATATCGTAGTCGCCATTGGCGATGTCGGGATTGCCGACAAGGTCCCGGAACAGCGGCAGCGTTGTCTTGATGCCGTCGACGACGAATTCGTCAAGCGCGCGGCGCAGCCGCATCATGCATTCGACGCGGTTGCGACCGTGCACGATCAGCTTGCCGATCAGGCTGTCATAATAGGGCGGGATCCTGTAGCCCGAATAGACGCCGGAATCGACGCGGATGCCAAGGCCGCCGGGCGTGTGGAAATGCGTGATCGTGCCGGGCGAGGGCGTGAAGGTGCGCGGATCCTCGGCGTTGATGCGGCACTCGATGGCATGACCGTTGAACTTGATGTCTTCCTGCCTGACCGACAGCCCGCCGCCCGAAGCGACGCGGATCTGCTCATGCACGAGGTCGATGCCGGTGATCGCCTCGGTCACCGGATGCTCGACCTGCAGGCGCGTGTTCATTTCGATGAAATAGAACTCGCCATTCTCATAGAGGAATTCGATCGTGCCGGCACCCGAATAACCGAGATCGGCAATCGCCGTGGCGCAGATGCCGCCGATGCGCGAACGCTCCTCGGCATTGAGCGCTGGTGAATTGGCTTCCTCCCAGACCTTCTGGTGACGACGCTGCAGTGAGCAGTCGCGCTCGCCGAAATGCACGCCGCGACCGGCGCCGTCGCCGAACACCTGCACCTCGATATGGCGCGGCTTCTCCAGATACTTCTCGATATAGACGGCGTCGTCACCGAAGGCAGCGCCCGCTTCCGATTTGGCGGTCTGCAACGCGACTTCAAGATCGGCTTCGGTGCGCGCCACCTTCATGCCGCGGCCACCGCCGCCGGCGGAGGCCTTGATGATCACCGGATAGCCGATATCGGCGGCGACGCGCTTGGCTTCCTTCTCGTCGCTGATCGCGCCGTCGGATCCGGGCACCACGGGGATGCCGAGCCGCTTTGCCGTGCGCTTGGCCTCGATCTTGTCGCCCATGATGCGGATATGGTCACCCGACGGGCCGATGAAGGTGATGTTGTGGGCGGCGAGGATGTCGGCGAACTTGGCGTTTTCCGACAAGAAGCCGTAACCCGGATGCACGGCGTCGGCGCCGGTGATCTCGCAGGCAGCGACGATCTGGTGGATGTTGAGGTAGCTTTCACGCGAGGGCGGCGGGCCGATGCAGACGCTCTCGTCGGCAAGCCGCACATGCATGGCGTCGGAATCCGCCGTCGAATGGACCACCACCGTCTGGATGCCGAGCTCCTTGCAGGCGCGCAGCACCCTCAGGGCGATTTCGCCGCGATTGGCGATGAGGATCTTCTGGAACATCTCTTGGCTGTTACCGGCTTTACTCAAGGACCACCAGCGGCATGCCGTACTCGACCGGTTGGGCATCCTCGATGAGGATCGCCGTCACCGTGCCTGCGCGCGGCGAGGGGATCGGGTTCATCGTCTTCATCGCTTCGATGATGAGCAGCGTCTGGCCTTCCTTCACCTTCTGGCCGATCTCGACGAATGGCTTGGCGTCGGGCGAGGGCGCCAGATAGGCCGTGCCGACCATCGGCGAGGGCACGGCGTTCTTGGACGGATCGGCGGCCGCGGCCGGCTGAACCGCCGCGCCTACGGGACCGGCGGCGATCGCGGGCAGCGGCGCGGCAACCGCATGGATGGCCTGCGCCTGACGCGAGACGCGCACCTTGAGATCGCCGAGTTCGACCTCGATCTCGGTCAGGTTGGTGTCGTTCAGAATGCCCGCCAGGTCGCGGATCAACTGCTGGTCAACACCGGTCTTTTTTATCGACATTTTCGAGCCTTCTGTTTGGGGGCCGGTCACAGGCGTGCCGCCAGTGCCTGCAGCGCAAGCGTATAGCCTAGCGGCCCGAACCCGCAGATCATGCCGACAGCGACCGGCGAGACCATGGAGACGTGGCGAAAGGGCTCCCGCGCGTGGATGTTGGAAAGGTGGACTTCCGCGACGGGCAGCGGCGCGATGGCGCGGATGGCGTCATGGATGGCGATCGAGGTATGGCTGTAGGCACCGGGGTTGATGACGATGCCTGCCGCCTTGTCGCCGGCTTCCTGGATCCAGTCGACCAGGTCGCCCTCATGATTGGACTGGCGAAAATCGATCTCCAGCCCGAGCGCGGCGCCCGCCGCCTTGCAATCCTCGGCAATGGCCGCAAGCGTCTTGCCGCCATAAATCCCCGGCTCGCGCTTGCCGAGCGCATTGAGATTGGGACCGTTGAGGACGAAAATCGTTTTCAATATGCCGACCTTGTTCTACGCCGACCCCAAGCCGGCGCACTGGGCCTCTATAATGGGCATAGCCGCCCGCGAAAAGAGCGCAAGTGCGTTCTTTCGCTGTCCACAGCGGCCGGCTTTTGCACTCGCATTCGCCTAGAGCGCGCTCTTTGCCTCTTCGATCTTTTCCGCCAGGACCTGCTTGCCGAGCGCTCCGAAGATCACCTCGTTGCCGACCACATAGGACGGCGTGCCGGTGATCGACAGTTTCGTCGCAAGGTCATAGGTGCGCGAAAGCGTTTCGGCGATGCGGGGATCCTTCATCTTCTCGCGCAGCGTCGCTTCGTCGGCGCCCAGCGAGAGCGCTACCTTGATCGCGGTCGCTTCGGTGGCGCGGCCTTGGCCCCCGAGCAGCGCGGTATGGAATTCGCCGTATTTCTCCGGCTTCATCAGATGGAACGCCATGGAGACGACGCTGGCCTTCTGCGAATCCGGGCTGAGGATCGGGAATTCCTTGAGCACGAAGCGCAGGTCTGAGTCGGACTTGGTCAGCGCCTGCATGTCCTCGATGGCGCGTTTGCAGAAGCCGCAATTGTAGTCGTAGAACTCGACGATCGTGACCTTGCCCTTCGGATTTCCGACCACCCCGTCGAAGGTGGAGTTGAAGATCTCGTTCTTGGAATCCTTGATGACGCCGAGCGCGGCGAGCCGCTGCTCCTCTTTCTGCTTGGCCTCGAGCGCGTCCTGCACCTCGAGCAGAACTTCCGGATTCTTCAAGAGATAATCGCGGATGATGCCTTCGACCTCCTTTCGATCAATCTTGGTGTCGGCGGAGGCCTTGGTGTCGGTCGAGGACGTGACTTGAGCCACTTGCACGGTATCGGCCTTCGCTGCCTGCGGATTTCCCGCCACGAAACCGAAGGCCAACATGCCGAGCGCCACCGCCAGACCGCCAGCACTGCCAAGCAGGATTGCCTTGTTCATGATCGTCGTTCCTTTTGCCTGTTCCGGTCCGCCTTTGTCGCCGCCAACGTCCGGGAGGTTCATTTCAGTTTGTTCGATGGCGTGTAGTTTATGATATCCTGAGCGCGGACCCAGCGGGGTTCGCCGCGCTTCAATTTCTGTTGAGCGCGCATGGCAAAGATCTTCGCGTTCTTGTAGTCGCCCGCATAGTAATGGCCCTCGGCTGTGGCAAGATCGGCGGCCGGAATGTCGCCGAGTTCGCCATATGCCTGCGCCAGAAAGCGATAAGGTTCGGGATTCTCCTTGTCCCGCCCGACGCCATTGTTGAGCTGGACCACTGCCTTCTTGATCGAATCGGGCGTGCCCACCGCCATCAGAGCCTGGCCTAGAGAAACCAAAAGCAGTCCGGAGCGCGCGGAATCGAGGCTTGCCGCCTTGGCATAGGCGTCCGCGGCGTCCTTCGGCTTGTTGATCTTCATCAGGATATCGCCGCGCAACTCCTGGAAATAGGGGGTCTTCGGCTGCTCCTTGATCAGCGCCGCCGTCTTGATCAGCGCGGCGCCCGGATTGCCATAGAGATAGGTCTGCTGGGCGTCGCCATAGCGCGAGGCGAGGCTGGTCGGGTTCTTGCGCATCAGCCGCGCAACGGCCGCCTGGCCCTGCATATAGGCGGCGATCTTGATGCGCATCATGTCATGCCGCTGCTGCAGCGCCGGCGGGTCGACAGCGTTGACGAAGGGGCTTTGCTTGACGAGCACTTCGAGGTTGGCGATGCGCTCCTGCGGCATCGGATGGCTGATCCGGTAGGGGTCGACCTGGGTGCCGGCCAGCGACAACGCGCTCTGGAAGCGGGCGAAGGTCTTCAGCATGCCCATGCCGGACTGGCCGGTGGCGTTCAGATAGGCGATCGCCGAGCGGTCGGCGGTGATTTCTTCGGTACGCTGATAGGCGAGGATTGAGCGCTGCGCCATCTCGCCGCCGCCGGCGGCGACGCCCATGCCGGCACCTGCCAGGCTCCTGCTGTTGGTGGTGGCACCGGCGACCATGGCGCCGGCGCCGAGCAGCGTGGCGATGATGGCCATGGTCTTGGCGCGGTCGAGCTGGTCACGCAATTTCTGCTGGTGCCCGCCGGCGATATGGCCGGCCTCGTGCGCGATGACGCCGATGATCTCGTTCGGCGTTTCGGCGGTCACCAACGCCCCGGTGTTGATGAACAGGCGCCGTCCGGTGACGAAGGCGTTGAAACTCTGATCGTTGACCAGAACAATGTCGATGCCGTCATTGGCAAGCCCCGCCGCCTTGAAGATCGGCCGGGCATAGTCGCGCACCAGCGCCTCGATCTCGGCGTCGCGCACCACCGGCACGCTCTGCGCGAAGGCGCTGACCGAGCTTGAGACGGCAACGGTGGCGGCAAGCAGAAGCGTCGCGAAGCCGCGCGCGGTTCGGCCGAGGGAGGTCGATTCGCCAATCAATGGTCGGGGTCGGCTCAACATAAGGTCCACTGGTAGACGAGCGGGCGAAAGATGAAAAGTCGGCGCCGGTAACTTCCTGCGCGCTTGTGGTCTCCACATCAATCGGGCATTTGTGCGGCGCTGTCCTCCAACCCGGACAGTTCACGGGCAGGTTTGAGACGGATTCGGTCCGGAACTTCGCCGGATAAGGGCAGAAGAGGTCAAATGGTCGTTTCGCTTTCGCGCCGAGGGGAAGTCGAGCCGTTCCACGCCATGGACATCCTGGCCGAAGCCAACCGGCTTAAGGCTACCGGCGTGTCCGTGGTGTCGATGGCCGTCGGCCAGCCGTCCGATCCCGCGCCGGCCGGCGTCCGCGAGGCCGCGGCCGCGGCTCTGAGGCATGGCCGCATCGGCTACACCGACGCTTTGGGTCTGGCCGATCTGCGCGAGGCGATCGCTGCCCATTATGGCGAGCATTACGGGATTGATGTCGCGCCGTCGCGCATCGCCGTCACGACCGGCTCGTCAGCCGCCTTCAACCTTGCCTTCCTGGCAATGTTCGATCCGGGCGACCGCGTCGCTATCGCCGCGCCCGGCTATCCCGCCTACCGCAACATCATGGCCGCGCTCGGCATCGAGGTCGTCGAAATCGAGCTCGGTTCGGATGCCTACCTGCATGCCGAGCATCTGAAGGCCGCGCATCGCGAGAAGGCGCTGAAGGGCGTGCTGTTCGCCAGCCCCGCCAATCCGACCGGCGCGGTCATTCCGGCGGCTGAACTTGCAGCGCTGGTGAAGACGGCCGAGGAACTCGGCATCGCCGTGATCTCGGACGAAATCTATCACAGGCTGGCCTATGCGGCGCCGGATGTAACCGCGCTGGCGCACGGCGCCGGCGTCACCGCGATCAACTCCTTCTCGAAATACTATTGCATGACCGGCTGGCGCATCGGCTGGATGGTGCTGCCCGAAGAACTGGTGCGGCCGGTCGAGCGCGTCGCCCAGAGCCTCTACATCTCGCCGCCGGAACTGTCGCAGATCGCCGCGATCGAGGCGTTCAAGGCGACCGAGGAACTGGAAAAGGTGAAGGCGCGCTATGCCTGGAACCGCGACCTTCTGATGAAGCGTCTGCCGGAGCTTGGTTTCGCGCTCGCAGCGCCGATGGACGGCGCCTTCTATGCCTTCTGCGACGTCACCCGCCACACCAATGACAGCATGGCTTTTGCGCGAAAAATGCTTGCCGAAGCGCATGTCGCGGCAACGCCCGGCCGCGATTTCGACCCGCTGCAGGGGCATCGCACCATGCGCTTTTCCTATGCCGGCAGCCATGACGACATGGTCGAGGCGCTGGCGCGCATCGAACGCTGGCTGAAATAGAAACCATGCCCGAACTCGAGCAAGCATTGGCCGAGGTGGCCGCCGAAATGGCCGAGCGCACAGATCGCGGCGAGGTGGCGACCTACATTCCGCAACTCGGCAAGGTCGATCCGGGGAAATTCGGCATCGCCGCCGTCACCAATGATGGCCGCGTCATCCTTGCCGGCGATGCGGATCAACCCTTTTCGATCCAGAGCGTCTCGAAAGTCTTCACGCTGACGCTGGCGCTGGGCAAGGTCGGCGATGCGCTTTGGCACCGCGTCGGCCGCGAGCCGTCCGGCAATCCGTTCAACTCGATCGTTCAGCTCGAGCATGAGAACGGCATCCCGCGCAATCCGTTCATCAATGCCGGCGCCATCGTCGTCTCCGATGTGTTGCTCGCCGGCCATCAGCCGCGCGAGGCGATCGGCGAAATCCTGCGCTTCATCCAGTTCCTCGCCGATGACGAGACGATCATCATCGACCGCGAAGTGGCGGCATCCGAGCGGGCCACTGGCTACCGCAACTTCGCCCTGGCCAACTACATGAAATCTTTCGGCAATCTCCATCACGCGCCGGAACTCGCGCTGGGTGTCTATTTCCATCATTGCGCGATTGCCATGAGTTGCCGCCAGCTTGCCATGGCGGGCCGGTTCCTCGCCAATGGCGGCAGGAACCCTGCGACGGGACATACCGTCGTATCGCCCGAGCGGGCGCGTCGCATCGGCGCGCTGATGCTGACTTGCGGCCACTATGACGGCTCTGGCGATTTCGCCTTCCGCGTCGGCATTCCCGGCAAAAGCGGTGTCGGTGGCGGCATTCTCGGCATCGT
The DNA here is from genome assembly GCF_053714275.1 of Mesorhizobium sp. Arg314. Lineage (NCBI taxonomy): Bacteria > Pseudomonadati > Pseudomonadota > Alphaproteobacteria > Hyphomicrobiales > Phyllobacteriaceae > Mesorhizobium > Mesorhizobium sp. Arg314. The sequence goes on along the minus strand of NZ_JBSKBP010000018.1, from coordinate 44,943 downwards.
GCCTGGCGTGGCTTCGCTGGCGGTGTGGTCGCCCGGCCTCAACGAGAACGGCAACTCCAAACTGGGCTCCATCGCCCTGGAGAAGCTCGCCCGGATGATGAACTGGTCGATCTTCGCGCCTTAAAAGCAATTCCAGGAAAAGTGCGCAGCGGTTGAGCTCGGCGACTTCGCCGTAGCCTTCCGTCCGGAATTGCGGAGGCAAAAAAGCAATTCCAGGAAAAGTGCGCATCGGTTGAGCCCTGCGACCTCGCCGTCGCCTTCCGTCCGGAATTGCGGAGGCAAAAAAGCAATTCCAGGAAAAGTGCGCAGCGGTTTTCCGTTAAAGGCTGCCGACGGAATGAAAAATCCCGCGCCGGATCCGGCGCGGGATTTTTCTAAAAGGTCAGTCTAACGATCTGAAAGGTTTAGAAAAAACCCTTGCGCTGCCACCAGCCGGCGCGCTTCGGCTTGTCTTCGGCCTTGGCCTCGTCGCTTACAGTCGAAGATACGACGGGCACAGCCGGCGCATCGACCGACTGCGGCTTGCGCCGCGTCGGATGGGCGGCGGCGGACTCCGCCTCGGGCGCCCCGGCAGCAGCTGCCACGGGCTCGGGCTCGGCAGCCACGGATGCGACCTGGGCTTCCGCCACAGGTTCGGACACCGTCTCGGCCACGGTTTCCTCGGCCGCCTTCTTGGCCCTCGAACGGCGGGGCTTCTTCGGCTTCTCTACCGCCCCGGCATCGTCATTGGCCGCCGCCGGAGCGGAAGGTTCTTCAGCCGGGGCTGCGGCTGATGGCGCAATGGCAGCGTCCTCGCCTTGCGCCGCTTGGTCCTCGATGTCGCCGCCGGCTTCGCCGGCGACGGCGTCCGAAGCCTCGTCGTCGTGGCGGTTGCGCTTGCCGCCGCGCTTCCCGCGCCGGCGCTTCTTGCCGGAACCGTCCTCGGCAGCGGCCACCACGGCCTCGCCACCGGCGGTCACCTCCTCGCCACCGGCTGTCACCTCCTCGGCGGCCTCATCTGTTGCATCGTCATCGGCTTCGCCAGCTTCCGTCGATGCAGCCGCGGCATCTCCATTTTGCTCGCGGTCGCGATCCCTGCCGCCACGCCGCCGCCGGCGCTTGCGGCGCTTGCGATCCCGACCTTCGCCGTCCTCGGACCGCTGCTGCTGGCCCTGCTGCGGGTGGCGCGGCTGTTCGGCCTGGACCGAAACTTCCTCTTCCTCCTCGATGACGATCTCGTCCTCGGGCTCCTCCGGCTCGACATAGGCCGGCAGGCTGCGCACCTCGACAAAGCCCTCCGGCTTCTCGGCAACGGCACCGCGGAAGATCGCGTAGTGCTGGGTGCCGAGCGTTTCATCGGCCTCGATCGTGATCGTCAGGCCGAAGCGAGCTTCGAGCTCCACCAGGTTCGCGCGCTTGTGGTTGAGCACATAAAGCGCGGTCGCGGCCGGCGTGCGCACGATGATGTGGCTGCGCGAATCCTTGAGCAGGAATTCCTCGATCGCCCGCACCACCATCAGCGCCACGGAGGAATCGGAGCGCACATGGCCGGTGCCGCCGCAATGCGGGCAGGGCTTCATGGTCGATTCCAGCACGCTGGCGCGGATGCGCTGGCGCGACATTTCCATCAGGCCGAAATGCGAGATGCGGCCGACCTGGATACGGGCGCGGTCGTTCTTGAGGTGATCCTTCAGCCGCTTCTCGACGGAGCGGTTGTTGCGGTTCTCCTCCATGTCGATGAAGTCGATGACGATGAGGCCGGCAAGGTCGCGCAGTCGCAACTGGCGCGCGACTTCCTCGGCCGCTTCCAGATTGGTGTGGAGCGCGGTCTCCTCGATCGAATGCTCCTTGGTGGAGCGGCCGGAGTTGACGTCGATCGAAACCAGCGCCTCGGTCTGGTTGATGATGATGTAACCGCCGCTCTTCAGCGTCACCTGCGGTTGCAGCATGCGGTCGAGCTGTGCCTCGATGCCGTTGCGCACGAAAATCGGCGTGGTGTCGCGGAACGGCTGAACCACCTTGGCGTGGCTCGGCATCAGCATGCGCATGAAGTCCTTGGCCTCGCGGTAGCCGTCTTCGCCGGAGACCAGGATTTCGTCGATATCCTTGTTGTAGAGGTCGCGCACCGAGCGCTTGATCAGGCTGCCTTCCTCATAGACCAGGGCAGGCGCCGACGACTGGAGCGTCAGGTTGCGGACGTTTTCCCAAAGCCGCATCAGATATTCGTAGTCGCGCTTGATCTCGGCCTTGGTGCGGCTTTCGCCGGCGGTGCGCAGGATGACGCCCATGCCCTGCGGCACTTCGAGGTCGGCCACGACCTCCTTCAGGCGCTTGCGGTCCTGGGCGTTGGTGATCTTGCGCGAGATGCCGCCACCGCGCGCGGTGTTGGGCATCAGCACCGAATAGCGGCCGGCAAGCGAAAGATAGGTGGTGAGCGCCGCGCCCTTGTTGCCGCGCTCTTCCTTGACCACCTGCACCAGCAGGATTTGGCGGCGCTTGATGACTTCCTGGATCTTGTACTGACGACGAACCGGCTTGCGGCGGTTGCGGATCTCCTCGAGCGCGTCTTCGGCGCCGACCGATTCGACCTCGTGCTCGTCCGAATGCGAGGCCGAGACCTCCTCCAGCATGCCGCGATCATTGTCGCTGGCGGCGGCCTCGCCGGTCTGCTCGGGCTGATCCGCCTGCGCGACCGCCTCGGAAATCACATCGGCTCCGACGCTCGCGGCAATCGAGGTGGGGCCACCGTCGGATGGCTTGTCATCCTCGTCGTGCGTGGCGTCGTCGCCGCCAGTCTCGGCGGCGGGTTCTTCAGCCGTTTCCGATGCGGCCTCGACGGCCTCGGAGACTGTTTCGGTATTCTCTGCCGCGGCATCGGCCGTCTCGCCGCCGGCTTCCTCGGCAATCTCGGCGGCGGTTTCGGCTACGGCCTCGATCGGGCCTTCCTCATTTTCCGAGGCAGCGTGCTTGTGCTCGCCGCGGTCGCGGTTCTTGCCGCCGCGCCGACGGTTGCGCCGGCCGCCGCGATCGCGCGCCTGCTGCTCTTCGCCGCTCTCGGCTTCCTCGTCGTCTTCGTCCTCGGCCTCCTGCGCTTCGGCGCGCAGCAGAGCCTGACGGTCGGCAACCGGGATCTGGTAGTAGTCGGGGTGAATTTCACTGAAGGCGAGAAAACCGTGACGGTTGCCGCCATATTCGACAAAGGCTGCCTGGAGGGAAGGTTCGACCCGGGTTACCCGGGCCAGGTAGATGTTTCCTTTGAGCTGCTTCTTGTCCTGAGATTCAAAGTCGAATTCTTCGATGCGGTTACCGCGAACGACAACAACGCGTGTTTCCTCCGGGTGGGAGGCGTCTATCAGCATCTTGTTGGGCATTATTTTGTTTCCTTCCGGCAGCCGACAGCCGCAGCTGGCGTGGCAGAGCCCGCCGCTGTGCGCCTGTATGTGTGTGCATGCCGGATAATTGAATGTCCGCCGGCCGCCGCTTGAGCGCAATGGCGGTGCCGCCCGCAGCCATTATGGCGCGGTTTGATGCGGACCTTTCCATGATTGCGCTTGAAGCCATCGGCACCAGCAGAACCTTTTGAACCAAAGCCCGGGCAGAGCCGGACCAGCTTGTTTGCTCACAAAGAGCCGGCGCGGGGCAAACCCGGCCGTTTTCCTCACGCAAGCGATTCCCCCGCCACGAGGGCACGCCTGCGAAAATCGTCGCGACCACCTGAGCCCGGAACGGTAAGGAGCCGCCTTTGCATCCGACCTATGGCAGGAAACTGCTGAGGCGAGCGGTTCCAGGATTGCAGTGATCCAACGTCGCTTTTATGATTTGGCGGGATGGAAGGCAACCCCGATTTCGGATGCCGGCAAAAAGCGCTTCCGCAGGGGAAGGCGCCTCTCGTCTCGCTCGATGAAAGGCTTGGTTAACCTTCTCTGAATACCAATCGTTAATCGAATTGGCGGCCTGACAGGCACTCTGCGAGAAGACCGGGCGCAATGCGTCAAACCGGGAGCGACTGGAAAGAGATGGGACTGGCAGGCAGCGCAGACAAGAGGGGTGGGGCCGCGGCGCATTTCCCGCGCATGGCCTGGGCCGCCTTGCTGCTGGCGATCCTGTTCTGTTTCACGGCCGCCGCGCGCGCCGACGCCCCGCTTGGCGCGACCGGCTGCAAGATGGCCGGCGACGCCACCAAGATGCGCATCGTGGTGAATTTCGACCGCGAGCCGGACGTCAAATGGTTCCTGCTGCGCGGGCCCAATCGCCTGGTCGTCGACCTGCCGCGAACGCGATTCGCTCTTGACGCCAGGGATGTGAAGCCGCGCGGCCTAGTGCGGGCTGTCCGCTACGGCGATCAGGGACATGGTTCGCGTCTCATCCTCACCGGCAAGGGGCCCTTTACCGTCGACAAACTCGACGTGCTCAAGAACGACGACGGCAGCGGCTACCGCATCGCCATCGATATGTCGGCGGCCTCGGAGCGGGAGTTCGACAACGCTCTGGCCAACCAGTCGCTGACGACCGGTTCTACGGTTTCCACCGAAAAGGGCGAACGGGTCGGCACCGGACCGGTCTCGGCGCCCGGCCATCGCTTCACGGTGGTTATCGATCCGGGCCATGGCGGCGTCGACGGCGGCGCCGAAAGCAACGCCGGCACGGTCGAGAAGGACGTCACGCTCGCTTTTGCGAAGGGACTGCGCGACAAGCTGGCCGCGGTGGGCAAATACGATATCTACATGACACGCGAGAACGACGTGTACCTGCCGCTCGACGAGCGCGTGCGCATTGCCCGCCAGCACGAGGCCGACCTGCTGATCTCGATCCATGCCGATACGATCGCCGTCAAAGGTCTTCGCGGCGCCACCGTCTACACGCTGTCGGACAAGGCATCCGATCCGGAGGCCCAGGCGCTCGCCGATCGCGAAAACCTGTCCGACCAATTCGCCGGCATGAAGATCGAGGACGACAACAAGGAAGTCACCGACATCCTGATCGATCTGATCCGCCGTGAAACCCATGGTTTCTCGATGAGCTTCGCCCATACGCTGGTCGGCCAGTTGTCTACCAGCGTCGGCCTTATCAACAACCCGCAGCGCTCGGCCGGCTTCAGGGTGCTCAAGGCTCCGGACGTGCCGTCCGTCCTGGTCGAGCTTGGCTACCTCTCCAACGCCAAGGACGAGGCGCAACTGCTCAATGCCGACTGGCGCGGCAAGGCGGCGCAAAGCATAACCAACGCTGTTGCCCTGTTTGCCGCGGCCAAGGCCGGAACCGCGACGGGTGGCTGAGCGGCCGCGCCCGCTCACAACTGCCGAATGTCTGCAACCGCCAGCAGCGTTGCATGACGACAACACCCGGCGTTATTATCAAGGAACCGAGTCCTCAAATTTCGCGCTGCCGTATTTTGTCCACATGGTCGCGACATGGGTCTTTGATTGCGGATTGGGACCGCCTCGGGAAGCTTGCGCGACTGTCGGCTTCGTTTAGGAAATTCCCGAACCTCGGACTGGAGCGGGCATGATTCGTCTCATCGGCTATTTCTTTGGCATCGGCACGACGCTGGCGCTGCTGGTGGCTGCCGGTGTCGCCATCTATATCAGCCATGTGGCGAAGGACCTGCCCGACTATGAGGTGCTGGCCAAATACGAACCGCCGGTAACCACGCGCATTCACGCCTCGGACGGCTCGCTGATGGCCGAATATGCGCGCGAGCGGCGCCTCTATCTGCCGATCCAGGCGATCCCCGACCGCGTCAAGGCCGCTTTCATGTCGGCCGAGGACAAGAACTTCTACAACCACCCCGGCATCGACATCACCGGCCTCGGCCGCGCCATCATCGTCAACCTGCAGAATCTTGGCTCCGGCCGGCGCCAGGTCGGCGCTTCGACCATCACCCAGCAGGTGGCGAAGAACTTTCTGCTCACCTCGGACCAGACATATGAGCGCAAGATCAAGGAAATGATCCTGGCCTTCCGCATCGAGCAGGCCTATTCCAAGGACCGCATCCTCGAGCTCTATCTCAACGAAATCTTCTTCGGCTTCGGCGCCTATGGCGTCGCGGGTGCCGCGCTCACCTATTTCGACAAGTCGGTCAACGAGCTGACGGTCGCCGAAGCGGCCTATCTCGCCTCGCTGCCGAAGGGCCCGAACAATTATCATCCCTTCAAGCATGCCGACCGCGCGATCGAGCGCCGCAACTGGGTCATCGACCAGATGGTCGGGAATGGCTACGTCACGCGCGAGGAAGGCGACAAGGCCAAGGCCGAGCCGCTCGGCGTGACGCCGCGCCGCAACGGCTCCTACCTGTTCGCCGGCGAATACTTCACCGAGGAAGTCCGCCGTCAGATCATCGCCCGCTATGGCGAAAACGCGCTCTACGAGGGCGGCCTGTCGGTGCGCACCACGCTCGATCCGAATATCCAGCTTATTGCCCGCAAATCGTTGCAGAACGGACTGCTCAAATACGACATGCTGCGCGGCTATCGCGGGCCGGTGAAGCATATCGACGTCTCGGGAGACTGGGGCGTGCCGCTTGGCAATGTGAAGGGTCTCGAGGACGTGCCGGAATGGACGCTTGCCGTCGTGCTCGACAGCTCGGCTTCCGGCCTGACCATCGGCCTGCAGCCGGCGCGCCAGGCCTCTGGCGATCTCGTCAAGGAACGCGTCCAGGGCACCGTCAGCAAGGACGACATGGGCTTCGCCATGCGCCATTTCGTCAGCGGCAAGTCCGTCAGGGCAAAGTCTCCGGCGGAGGTGCTGGAGCCCGGCGACGTCGTCTTCGTGCAGAAGAATGACGGCTCCGACAACACCTATATGCTGCGCCAGGTGCCGGAGGTCGAGGGCGGCCTCGTCGCCATGGACCCGCATACCGGCCGCGTGCTCGCCATGGTCGGTGGCTTCTCCTACGCGCAGTCCGAATTCAACCGTGCGACCCAGGCGATGCGCCAGCCCGGCTCCTCGTTCAAGCCGATCGTCTATTCGGCGGCGCTCGACAACGGTTACACGCCGGCCTCGGTGATCATGGACGGCCCCATCACCATCCAGAGCGGCAACACCACCTGGACGCCGAAGAACTATGACGGCACGGTCGCGGGCCCGGCCACCCTGCGCTCCGGCATCGAGAAGTCGCGCAACCTGATGACGGTGCGGCTCGCCAACGACATGGGCATGAAGCTGGTCGTCGAATATGCCGAGCGCTTCGGCGTCTACGATCATCTGGCGCCCTATCTGCCGATGGCGCTGGGCTCCGGCGAAACGACCGTCATGCGCATGGTGTCGGCCTATTCGATCATGGCCAATGGCGGCAAGTCGATCAAACCGTCGCTCATCGACCGTATCCAGGACCGTTACGGCAAGACAGTGTTCAAGCAGGACGAGCGCGGCTGCGAAGGCTGCAACGCCACCGAATGGAAGAACCAGCCCGAGCCGGAGCTGGTCGACAATTCCGAGCAGGTGCTCGACCCGATGACGGCCTACCAGATCACCTCGATGATGGAAGGCGTCGTGCAGCGCGGCACCGGCGCCACCATCGGCGAGCTCGGCCGCCACATCGCCGGCAAGACCGGCACGACCAACGACGAGAAGGACGCGTGGTTCATCGGCTTCACCCCGAACCTCGTTGTCGGCCTCTATATGGGCTTCGACACGCCGAAGGGCCTTGGCAAGGGCGCCACTGGCGGCGGCCTGGCGGCCCCGATCTTCAAGGATTTCATGCGCGTTGCGCTTGACGGCAAGCCGAACACCGATTTCCAGGTTCCGGACGGCATGAAGCTGGTCGCGATCAACCGCAAGACCGGCATGCGCGCCGCCGAAGGCGATCCGAACACCATCATCGAAGCCTTCAAGCCTGGCACCGGCCCGGCCGACAGCTATTGGGTGATCGGCATGGGCGCGGATGGCTCGAACGGTTCCGGCGGGGCGCTGTCGCCGCAGGCCAACCAGGCCATCCAGGATGGCGGCGGCGGGCTTTACTGACGTCCTGCATTCTCGAATGAGCCGGCAAGAACCGCCGGCCCATTTCGCTTTACAGGCCGCGACGGCGTGCCTATGTATCGCGCCTATTCCGAAAAGACCGAGAAGAACAGGACGGAACGAAGAGCCATGCGCGCGGAAACGCTCAACATTGTCGACGAGATCAGGCAGGCGATAACCCTGCTGAGGAGGCATCTTTGACTGGGATCAGGCTGTAAAACGGCTTGAGTACCTGAATTCGCGCGCCGAGGATTCCAGCCTCTGGAATGACCCGATCGAAGCGCAGAAGCTGATGCGGGAACGCCAGGAGCTGGAAGAAGGTATCGCCGCCGTCAAGGGCATGACGCAGGCGCTGGAAGACAATATCGGCCTGATCGAGCTCGGCGAGGAAGAGGGCGACAACGGCGTCATCGCGGAAGCAGAGGCAGCGCTGCGCTCGATGCAGGGCGAGGCAAAGGCCCGTCAGGTCGAGACCCTGCTGTCGGGTGAAGCCGATGCCAACGACACCTATCTCGAAATCCACGCCGGCGCCGGCGGCACCGAGAGCCAGGACTGGGCCTCGATGCTCTTGCGCATGTACACGCGCTGGGCCGAGCGCCGCCGTTTCAAGGTCGAGGTGCTGGAAGTGCATGACGGCGAAGAAGCAGGCATCAAGTCCGCGACCGTGCTGATCAAGGGCCACAATGCCTATGGCTGGATGAAGACGGAATCCGGCGTCCACCGTCTGGTGCGCATTTCGCCCTATGACAGCAACGCGCGCCGGCACACGTCCTTCGCCAGCGTCTGGGTTTATCCGGTCATCGACGACACGATCGAGATCGACGTTTCCGAATCCGACGTCCGCATCGACACCTATCGCTCGTCCGGCTCGGGCGGCCAGCACGTCAACACCACCGATTCGGCCGTACGCATCACCCATATCGCAACGGGCATCGCGGTCGCCTGCCAGGCCGAGCGCTCGCAGCACAAGAACAAGGCCAAGGCCTGGGAGATGCTGCGCTCTCGGCTCTACGAGGAAGAGTTGAAGAAGCGCGAGGCTGTCGCCAATGCCACCGAAGCCTCAAAGAGCGATATCGGCTGGGGGCACCAGATCCGCTCCTACGTGCTGCAGCCCTACCAATTGGTCAAGGACTTGCGCACGGGCGTTGAAAGCACCTCGCCGTCGAGCGTGCTTGACGGCGACCTCGACGAGTTCATGGAAGCCTCGCTCTCCCATCGCATCGAGGGCGGCGCTGGCGAAGCGGTGGCGGACCTCGACTAATGCATGTCGCCCAGAAGTGTGCAGCGGTTCTGGGACAACGACATGCATCAAAACAAAGACCTAAAAAGCGCGTCGCCTGAATCCGTTTCAGCGCGACGCGCTTTAGGCCACATCCTTCGCCTCAGAGCGGCGGAGGAAGCCGATGACGCGACTGCTTGCGGGAAAATGCTTCTGCGGCGCCGTCCACTATGAGGTGGCGGACGAATTCGTTTACGCCGCGAACTGCCATTGCTCGAACTGCCGGCGCACGACAGGCTCCGCGTTCAAGCCTTTCGGCGGTATCGAGCGCGACAAGTTTCGTCTCAGCGCGGGCGGCGACAGGCTGCTGATCTTCGGCGACGAGAACGGTCTGACGCGCATTGCGGGCAATGCGGCTCGCTGCTCTTTTCGTTGGTCCGCGACGGCGCCTACGTCCACGTCGCCATGGGTACGCTGGTCGACGATCCGACCATACGGCCGACCGCGCACATCTTTGTCGGCTCCAAGGCGAAGTGGTTCACAATCGCCGACGACCTGCCGCAGTATGATGAGCACGTTCCCGGCTGAACGTCTGGAACCAGCTTGAGCCGAATCTCGTTGTCCGGCACCGGTTCAGCGTGGCTAACCGCTCGTTAACCAAGCCGGCGCACGATTCTGGATGGCAGAGGTTGGCGTGAAGCGCGGCATTGCCGATGCAAGCGGGTGCTTGCGCCAGCCATGGAATCAGCCCAGCTTTCAGGCTGGGGTTAAAAGCATTTATGGCCGGATGCGGCATATCTGCGACCGACGATCCGGCCACTGGGAAGACACGTTCCGGGAACGGGCAAGCGAAAACGCTTGATGCTCGAAAGGAACGCTTCGATGTCTGCTGCCAAATCAAGATCGGCCCAAGCCGTTCGACCGGCTGGCCGACTTTTGTTTTCCCTGTTCGCGACGGGGGCGATCGCGGTGCTGACCGCGCCTGCCTTCGCTCACGACGCCAAACCCACGGCGGTATTGCCGCAGGGCTGGAGCTACCCATTTGCCTGCTGCGCCAATTATGACTGCAAAGAGGTGCCGCAATCTTCGATCAGCGAGCGGCCCGAAGGCTACGTCATAAAAGGTACGGGCGAGGTGGTGGCCTATGCCGACAAGCGGGTTAAGAACTCGCCCGATGGCGAGTTTCACTGGTGCGCGCATCAGGCTGGGCTCGACGCCGGCAAGACCATCTGCCTGTTTGTGCCGCCGCCTTCTTACTAGAACAATTCCAGGAAAAGTGCGTAACGGTTTTCCGTCCGGAATTGCGTCTAAACTAAGAGATAGAGCGCGTCGCCTGAATCCGGTTCAGCGCGACGCGCTTTAGACTCCGCGGCTCAAACGCGGAGCGCGAGGGTCTTCGCGCACGGCGGGATATCTGCCGAGGTTGCTGACAGACAGTTGTCAGGATCGCTTCTTTATGTTGCCCTGCCGCAAAGGGGAATTCCGGCGTGGCGGCAGATAACGGAGAGGTGATTTTGATGGCGATCAAGGGAAGCTGCCACTGCAAGGCGACGACATTCGAGGTTTCGGAAGCGCCGCAAACCGTGACGCAATGCACATGCTCCTTCTGCTCCAAGCGCGGGTCGCTTTGGGCCTACTATGTTCCGTCGCAATTCAAGCTTACCAGCCCGCCTGAAAACGTGACCTTCTACAAATGGGGTTCGAGAACAGTCAAACACGGCTTCTGCGCCACCTGCGGATGCGGCACCTTCACTGAAACGCCGGACTGGTCGACCGGCGAGCCTGATTTCGACAATCCCAAGATCAGCGTCAATTCCCGTCTGTTCGACGATTTCGATCTGGACAAGGTCGAGGTGGTGGTCATCGACGGCAAGAATTTGTGGTAGGGGCGAAGCGGGAACGACCGCCGAACTTTGCCGGCCGTATTCCCGTTCCGTTTTTCGCCGCATTTCATGCTACAAGGCTGCGGAAGGGCTGATTTGGCGCGGCCGCAAAGGCCGCGAATTGGAGAGGGACCAATCTCATGAAGAAGACTGTGCTCGTCGCCGTGGCGACGGCTGTGCTGGTGAGCGCCTGCACCACCACCGATCCGTATACCGGCGACCAGAAGATCTCCAACACGGCGGCCGGTGCCGGCCTTGGCGCGCTGGCAGGCGCCAGCCTTGGTCTGCTCGCCGGCGGCAATGACCGCCGCAACGCCCTGATCGGTGCCGGCATCGGCGCGCTCGCCGGCGGCGCGATCGGCGCGACGATGGATCAGAACGAGGCCGAGCTTCGCCGTCAGTTGCAGGGCACCGGCGTTAGCGTCACCCGCAGCGGCGACCAGATCATTCTCAACATGCCGTCCGACATCACCTTCAACGTCGACCAGGACGCGGTGAAGCCCGGCTTCTATCCGGTGCTGAATTCGGTCGCGCTGGTGCTGAAGAAATTCCGCCAGACCACCGTGGACGTCTTCGGTCACACCGATTCGACCGGCGGCGACCAGCATAATTTCGATCTGTCGCAGCGCCGCGCGCTTGCCGTCGCCAATTATCTGTCCGGCCAGGGCGTCGATCAGCGCCGCTTCGCCGTCACCGGCTTCGGCAAGACACGCCCGATCGCATCCAATGCGACCGCCGCAGGCCGCGAGCAGAACCGCCGCGTCGAAATCCAGCTGTCGCCGCTCACCTGAGCGAAAACGGCGCGCAGGGCGCAACTCCATGAAGGCAAAACGGCCCCCGACGGGGCCGTTTTTGTTTGGCGTGGTCCAAAGATAGGTCGAAGGTCTTAGGACATTAGCTTACCCTAATTGATACTTTTCCAGGACCACGGAAGAGACTACCATTCTCCTGTTCCAGAGGGGATGGGGTGGTCAATCGGCCGCGCAATCAACATCTGCCGCCCCGGTCTTGCACGGCCAGATCAAAGGGAATCTGGGAGGAATGCATGACAAGAACAGCTCGTCTCGGGCGCTGCGGCGTCCTTGTTTTGGCGGGTCTTATCGGCACATGGTTCGGCGCCGCCTCGGCCCGGGCCGAGGACGCCAACAAGGCCGACATCGAAGCCCTGAAGAAATCGCTGGCGAAATATGAAGACTATACGGCCGCCGTCCGCGACCTCTATTTGTCTACCGTCGGCTGCGTCCACTATAGCGGGGAGAAGATAGCCGGTGCGATGTACTATCCGAAGGGCGCGATGGGCATCCATTTCGTCAACGTCCCGAGTATCGGCCGGCCGCTCGACCCGATGAAACCCAATGTCCTGATCTACGAGCCAACCAAAAAGGGCTTGAAGCTGGTCGGCGTGGAATGGCTGGTGCCGCTGACCCCGGACACCAAGGAGGTTCCGATACTGTTTGGCCAGAAATTCATGGGGCCGATGGAAGGACATTACCCGCTCATCCCGAGGGAATTCGTCCACTACGACCTGCATGCATGGTTGTTCAGGGACAATCCGAACGGCATGTTCACCCCGACGAACCCGAACGTGAAATGCACCAAGGCTGAGTTCCCGATGCTGGAAAAGCCGACCAAGATGATGCCGGGCCCGATGTAAGGCACCGTCCTCGGCTGGATTGCTTCAGGCGAGGCGGTCGCAAGAAAGGAAACGGCCCCGCTCGGGGGCCGTTTTTATTTCAGGCTATGCTGCTATCGACTTCAGACCTTCGCGACGATCCGCATGAAGGCCGGCACATCGTCGCCGAAGCCGACTGTCGCGTCGTCTTCTTCCTGACGATGGCGGCCAGGGCGGTCGCGCTGCGGACGGGCGTCGCCGCGCTGCTCGTGACGGTTGCCCGGGCTTTTGCGCTCGTTCTCCGAGCGGATCGCGTCCTTGCGGGCGCGGCGCTCGGCGATGTCGGCCACTTCGGCGACAGGCTGCTCGTCGCGCGCGGTGTCGGGCGTCTCGTCGCGCTTGGCGTGACGGTCTTTCTTGCGCTCGCCCCGATCCTTGCGGTCTTCGTCCTTGCGGCCGGCACGACGCGGGGCGCCGCGGCCACGGCGCGGCGATTCCTCGCCCTCGCTTTCGGTCACGGTCGACAGGTCGCCGTCATGCCATTCGATCTTCGTGCCGATCAGCCTTTCGATGGCGTCGACATATTTGGTGTCGGCGCGGGTGGCGATGGTGAAGGATTTGCCGGAACGTCCGGCCCGGCCGGTGCGGCCGATGCGGTGGACATAGTCCTCGGCATGGATCGGCACATCGTAGTTGAAGACGTGACTGACATCGGGAATGTCGAGACCGCGCGCGGCGACGTCCGAGGCAACCAGATAACGCAGCTTGCCGTCCCGGAAATTGGCAAGCATCTGCATGCGGGCGCGCTGGTCCATATCGCCATGCAGGGCGCCGGCGTCGAAATCATGCTTGAGCAGCGAGCGGAACAGCTCCGACACCTCGACCTTGCGGTTGCAGAAGATGATGGCGTTCTTCAGCTCGGCGTCTTCGGCCTTCATCAGATTGCGCAGCGTCTCGCGCTTGTCCCACGGCTTCGAGCCGGACTTGACCAGGCGCTGGACAATGCTGGTGGCGGTCGATGCGGCCTTGGAGACCTCGACGCGCACCGGCGCATGCAGGAATTTTTCGGTGAGCTTGGTGATCTCGGGCGGCATGGTCGCCGAGAAGAACAGCGTCTGCCTGGTGAACGGGATCATCTCGCAGATGCGCTCGATGTCGGGGATGAAGCCCATGTCGAGCATGCGGTCGGCCTCGTCGATGACGAGGATTTCGACACCATTGAGCAGAAGCTTGCCGCGCTCGCGGTGATCGAGCAGGCGGCCTGGCGTGGCGATCAGCACATCGGCGCCGCGCTCGAGCTTCTTGTCCTGCTCGTCGAAGGAGACGCCGCCGATCAGGAGTGCGATGTTGAGCTTGTGGTTCTTGCCGTATTTGACGAAGTTTTCCTCGACCTGGGCGGCAAGCTCGCGCGTCGGCTCGAGGATCAAGGTGCGCGGCATGCGGGCGCGGGCGCGGCCCTTTTCCAGTCGGGTCAGCATCGGCAGCACGAAGGAAGCCGTCTTGCCGGTGCCGGTCTGGGCGATGCCAAGCACATCCTTGCCGAGAAGCGCATGCGGGATGGCGCCGGCCTGGATCGGCGTCGGCTGGGTGTAGCCGGCATCGGTGACTGCGGAAAGGACCTTCGGCGACAGGCCGAGGTCTGAAAAGGTCAACGCTTCTGGAGCGGTCGTGGTGTCTGAGGACAAGTGTTTGTTGTCTTTGGCTGGTTCGGAAAAAATCGCAACACGCGTTGCGTCAGGCGCCGCGCACCTGCAAGATCGCGGTTGCAGTTAGGCGCAAGTCCGCGATTTGTCAACAGAAACGGGCGGGAATCCGGCGATTGTGAAGACGTAACCTTAATCGCGATGCTTAAAGCGCGTTGCGTCGAAACGGAATCAGGCTTCGCGCTTCAAATCTTTGTTTGATGCATGCCGTTCTCCCAAAACCGCTGCGCACTTTTGGGCGGCATGATTAATCGAAACAATATCGTTGCGCCGGCTCAGTAGCGGAATTGCTCGGCAAGGATACGTTCGTTCCAAGAATGGTTCGGATCGAACAGCAAAGTTGCCGTCGCTGTCGGCGATTCCCGCACGGTGATGGAGGCCACCGCCTTGACCTCTGTATGGTCGGCTGCGGCATTCACCGGACGCTTTTCGGCTTCCAGGATGTCGAAGCGTATGGTCGCCTTGTTGGAGAGCAGCGCCCCGCGCCAGCGGCGCGGCCGGAAGGGGCTGACTGGCGTCAGCGCCAGAAGCGGCGCATCGAGCGGCAGGATCGGCCCGTGCGCCGAAAGATTGTAGGCGGTGGAACCGGCGGGCGTGGCGATCATCACGCCGTCGCAGTTCAGCTCCTCCAGCCGCACCTGGCCGTCGACGGTGATCCGGATCTTCGCCGTCTGGTAGGACTGGCGCCACAGCGCCACCTCGTTGATCGCCGGCGCCGAGACGGATTCGCCATCACGCGTGACCGCCACCATTTCGAGCGGCCGGATGGTCTCGGCGACCGCGGCGGCGATGCGTTCCTCAAGGCCACCGGCGCGATACTCGTTCATCAGGAAGCCGATGGTGCCACGGTTCATGCCGTAGACTTTCTTGCCCGTGCTCATCGTGTCGCGCAGCGTCTGCAGAAGAAAGCCGTCGCCGCCAAGCGCGATGATGATCTCGGCCTCGGCGACAGGCACCTGCCCATAGCGCGCCGACAGGCTTTCCAGCGCGGCGCGGGCGTCGTCGGTGTCGGAAGAGACGAAGGCGAAACGGCTGGCGGCTTTGCTCATGGCTCCCGGAGGGCGACCATCTGCGGGGCCGCGCCGGCGACGGCGTAGCATGCGCCGCCCATATCTGTGAAGGGCGGCGTGCCCTGCCGGTCGAAGGGATGTCGGGGATGATTATCGCGCTTCATGACAAAGGCGCAACGAATGTGATGGCTGCAATGGTTAAGACGGAGCTTAAACACTCGTAAAGCCGGATCGATCATGTTAGCCGAAAGTGGATGGGTTGGCGGGGGCTGGCCAGTAGAGAGACCTGTCTATTGCCGGTAACGCGTCTGATCATAGTCTTCCTGATGATGGGAAGTTTCGCGCTGATGTTCGCCGAACTGGTGCGACATTCGGAAGAGATGAGCCAGCGGCCGCAGCCGACGGCTTCCCGTTGTGGCGACGCCACGGGAACCCCCTGTCCGCAAAGGGCGCTTTAGGCTTCGCTTCCGTGATCGCTCAGCCGCCGTGCAAGTGGCAGCCGGCCTTGCGCTTGCCCGCGACATACTCGTCGATGAGTTGCCGGTAGCGCACCTTGCCGAACCTCGGGCCGCCATGCACGACCGACACGTCGAGCTCCGCATGGCAAGCATCGTCCCGACATAGTCCTCGATATCGGAGTGATAGACGTCGTCGATCAACGGCCCGTCATAGACGATGTCGCCGGATAGCAGGATGCCGGTCTTTTTCTCGTAGAGCGCGATGCCGCCGGGCCGACAGCCCTTTCGGCCAGGCCTATACCGGCCTCGACCGCGCGCTGACCGATGAGATATGTGCGCTGATCGCCCGCCTTCAGCAGATCGGCCTCGTGCGGCCGGACATAGACGGACCGGCGGTGGGGGAACTGATCTTCAACGACATGAACATGGATGCTCATCGAGTTCGTGAAGCGCGACGAAGCGAAGATACCGGACCTGCGCGCAGCGAAACGAAGGCAGAACCGGATTTTGGTGGCGGCGATCGGGGTTTGAGGGAGCCAGGAGGAACAGTCGTTCAGGCCACTAACAAGGTGGTCGCCTGCTATGCGCCTCTCGAGTTGAGATTTGAAATCCTCTGCAACGAAGCTCGAAGAGCGAAGGATGGTGCCCCCGGCAGGAATCGAACCCGCGACCTTCGGTTTACAAAACCTGTCACCAGCCCTAACGAGCCGCTACAAAACCGAACATCTTTCGGCCTGAAACCCTTGCAGCCCCTTTATTTCAGCGATGTGTTGGCATATGTTGCCATCATTGGGTAACGGCGCATAACATGCCTCATCCGTTACCCTACTGTTACCCAGAGGGGGGGGGGGAAGAAATGGCCAAGGCGCTCACCGCAGCATCACTCCTGAAGCTCAAGACCGACGATAAGCGACGTGAGATTCCCGACGGCGTCTTGAGCGGGCTCTACTTCGTCATCCAGCCCACCGGCCGGAAGTCGTGGGCAGTCCGATATCGCGCCTCAGGCGCACCGAAAAAGGTGACGCTCGGCAATTCCCTGTTTGGCGATGATGTGGACGCGGCCGGCGCTGAGCTGACCCGCATGCGCCAAGAGGCTGCAAGCATCCTGGAGCGGGTCAGAAAGGGCGAGGATCCCGGTGCAGAAAAGCAAGCCGCCAAGCGGGCGCCGAAGGCTGATACCGATCGGGATTTGTTTCTGAACGTCGTCACCCGCTACCTGAAAGAGTACGCTGCGAAGCGCCGGAACTTTCCAGAGAAGGCACGGCTTCTTGGCATGCGCCAGGATGGGGACGAATGGCAGACCAATGCCGATCGAGCCGCTGGGCTATGGGGCGCTAAGCGCATCCAAGACATCACCCGCCGCGATATTCGCGAGCATCTGGAAACGCTCGCCACGACAGCGCCGATCGGTGCCAACAGGACGTTCGCAGAGCTCCGAAAGTTCTTCAACTGGACCGTCGGCAAGGACATCCTCGACGCTTCACCGATGGCCGATCTCCAGGCGCCATCAGAAGAGAACGATAGTCGCAATCGTGTCCTGATCCGTCGCAAGGAAGTGCCAGGCTCGAGCGACGACGAGTTGCGGTGGCTGTGGCAGGCGAGCAAATCCTACGACGAGACGGGGCGAGGGCCGTTCGGCTCTTTCCTGCAGCTGTTGATGCTGACCGGCCAGCGACGTTCAGAGGTGGCCGAAATGACATGGCCAGAGGTCGACCTCGACGCCCGCGAATGGGTTATCCCGGCCGCGCGCTCGAAGAACGGTGAGCCCCACGTTGTCCCGCTCTCCAAGCAGGCGCTGGCGGTCCTGAAAGCCGTTCCGAGGATCAAAGGGAAGGCAGGCTATGTCTTCACCACGGACGGCGAGCATCCTGTGAGCGGCTTTTCCAGAATGAAGCAACGCATTGACAAGCTCATGGCTGGATATGCAGCCGAGGCCGACGTCGAGATACCCGATTGGACGCTGCACGACATCCGCCGCACTGTGGCCGCCGGCATGCAGCGCATCGGCATCAAAATGGAGGTCACTGAAAAGGTCTTGAACCACAAGTCTGGCTCGTTCCGCGGCATCGCCGGAATCTACCAGGTGCATGACTATGCAGACGAAAAGCGAGCTGCGCTAGACGCGTGGGCTTCGTTCCTGATGACGCTGGTCGAGAAGAAAAAGGACTCCAACGTTGTCCCGATGAAGGCGGGCAGCAAATGACCGCGCCTATCGGAAAGACATCAACCGTCCAAGCCTTACGCCCCCGTCGTAGAGCAGAAGTCGAGAGCCTGGTGCGGTCGTTCCGGTACGACGAGCAGTCGCGGGGCGAGATCGTTGAGATGCTGCAGCCGCTCTACATGTCAACGGTAGAAGCTGAGAGGTGTGGCAAGCCGGCCGAAGAGATTGTTATCGAACAGCTGGAATGGGAAGCGCGGGGCCTGCTGCGCGCCTATCTAAACCACGTTTCTCCGGAACAGCGCCGCAAGCATTATGAAAAAGTTTCCCGCGCAGCGTCCAAGCTTTTAGAACTTGTTAATTCCGGGGAGCTCGAAGGCGGCAGCGCCGCCTATCTGATTTACAACTTCGGACAGTCCAATCAGTCGGATGAGTACTACAGTTTCCTGCCCTTGTTCATAGGAGCGCTTGCCCAGCTTTCGTCCAAAGCTGCTCAGGCTGGCAAGGCCAAGAGACCGCCTTATCCGGGGTATGAAGTGCCATATCCCGGCAAGCGCGATATTAAAAAAATCGGTTTTGCTCAAAGCGTTCTCATGAAATATTCAATCGAAACAAACAGGAGACCGGGCAAGTCTTCGACCGGGCCTGCGGCGGCGCTTCTGATCGCAGTAATCGACCCAGTTATCCGGTTCGCGCGCTCCATCGGGATCGACAAAGCAAGCCTGATCGGCACCGGCGACAACGCGAAGACCCTCATCGGGGATGTCCGCGCGGCGATGCCTATAGGGGAAAATCTGCCCGAGATTTGAGGCGATTTTCTTCCTACCAATAGTTCACGCCGATGGCCATTCTTTCGCCAACGTAGCGAAACAGGGCCTAACTCTTATGGATAACTCTTACCTTACCGCCAAGCAGGTGCTTGCCCGGTATCACGTCACCGACATGACTCTCTGGCGCTGGCTGAACGATGAGGCTTTGGCGTTTCCGAAGCCAATGATCGTCAACCGGCGAAGATACTTTCTCGAAGCCGATCTTATCGCTTGGGAGCGCGGCCGTGCCGTGAAAGCCGCATGAGCAATGTCGAAACGGCGCTGGCCGACGAGCTTGTGCTGGCGGCCAACTGGCTTGCCGAGACGCCGCGCGCGCAGCGCGGCGCCGCAATCCCGGAACTGAGGCGCCGGTTTGGCATCGACCTGGATCAGGCGCTGGTCGTCGTCCGCCAAAACAACATGAGGCTTGCGAAGGCGACCTAATGAGCGCGGGTATCTCGTTCGCTGCGAATGACAGGATCGAGCGCGCCGCTCGGTGGCTGGTCGAGCATCCAGTTTCACAGCATCCTGCAGCCGAGATCTTCGCGTCAGTGATGCGCGACCACTTCAAGCTGAGCACCGTCGAGCTGATCGCCGCCGTCAAGGAAGCCGACCGGTTGCGCCACGAAGGTGCTGGCGCATGAGCGTCGAGGCGACCGCGGACGAGGTCGAGTATCGCGGCCAGGTGTATCGCCGGGTCGGGCGCCAACCCTACGTTCGGAAGCGGGATGGGACGGCGACGACACTATCGGTATGGCTCACGAACTGCCCGACCTGCGGCGCTGAGTTTGAAGCCACGACGGGAGATGAGGTCCAGGCCTTCCACCCCGCGCGCCACTGCCCAGCCCATCGCCGACAGGGGTCGCGCTCGTGGCGCAACCGCGTCGCTGTGACCGATCCCGCCACGATAGCACCGGTCACCTGGCCGCAGCGCGAGTTCGTGCCGGTTGAGGCCTACGACGACCTGGTGCGGAAATGACGGTCATGGCGCGGAAACGGCAAGCCTTGGGCTCCGGCATAGACCAAAAGACAGGCGCCGCCGTCGCCATTGCCGTTGGCACCGTGAGAATTCGTGAGCGCGCCAAGCCCGCATCGAACAAAGCATTTGGAGCCGAAGCGTTCGGGAGGAAGAGGGTGATCGAAATCAACATGCTGATCGAACACCGCCATCCTCGAGGCATCCCCGAGCATGACGATGACGACGACGGCTACCTCTTTCCTGTCGCGCATGCTCTTCACTGCGGCCGCCGGAACGATGGCGAATTCGTAACCAAGCTGACTTGCTGGATTCGGGAACGCATGCCCTGGGCGGCCGGCCGCGCACAACGCATCGTCGACGCGCTGAAGGTTAAACTGCACCCCCGCGCTGACCACATGACCGCGGCCGGGGTTGCGGGGTACCTTCGAACCACTGAAGCTGAAAAGCGCGACCTGAAACTTTCCACGATCGGCATCTACGGCATGACGGCCGTCGCATACGACGTCTGGCTCGCAGACGAGAAACGACGCCGAGATCGCGAACGGAAGGCTCGCAAAAGGCTGGGCGCGCCATCGCGGTCGGAATGGCTCTCGGCAAATCGCAAGAACCGCGAGAAGCAATGGAAAGAACTCGGGATCTCACGCGCCGAGTGGTATCGACGCCTCAAAAAAGCACGTGAGACAGGTTGTTCCGTCCACGACGAGACCACGGATGAGACAGGTTGTTCCGCGCACGGTGAGACAGGTTGTTCCACCCCTATAGTTATAAGACTGGCAGCGGAACAACCTGTCTCAAACGTCCCAATCGAGCCTTCCGTGGATGACCTAGCGCCCGGCGGCGGCGCGGAGCGACCGTCCGCCGAGCGTGTCCCGCAGACCGATCCGAAAACCATCGATGGCAGCGGGGCAGAGACGACCGGACGCTCCCGCGCCGGTCTCACCCACACACAGGGCGATCTCTTCACTCCGGACACCGAAAAATGACCCAGCAACTCGATCTCTTCGACACCCGGGCCGGCCGTACCGGTGAGGTCGTTGCGTTCCCTGCCGATCGTCTCCGCGGCTTCATCCTTGAGACCGTCGCCACCATCCGAGCGAAGCCGGCCTCGAAGCGGGAATGGCATTTCCGGCACAACATAGGTCGCGTCTGGACTTACTTGACCATCGCCGGCGTCGCTCGCCATGAAGTTGAGTTGGAGGTCAAAAGGTTTGCGGAGGCTGTGGCAACCGAACTGCGTAGGCAAGCCGTCATCGCCAAACTCCACGGCCTGGACGACGAGGATGTAGCATGAGCAGCAGGCGTACGCCTATACGCTTGGAATTTTCCCCTGCGGCGAATCGAACGGCGTTTCGGTCCTTCGAAAATCGGCAAAGCAGCGGTGTGGAAGCTGGTCATCTGATAACCAATCAGATGCCCTCGTTTGTAATTGTTATGTGTTGTTAAGGTTTTAGCGGAAATCGAGTTCGGCTATCATCAGCCTCGGGTAACGGTCGGGTAACAAACCAGCTGTTTTCCCTTGCTAGAGCAGGGCGGATGAGATGCTAACTGACAACGCCACCGAAGACACGCCGCTGCCGGCCCGAAACGTCGCCGGCCTGCCGACGAAAGGTCGCCGTTCACGCGGCAGAAGGCCCGGCGAGCCGATGGCGGCGCTCTTCCTCGATCGGCGGACATCGGAATGGACCAGGCGCGCCGAGCTGATCGCGCTTTTCACGAAAGCGCTGGGGGGGCCGGTGGCTCCGCTCCTCGCCTCTCGGATCGAGAAGGCCGCCGAGCTCGCTGTCGTCGCGGAACGGACGAGGGCGCGCCTGCTCGCCGGCGAGGCTGGCATAACCGTCGACGACGTCGTTCGGGCCGAGAGGGTTGCAGCGCTCGCCGAGAGGGCTCTCAACATCGGCAAGGCGCCTCCGTCGAAGCCGCGGCCATCACTGCGCGAGCAACTCGCCCATGAGCAGCTCGCCAATGAGGCGCGACCAGCGGCATGAGCGCTCCATCCATCCTCCAGGCGATGACGTCGCCGCTGGCGTTCGGCGAGCTCTATGCGGCGCCGTCGTGGCGTTCATGGATGGCGATCCTGAAGGCGGCCTATGCGTTGCCACTGGACGATGCGGAACTCGCAATCTTTGCTGATCTCGCCGGCGGAAGAGCGCCGCCGAAGCGTCGGGTGCGCGAGCTTTGGGTCGCCGCTGGCCGCCGGAGTGGCAAGGACAGCGTTGCCGCGCTGATCGCCGCATACGCCGGTGGGATCGAGGAAGCCCACATTGGGCGCTTGCGGCCCGGCGAGAAAGCATCGGTGCTTTGCCTCGCCAGTGACCGGGATCAAGCCAGGCTGGTGCTGAACTACACCAAAGCCCTGATCGCGGAGACCGAGGGTCTCGCCACAAAGGTGCGGCGCGAGACCGCGCACGGCGTCGACCTCGACAACGACGTCGAGATCGTGGTGACGACGAACAGCTATCGCGCCGCGCGCGGCAGAGCGGTCCTGCTGGCGATCCTCGACGAAGTCGCATTCTACCGCGATGAGAATTCGGCATCGCCCGACCTCGAGCTCTATCGCTCCCTGGTGCCTGGCCTCGCCACGCTTTCCCCGGAATCGATGATCGTGGCGATCTCGTCGCCGCATAAGGCTGCAGGACTGCTCTACAGCAAGTACGTCAAGCATTTCGGCAAGGACGGTGACGACGTGCTGTTCATCCAGGCGCCGACGCTGAAACTCAATCCGACGATCGATCCCGCCATCATCGAAGCCGCGCTCGAGGAAGATCCGGAGGCCGCAAAGGCGGAATGGCTTGGGCAGTTCCGATCCGACCTGTCCGACTTCATCAGCCGAGAACTCGTCGAGGCAGCGGTCGACCATGGCGTCGTCGCAAGGGAGCGGCTGCCGGGCGTCCATTACACGGGGTTCTGCGACGTCGCCGGCGGTACCGGCAAAGACAGTTTCGCCGCCGCGGTCGCCCACCGTGAGGGCAACAGCATCGTCCTCGACGCCTGCCTCGAGATCAGACCGCTGTTCAATCCGCAGACGGCGACGCAACAGGCGGCCGAACTGTTCAAGAGCTACGGGATCTCGACAGTCGTCGCCGACCGTTACGCGGTCGGCTTCGTCATCGATGCCTTCAAGAAACAGGGCATCAGCTATCGAGCCTCCGAGCGAGACCGCTCGACGATCTACATCGAGAGCTTGCCCTTGTTCACCGCGGGCAGGGCTCGGTTGCTCGATATCAAGCGGTTGGTGACGCAGATCGCGTCGCTTGAACGACGCACCGTGGCGAGCGGCCGCGATCGCGTCGACGCCCCTCGCGAACAGCACGAGGACCTCGCCAACGCGGTTTGCGGCGCCCTTGTCGAGGTCCGCGCCGCACGCGCCCCGCTCGTGATCACCGATGACATTCTTCGCCGCGCCGCGATGCCGGCCGTCAACCCGCTTTGAGAGGAGACCCACGCCTATGTACCGTATGTTGACCGACCGCGAATTGAAGAACTTTGCCCGGTTCATCCGTCCAAATCCGCAGGGAGGATTCGACAGCTCGCCGTCATCGAAGCCGGCGCATGTCGCCCGACTGCGAAATGGCGTTGCCATTCGCGAGTTCGGCCCGGGCGGGGCCTTCGACAGCGAAATCTCCGCCCCGGATCGTGCCGTCCTCGTCAAGCTTGCGAGTGAACTGAGCGACGTCGAGTGGTTGGCGCTGAAACGGACGCTCCTCGGCGAGCCCGAGGACGACGAGACCGACTCGGAGAGCTCGGCGCCCGCGATGGATGCCGCGCGATCCAACCTGGGCAAGCTCGCTTTGGGGGTCCGGCAAGATCGCTATCCAACACATCACAACAGGCCGGCGCCGGCGGTGTCGCCGGGCGCATCGGCGAGCTTCTTCGGGATGTTTCCCGAGGCGCGGCGAGGCTGATGACCATGGTCGGAGGAAAAGCCAAGGCCGGATTCCGCGAAGCGCGCCAACGGCTTGCCGAGGCGATCGCTGTCGCCGCAGAGGCGCAAGCTGTTCGAGCCGCGGAGGATGCCGCAGTGGCGCGCGCAAAAGACATGGTGCGAGCTGCTGAAAGCGATCTCGCCGCCGCTGTCACCGCCGTCGCGAAGGCCCGCGAGGCTTTGACCGATGGAATGGTCGCCGCCGCGAAGAGTGGCGGCTCGGCGCCGTCCGACGGCAATCTGGTAGCGGCACGCCGGCGCCATGACCAGGCCCAAGATGTGCTCGACGCCGCTCAGGCAGCTCTTGCCGCCATGGGCAGGAGGCATCTCATCCCGCAGATGGCCGGCGACGACTATAACCTGGTCGAAGGCATCAACGCTGTTGCGATTTTCCATGGTGCGGATAACCATTTCGTCCCAAGGCAGCGCCGCCCCGTCCAGACGCGGAACCCCGCGGAGGAGCGCGTTCAAGCCGCTGCAGCCGATGTCATCCGCCCCTTGATCGAACCGACGATCGAGGCCGCGATGCGAGCGCATCGTGAATGGATCGAAGCACGCGCGAAGCTTCGTTTTCTGCACGGTATATGTTTTCCCGAAGTTATCTCGACGCCTGAGGGCCGTCGTGTTCTAGACGTTGCGGACTGCGACCTATTCGACGTTGACCCCAGCTCGGAGGACGAAGAACGGTGGCAGCACGCCTTCGAGGCGCTCAAGCGCGATGCCTCGGCGCCGCTGCCTTGGGAGGCCTGAGATGGGCATCCTGGCCATGGATCGCCAGACCGTTCGTGCGTTCGACCAGGACGGTCATCTGCGCGTCGAGATGACGCCGATCTCAAAGGCTAACGTCTGCCCCTACTATGGCCGTGAAATCCCGGATTTCGAGGCGCTGGGCCTCGATCCGGATCGCCTTTATCGCCTCTATCGCGACGCGGACGAGCTGGCGAAAGCCGCCGCGACCTTCATCGGCAAGCCGCTGCTGCTCGAGCACGTCCAGATCAGCGCCGATGATCATCCCCGCCAATTGGTGGTTGGCGCGGTCGGCGATGGCGTCGAATTCATCGCGCCCTACCTGATGGCTCCCCTCAGCATCTGGGACGGCGCCGCCATCGCCTTCATCAAATCGGGGCGCCAGAAAGAACTTTCGAGCAGCTATCGCTACCAGGCCGATATGACGCCCGGCACGCTCAATGGAGAATCCTACGACGGGGTGATGCGGGAGATCTCCGCAAATCACGTCGCCATCGTTTCGGAAGGGAGGGCCGGGCCAGATGTCCATGTCCTTCCCTAAAGAACTTCACGCCTCGGATACCTCCGAGTGGAACGATTTCGCGCCGCCGCGGTGTTTGCTGACGCGGCGGCCGATCAGCGGGCCCGACATCACCCGCTATCGCGCGCCGCGGAAAATCTCCTCCCCGCGGCGCGCGACCTCTTTTCCGTCGCCAATGAGATGGGACTTCTTCAGATGACAACGGACACGAAAAGCGAGAACACGGCCGATCCGACATTCGGCTTCTGCTTCAACCAAGCATCGTTCTATGCAGGCTCGCCCGAGGGGGCGATGACCGCCTTTGCGTTTCCGCCGACCCCCATCGAACTCGAAATCATGAAGAATTCCGGCGATTTGCCGAAGCCCGGAGGCGTCGGCCCCGGCGATCATCATCCGAGGAAGACACCATGAAGATTTCTGCGCTACCGACGAAATTCACCATCCCTTTCGCAGCGTCGGCGAACCCCAGCTTTATCCGCAACGTTCCAGTCGCTTCGCAGATCGGGATCGTGAACGGCGCGGCCTCGCTGACCGATGGCTTTCCGCCGCTGAACTTCCTGCCGGTGGGTTCGGGTGGTGTGCCACCCTTCGGCCAGGACATGAATGGCATCCTGAAGCAGATCACGCAATGGTCGCAATGGGCGGGCGCCGGCGGCCTCGTCCCTTATGACTCCGTCTTCTCATCGGCGATCGGCGGCTACCCCCAGGGCGCACTGCTCGCCGGCGCCACGGCCGGCGTGGTTTGGCTCAGCACGGTCGACGACAACACGTCCGACCCGGATACCGGCGGTGCGCACTGGATCAATATCGGGGCGCAAGCCTCGTCGATCATGGTGGGCGTCGACACCGGTTCGGCGAACGTCCTCACCGCCACCGTTACGCCGGTGCCCAGCGCCTATGCCGATGGCCAGATCTTCGTCATCCAGAAGGCCGCCGCGGCAAACAACGGCGCCATGACCGGCAACATCGCGGGGATCGGCACCCATCCGGTCGTCAACATGGATGGTAGCGCGCTGACTCCCGGGCAATGGCCGGCGAGCGCCACCGGCATCCTCGAATATAATCTCGCGACGACCTCGTTCCGCCTGCTCAACCCCGCCGTCACGGTGGCGGCCAATGCCGGTCTTGCCGTGACCGCCGAGCAAGTTCTTTCGCTCAGCATCCCGAGCCTGCTCGCGCCGGTTGGCGCTCTTTCCCTCTCCGATACCATCGCTCAGCATGTCCTCTCAGATGGGTTGGACCGCGAGGTCACTGCTTCACAGTTTGCCGCCCTGATTGCACCCGCGTTGCCGAACTCGCTGACCAATATGCGCGTCATCACGTCGAGCGGCAGCTATACGCCGACGACGGGCGCAAAGAACATGATCGTCTTTGCTACGGGTGGCGGCGGCGCAGGTGGTGGCAACGCCACTGGATCTGGCTTCACTGGCGGCGGCGGAAATTCTGGCGGTACGGCGATCTATTTCGGCGCGGTATCCTCCCAGACGATAACTATCGGCGCCGGTGGCGTTCCCAATCCGTCAAGTGGCAGCGACCTGGTCGGAGGTTCCGGAGGAACAACTTCTTTCGGCTCTCTTGCCATCGCTACCGGCGGCGGAGGCGGTTCTTCCTCGGGCTCGAACTCATATGGCGCGGGCGGTCAGTCGGTGGGAGTTGGAACCGCTGGAACCTTCTTGATCCCCGGAAATGGCGGCTCGCCTGGTTCGGGCCATGACGGTGGTTGCGGCGGTGCGGCATTCTGGGGTGGAGGTGGCTTCGGCGGCGCAACTCCTTCGACCGGCGTCCAAATACCCGGCGGTCCCGGTTCTCTCGGCGGCGGTGGTGGCGGCGGCGATGGAGGGGGTGCCGGTGGCGCCGGCGGCGCCGGTGTCGTCGTCATCTTCGAATTCGATTGAGGGCTAAAATGATCCGTGTTGCACATCTCAGCGACGATCGTCGCACTGTCTTGGACGTTTCAATCCAGCCGCTCGATTGGATCGGCGATGATCACTCAGTGGCGTCCGAAACAGCGAATATCGGCGATATCTTCGATGGCGGAGCCTTCGCGCCGCCGTCGGTCGCTGCGCTCAGCCAGGAACAATGGATGGCCTTGGCGCATAACCAGATCGAGACGGCCTATGCGGGGAAGCGCGCCTCGCTGGCGTCGTATTACACATCGCTCGACCGGTTGGAGCGGAGGGAGGCTCTCTCAGCAGACCAGCAGGCCGACCTCGCCACTCTCGACGCCATCCAGCAATGGGAACAGTCCATGCTCGACGCCGGCGCGAAGGCGGCGGCGCGCAAGGCCGACCCGTCCTCTAGCAAGTGGCCGGCGCCCCCGGCCGGCATGCCCAAGCTCGTCGCTCTCTCGTGAGCATTTGCTGAAGAAGGACGCGCGCCAATGCCGACCCTGATCGACGAACTTATTGTCCGCCTCGACTTGGACCCCGCCAATTTCGAGAAGGGCCAGAAGAAGCAGGCTGAGGCCTGGCTTAAGACGCGCGACGGATTCCGCAAGGGCGGCAAGGAGATCGAGGAAAGCTCGAAGAAGGCCGCGGAGACCGTCAACCTGATCACGCGGCGCGTGCTCGAGCTCTTCGCTGTTGGGCTCCCAGCTGCGGCGAGCACGCTCCGGTCCCGGCCTTTTGTCGCGATCTTAACCTCATCGAACGGAACATGAGATGGCGTTCAGTCAGAAGAAAATCACCGTCCAATTCGAGCTGGCCAACGGCGAGTTTCAAGGCGGCGGCAACACCGCCACGGTGTCCGGCCTACGCGTCTCGTGTAAGATCGTAAGCACAGGCAACGGTTCGGGGCAGGCCGAAATATCGATCTGGGGCTTGCCGCTCGAACTGATGAACCAGCTTTCTACGCTGGGCTCCCAGCTCTATCAAACCTACCACAACGGAATCTCGGTGCTCGCTGGCGATGACGAAACCGGCCAGAATTTGGTTTTCGTAGGCGACATCATCTACGCCTATGTCGAAGCCCAGGCGATGCCAGACGTTTGCTTTCGCATAAGCGCTAGACCTGGTCACTTTTCGGCAATGAAGCCGATCCCTCCGATCAGCATCAGAGGCTCGGGGGATGTCGCTCAGATGATGAAAGGCCTGGCCGGACAAATGGGCTTCGGCTTCGAGAACGCAGGGGTCAATGTCAAGTTGGCGAACCCCTATTATCCGGGCACCGCGATGCAGCAAGCGATCGCCATCGCGCGACACGGTAATTTCACGATTGGCTTTGATCGGGGCACCATGGTGATAGTCCAGCCCGGCAAGGCGCGGGACGGCGATGCGGTCCTGATCTCACCGCAGACGAGCATGATCGGTTACCCGATGTTCCAAGAGGCCGGAATTATGGTCCGGGCTCTCTACGATCCGGCTGTGAAGTATCAGGGCCTGATAGAGGTCAAAAGCGATCTCACGCCGGCGTGCGGAATCTGGAACGTGATCAGCCTTGTGTATCAACTGGAGGCGATGATGCCGCACGGAAAATGGGAGATGGTGATGGACTGCGTGGCTCAAGACGCGGTATCGCCAGCATGAGCGCGGAGGGATTTTACGGTCAACAGGGCCTGTCATCCGCATCGACCCACCTCGATACCTTGCGCTTCCTCATCCGCCAGGAAATCGCCCAGGTTCGCACCGGCATCCCGGTCAAGATCGTCGCGGTGCATGGCGGCGGCGTCGGCGCGCCGCCCACCGTCGACGTGATACCGCTGATCAACCAGACCGACGGCGTGGGCAACCAAACGCCCCACGGCGTTATCTATGGCCTCGCCACGATGCGAAATCAGGGCGGTACCAATGGCATCATCAACGACCCAAAGGTGGGCGACATCGGTCACATGTCGATCATGGACCGCGATATCTCGGCGCTGAAGGCCAATTCCGGGGCGCAATCGAACCCGGGCAGCTTTCGACGCCATGATCTCGCCGACGGCGTCTATATGGGCACCATCGTCAATCCGGCCAATCAGGATCAGGCGGTGCAGTTCACCGAAGGCGGCATCAAGGTCTTCGACAAGAATGGCCAGATCATCGAGTTCGCCGCCGGCTCGATCACCATCACGACGGCGGAGCTGCGGGTGACGGGCGACGTCATCGCGGGCGCCGGCGGCACCAACATCAGCCTCCTCAATCACATCCATACCGGGGTCGTGCCTGGTGGCGGAACCTCTGGCCCACCGGAGCCGGGAACGTAATACGCTGTCGTGCGGTCCACCGTATCGCCGAGGAGATCCGCAATGCGCCCCCGTTGGGACTCGATTTAATGCCAGCGACGTTGACGCCACCATGGCGCGCGACCTTCTGCGTCGCCGCCGTAACTTCTCCTGGTCGGCTCCTCGATCCTTCGACGGTTCCGCGATGCCACCGGCAACGGACATGAGTTTTGCATGATGACGCCAGATCGAACCGCTCCCTTTCCCTGTGA
Organism: Mesorhizobium sp. Arg314; assembly: GCF_053714275.1. Lineage (NCBI taxonomy): Bacteria > Pseudomonadati > Pseudomonadota > Alphaproteobacteria > Hyphomicrobiales > Phyllobacteriaceae > Mesorhizobium > Mesorhizobium sp. Arg314. Next base: position 15,575 of record NZ_JBSKBP010000018.1, on the reverse strand, counting down.
TATCTTTAAGGTGGCCGAGCAATGCGGCGTGAAAATCCTGAAGCCTGACATGAAGCGGCCCGGAGAACAGCCCAAGATCTGTTTCGCGCCCAAGACCCTGAAATACATCGGCAGAGCACATGGCGAGGATCACCTCCGCTTGGTGCTCCGCCTCATCGTCGAGAGTGACGGCAACGCCGGTGAGCTGCAAATGGAAACCATCACCGCGGTTTCGAACGTGGTACTGTCCAATCTGGTCTCGATCCGTGCCGACCTTTTCGACGACATCGACCTCGGCGAGATCCGCGCCTGGTCGGCCGCGGTGAAGCCGCGGCATTGCTCGACGGTGGCCGCGATGACGAGCGCGCTGCTGCTGATCTTCGCCGGACCCGATATCGTGCTGCCGGCGCCGGCGGAGCCAGATCCCGCCGAGTTGCGCCGGCGCGAGATCATGCGGAAGAGCAGGGCGAATGCGAAGCGGCGGCGGTTGCGACGGTATTCGGGCGCCGAGGCCGTCTCAGCGGATCTCTAAATGCGCCTCAATTCGTTGGCGTGGATGATGTTAGCGAGCTGCTGTGGATTGCTGACGTTTAAGGCGATCTTGAAGCGCTCGGCAATTGCCTTGCGCTCTTTCCAGATCGGCCTGGCGACCGTCATGACGTCACGGAAGTAATTGTACGGCCACGTATCCGGGTTGTCCGGCTCGATCAAGCCAAGCCTGTACAGTTTCTCCAGACTTCTCGTAGCACCATTCGGGTCAAAGCGAGGTTGGCCTTGTTCCAGTATAGCCCAGAGCACGATCACGGCATCAGAGTCGAGCAAGTCCAGATTGCTCAACAGCTTGGCCCCCTTCGTTCTTCTGGCGAGGAATTTGGCGGGTAGGCTGCGTAGGTTGTAGGCCAGGGCCCCAAGCTGCCAGAGGATCGATACGACGACCATGCTGAGGCCCAAAACCCAGGCTGGTCTCGCAAGCGCCGCGGCGAACCCGAAGGCCGCGTTTGGTGGCATCATCAGGTCATACCGAAGCCCCAAATCGAACGCCGCACCGGCCACGAGCAGCAGCACGCCGGTTCGGGTTATGAACACCGGCAGCCTTTCGAGAAAGGCCGTTATCTCTTTGAACATGGAGCCTCCGCCGACCGAAGCAGGCTGAGTCCAATGTGCGTCGTCAAGAGATTTTTCGCGTTTGGGCGGGTACATCAGGGGACAAACCTGAAAGTTGGTGATCCAGCGCAGCGCGTTGCCGATATCGCGGCCGATGTGATCGAAGCCGACGACCTCCACGCCGAACTGGCGATGATCGAACTGCCGGGCCGAGCTGTCGCCGGCCGACCGGGCAGTTTGGACCGCGCGGCGCAAGGCGATTTATCTGGAATTGCACCCTGAGACCGCGCATGGCGGAGATCGCAAGAGCGATCAAGTGGCAAACTCTGCCACTCGATCCTTTACCGATGAGACGGCAACCGTTACAGGGGCGGCGCCTCGTACGGTTCGCCTCGACGCAGAACGTGGCGAAAAGGTCATTGAAGAAGCCAGCTGTCCCCGCCTGTACAAAAAGGGGGGCGCACAGAGGGTACATTCGGGACAAATGACGGCGTGCCTGTGTTCAATCGACGTTGACCATACGTTGTGAAAAACGGGGACGGGCGAGAGATGATCCGGTCGGCGTGGTGGCACCGAGGGAGAATTTCTGACGTTTTTGTGCCGGGCGGGAACCAAAAATATCGAAGGTTCCCAATGAACGATATTGCTTATCATGCTAAAAATTTGGCTTCAGCTGGACGGCTTATGAAATGGCGACATCGCAACGACGATAGTCTTTGGACAGATGCCGAGGATGACGTCTGCCGCCGCCAATATCCTGACTACAAGGCCCTCCTAAAGGCTCTGCCCGAGCGAACGATGGGTAGCCTCAAATGGCGATGTCGCAAGCTAGGCATCACGCCCAAGTTGCATATCTGGACTTGCGCTGAAAACAGCCGATTCAGGAAAATGTGGCGGCGTTCTGCGACCATGGAAGAATTGCTACAAGCGTTCCCCTTTGCAACCAAGCGGATGATAAGAAGCCGAGCCTGCGATCTTCGGCTTGGACCCCGCCCGCGCGTCGCGTACAAGCCAACTGGCATCGGGCTGCTGGATGCTCTTCGGGCCGAGTGCGTTCGGAGGAACATGGTCATGGCTGACTTGGACGAGTTCACGGGATCGAACGGCTATTTTCAAGGACATCACTGGTCCGGTCACTTTGGCCGCGTCAACCATCAGATGATTGAGAAGGCAATAGCGATCCTTGGGGGAACCGTCACAGTCGAGTGGCGCGGCGACGAGTAGCCGCCGCGCCAAGCGCACTTAGATCTTGTCTTTGACCTCTTCCCATACTTGCTGAGCGCCTTCGATATACCAAGTCAATTGCGCGTAGCTAATGGGTGTTCGACTATCACCCGTAAGCGCCTCGGTGAGCTCGTTGAGCTGATGCGCATCGGGATCAGGATCATTGTAAACCGCACGGCAAAGCTCTTTGAGGAGCCAATCGCCATTTAAATCGAGAGCCTCGTACGCCTTTGGAACTATTTCTGCCACGCGAGCGAGCTGATCGTAATCAGCGTCGTCGCTAGCCCAGGTGGCGCCTTCTTCAGTCCATTTCGGTTGCTGCTGCTGTTCAAGCATTGCTTTTGAAGCGCGCAGCCGCTCAACTACGGCGTTCATGTCGCCTTTTCCTTTCCTTCGACTTGACACCTCTGTTTCGAATGCCCTCTGCGCGACCGACGACCAATTGACGACATCATTCAGGGGACGCATTCGCTCTTGGAGGTCTTCCGAGATTGAAATGTTCATACGTGGCATTGTTGCGCAAAACTCCGCTAGCGATCAAAATCTTACACAACGAAATGGCGTGGTCAACAGTGTTGTGTATCTAGACCGCCAAATAAAAAACATGCGCAAAACCCCCGCGGGGGAATTGACAGAATCGGTGGCGAGGGCAAGGCTGTCCGTGGGCGTGATAACCCGGACCAGTGACGACCGAAAATCGTTGGCGCGATCTTAAGTCGTTTGTCCCGCATTGCGGGATAACGCGCAGCTTGGCGGCTGCCGCGAACGGCCTTTCTATAGGCCGGGGGCGGTGGTGCTGTCCAGACCTCGCGGTTAAAAGCCATCGGCTCGTCTCACTGGCGAGTTATCACCCTCCGGCTTTGGCGCCGATCGCCATTTGTGGGGCCGTGATAAGCCCCAAAACCAGTGAGCACCAAATGAACCAGGCAATCAATCGACGTTTCCTACTCGGCGCGATGGCAACCCTCCCGGCCGCCGCGGGCCCAGGACGCGCGCGGAGCGTTCCGGAGGCACCAGACGCCGGCCAAGGGACATCGCGCGCGCTGGCGGCGCCCCTGACGGACGAGCAGCGCCTGGCGCGGCTCCACGAAGTCGCCGGCGAGCTCGCCGATTTGCTTGACGGCTTCAGAGGCAGCGATCAATGGTTCGCCGAGGTGCACCCACGGAGCCGATTCGCTCCAAGGCGGCCGGTCACCTTCCGCCGATACACTGATCTTCGCGGGATCCGGATTGCGTGAGACAATGGCTTTGGCCCATCGCTCCAAAGCGATGGGCTTCTGCGCGAAGCCAGAGGCGGTGCTCCTCGTCCGGTCGCCGGAAAACTACTACGACGAAGGCGAGGTTGTCGTCGTTGAACGGCTTGCGGCTACCGGATCGCCAGACGCCTCTCTCTAAAGTAAGGGTGCGCGATCAACCCATGGCCTCGTCGGCGCGGACAAGGGCCGCTATTCTGTCCGCGTCACGGGCAACTACCGCATCACATTTGGATGGGACGGCGAGGATGCCGTCGACGTCGAACTTGAGGATTACCACTGATGAACACGACAGCCATCAAGCGCGGCCTGCCCGCGATGCACCCCGGCGAACTCCTGCGCGAAGACGTCATCCCGGCGCTCGACAAGTCGAAGACCGAGATTGCCAAGCTGCTCGGCATTTCGCGCCGCACGCTCTACGACATCCTGGACGAGAAGCAGCCCGTCACCGTCGCCATGGCGCTTCGCCTCGGCAAGTTGGTCGGCAACGGCCCGGTATTCTGGCTCAACCTCCAGCGCAACTATGATCTGGAGCATGCTGAAAAGGCGCTCAGCATCGAGATCGAGGCCATCCCGACGCTGCACGCGGCGTGACGCATGGCAACCGATCCGTTGGACCGCCTTGCTATTTTTCTTGCGGCAGGGACGGGAGGTTTCTGCCTCGGTGAATGGCTGGCGCCGGCGATGCTGAACCAGCGAATTCAATGGGAAACTCTCGCGACCGGCGTCCTGGCCATTGCTGCTGCGGCGTGGTCCGTTCGCGCGGCTATGAGGCTGGACCGTGAGCAGGAGCGCCGTCACAACGATACTCAACGGTTGACGTTGCGGGCAGATCGAGCGAGCGCGGCACGAGCAGCGTATCTCGCCGGAGACTTCTTTGACCTAACGTACTTGGTAGAAGTTGATGAGCTTCCCGCCGATGCTGGACCAGAATGGGCTATGGCGTCGACCAGGAAACTCATGAACCAGGCTCTAGACTGGACAAAAGATATCGAGGGCAAGTTGAAATCGGTTATCATCACCGAGGCCAGACCGTTATTCGACCCGCTTACAGCGGTGCACTACGAAACCCTTGAACGGTTATTGATCGAGATCGACGATCTTCTGAACACGCTTCGTGGCGCGAGCCTGGCTGGACATGTCGAGCGCATGCTTCAACTGCGCAGTGCCGTCGTAACGTTGATGGACGATATCCGAAACTTCCTCCAAATGTTCGCTGACGACCTTGCGGAACTTGGGGAGGCCTATTTGTAGGTCACGAAAACCCCTTGATGACTGGCTTCCCAACACAACGGCAACCGGGCTCCTCGCCGGGCCGAATGAAGCGTTTTACGGCCGGATCGTACCAGCCGGTCGAAATCTTGTAGCGGACCTTCTCGCACGAAAAAGAGGAAAACATTTCCACTCTTACTTTCGCTGCCGACAGCCTTGCAAGGTTTGCACCAATGGCCCCTATGTGGCGCTCGATAGTTGCAGGAAAGACTTGGTGCCGCAATTGCCCCGGCGGCTTCGGCTACCGGGCCTTTTCGTTGCAGCATCACGTTTCTGTTACCCGATACGTTACCCGGAGCCGAAAAGTGGCCAGGTTGGCGACATTCTAAAGTAAGGTAACCTATTGATTTTTCTGGTGCCCCCGGCAGGAATCGAACCCGCGACCTTCGGTTTACAAAACCGCTGCTCTACCAGCTGAGCTACAAGGGCACGGCGCTCCGGTAGCACATTTCGTGCGCCAGTAAAGACAAAACTCCGTTTTGGGTTTGCCAATGGACGGCATGGCTTAGCCGGCATGCTGAAAAGCGGCGCGCCGCTTCCTACATCCTGTTCAGGTGCAATCGCATCGAACGGGGTGTCGCATGATCAGATTCGTCATCATCCTGCCGCTTATCGTCGTGACCTGGCTTCTCCTGGTGAAGGTCGTCAGCGATCTGAGGAAGGCCAACATCGACTGGACCGGCGTCGCCACCTTCGTCGGCTTCATCGTGCTCGCCTTCTGGCTGCGCCATGTCACCGGGATGGGGTGAAAAGAGGCAGTAGGCGGTAGGCGGTAGGCAGTAGGCAGTAGTGAGTGGAGGGATGGCCGGTCGCGACGGCTGCCTCGCCACTATTGACTACTCACCACTCACTCAATCTCTAGCGAGAGGGATCTATTGCCTTCGAAGGGCAGCCCACCGGCCGCCCCTTTTTGCATTCGAAAACAATGAACTGGCCGGCGGCCATCGCCCGGAAAAATCGCCGGCGAAAGAATCTCCAAGGAACTTCGAACCTTTTTCTTTGCCGTGACGACCCATGTTCAAGAGGCGGATGGTTCGCCTCTCCACTGAAACCAGGAGATCGTCATGTTCAAGCGCACCATCGTTTCCGGCCTCATCGCCACCACCGTCGCAGCCGCCTCGCTCGTCGGCACCGTCCAGCCTTCGGCCGCTCACAACCATCACAATCGCGAACTCGGCATCGGTATTGCCGCGGGCGTCGGCGGCTTCGTCCTCGGAAGCATGCTCGCCCAGCAGCCCCGCCCGGTCTATGTCGAGGAAGACGGCTACGACGGTTCCTGGCACGTTCGCCGCTGCATGGCCCGCTACGGCAGCTATGATCCGGGTTCGAACACTTACATCGGCTACGACGGCTACCCGCACTATTGCCATCTGTAAGAGGAGGCGGACCAACGACAGGAAACAGGGGCTGCACGCAGCCCCTCTTCTTGCGTTTGAACGTTAGAGCGTCCGCTGGATCGGCTAATTGAAGCGAGGAGATGCTTCACGCCGGTAACCCTAAGGGTGAGGCTTCGTATTGGCCTCGGGCATCGCCAATCCCGCCATGCGGCAGGCGCCGCCAACTGAAGCCTCGTCGCCTATCGCCACCAGTTCGAAACTGTTCCCGGGATCTGGGTAGATCTTGACAATGAAAGGTTCGTTGCCGTCGGAACCGCCGGGAGAACTCTTGTCGTCGACATAACCGCACACCATGATCTCGTGGCGGCCGCTCATTGTGCGCTCTCCGGCGAGCATCGTTCCGAACTTTGCGGCGATAGGGTTCCTCAAGTGCTGGCGGACGCCGGCGGTGATGATCTCCTCCAGGGCCAGCGAGATCGGAATGGGATCGACGCGTTGGGTGCCGTTGGGTTCAAGCGGTGGCGGCGCCGCCGCCACGCATCCGCAAAGTGACGCGGCAGATAAAAGCCGAACTGTTTTCCGCATCCGTGCCCTTTCGCACGCATTGGAACGCTCCGGCAAGGCGACCAAGTCCATGCACGCGAAGGTGTACAGCGATTTGGCGAGCGTCTAGTCTGGCAGGAACGGCGGGGAGCGTGGCTTGGACGAGCAGGACCCGAAGGAAGAAGTGGTGGAGACGGTTTTCCGCAATGGCACCGTCACCACGGTCGGTATCCTGCTGGCCTTTTCGCTCGGTTTCATCACCCATTGGGCCGCAAATCCGATACCCTGGCAGACCTACCATCTGGTCGCGGTCCTGCCGATCCTGGTCGGCATTGCGCTGCAGATGCGGGCGCTTGCCATGCTGCTGGACATAAAATCGCTGCAGCGTCGCGTCTTCGAGCGCGCCAACCGCATCTTCATCACCGGCCTTATCTTCACGGCTTGCGGCGTCGGCGCCGCGATCCTGCTCGATTTCTTCGACATCGCGGTGAAAAGCGCCTTGCCGGGGGCATGACTTGAGAAATCGCGGACCGATTTCTCGGAAGGATCATGGGCAAGGAGAAATTCGATTGATCAGCCCGCTTTGGCGCCGCCGATCATCTTCGTCACCTCGGCCGCGGCGTCGCGCACCAGCGGACCGATCTCGGCCAGCCGCTCGGGCGTGACGCGCACGGTCGGGCCGGACACCGAAACGCCGCCGATCGGCTCGCCATATTCGTCGAAGATGGCGGCGGCGACGCAGCGCATGCCCGGGTGGCGTTCCTCGTCGTCGACCGACCAGCCGCGATGCTTGATGGTCGCAAGGTCGTGGGCCAGCGCAGAAATGTCGGACAGCGTCTTGGCGGTGTAGCGCTGCAGGCCTGCCTTGCGCAGGATAGCGGCGACCCGTTCCGGCTCGAGATGCGCCAGCACCGCCTTGCCGATGCCCGAGGCATGGAAGGGGCTGCGCGTGCCCGGCCGGAAGAAGGCGCGGATCGCCTGGTGCGTCTCGACCTGGTTGACGAAAACCACGCAATCATCCTCGGCGACACCGAGATTGGCGGTCTCGCCGGTCTTTTCCATCAATTCCTGCATGACGATGCGGGCGCGGTCGACGAGTTTGCGCCGGCGCAGGAAAGCCGAGCCCATGCGATAGGTCTCGACGCCGACCGACCACAACTGGTCGGTCGTGTCGAACTCGACCATGCCGTGGTTTTCCAGGGTCGTCAGCATGCGATAGGCGGTGGAAGCGGCAATGCCGCTTTGCGCCGCGATTTCGCTGAGCGACAGGCCGCTGGCCTCTGCGACGATCGCCAGGATGCGGAGCGCCCGGTCGAGCGACTGCACCGATGCCGCTTCGGGCGGGCCGTTGAAGGCGCGCGGCCGGCCGCGCTGGCGTTTTTCCGTCGTATCCATGGGGCGCCATTTTCGCCAATTTGGGTTTGGATGCAATGAAAAAGTTTTTCAGTGCTTTCCGCGGTCGTTTTTTTGGAAAACGAAAAGTGAAGGAAAATCAGACCATAAGAGCCGCTTCCTAGAAATGGAAAAATATTCTGAAAAAGTTGAAAAATCGAAGTCGCGCTGGCATTCTCAAGCCAACCAACGAAGTGGAGGCTTGCTATGGCCAGGATGCGCGCTGTCGACGCAGCGGTTCTCGTTCTTGAAAAGGAAGGCATCACCAATGCCTTCGGCGTACCGGGCGCGGCGATCAACCCGCTCTATTCGGCGCTGAAGGCGAGGGCTACCATCCGCCACGTGCTTGCCCGCCACGTCGAGGGCGCCTCGCACATGGCCGAAGGCTATACGCGGGCCAAGGCCGGCAATATCGGCCTCTGCATCGGCACTTCCGGCCCGGCCGGCACCGATATGATCACCGGCCTCTATTCGGCCTCGGCGGATTCCATCCCGATCCTCTGCATCACCGGGCAGGCGCCCCGCGCCCGCCTCAACAAGGAGGATTTCCAGGCCGTCGACATCGCGTCGATCGCGGCACCCGTCGCCAAATGGGCGATCACCGTCATGGAGCCCTATCTGGTCCCGATGGCGCTGCAGAAGGCGTTCCACCTGATGCGCTCCTCGCGGCCGGGTCCTGTGCTGATCGACCTGCCTGTCGACGTCCAGCTCGCCGAGATCGAATTCGACATCGACGCCTATGAGCCGCTCGCTCCCTTCAAACCGGCGATGACGCGCGCCCAGGCCGAGAAGGCTCTGGCGATGCTCAACGAAGCGGAAAGGCCGCTGATCGTCGCCGGCGGCGGTATCATCAACGCCGATGCCTCCGATCTGCTGATCGAATTCGCCGAGATCACCGGCGTGCCGGTCATCCCGACGCTGATGGGCTGGGGCGCGATCCCCGACGATCACCGCTTGATGGCCGGCATGTGCGGCCTGCAGACCTCACACCGCTACGGCAATGCGACGATGCTGGCGTCAGACTTCGTCTTCGGCATCGGCAACCGCTGGGCCAATCGCCATACCGGTTCGGTCGACGTCTACACCAAGGGGAAGAAGTTCATCCATGTCGACATCGAGCCGACCCAGATCGGCCGCGTCTTCGCGCCGGATCTCGGCGTCGTCTCGGACGCGGGCGCGGCGCTGAAGATCCTGCTCGACGTCGCCACCGAATGGCGCACGGCCGGCAGGCTGCGCGACTGGCAGGGCTGGGCCAAGGAATGCCAGCAGCGCAAGAAGACCATGAAGCGCAAGACGCATTTCGAGCAGGTGCCGCTGAAGCCGCAGCGCATCTATGAGGAGATGAACAAGGCTTTCGCCCGCGACACCACCTATGTCACCACGATCGGCCTGTCGCAGATCGCCGGCGCGCAGTTCCTGCATGTCTACAAGCCGCGCAACTGGATCAATTGCGGCCAGGCCGGCCCGCTCGGCTGGACGCTGCCGGCAGCACTTGGCGTGCGCGCCGCCGATCCGGACCGCGACATCGTCGCGCTCTCCGGCGACTATGATTTCCAGTTCATGATCGAGGAGCTGGCCGTCGGCGCGCAGCACAAGCTGCCTTACATCCACGTTGTCGTGAACAACGCCTATCTCGGCCTGATACGCCAGGCGCAGCGCGGCTTTTCGATGGATTACGAGGTGAGCCTCGCCTTCGAGAACATCAACCGGGCGGGCGATCCGGAGGCGGGCTACGGCGTCGACCATGTCGCGGTCGCCGAGGCGATGGGCTGCAAAGCGGTCCGCGTGCGCAAGCCCGAGGAATTCGCCGGCGCCTTCAAGGAGGCGCAGCGGCTGATGAAGGAGCATCAGGTTCCGGTCGTCCTCGAATTCATCCTCGAGCGCGTCACCAACATTTCCATGGGCACGGAAATCGACAAGATCACCGAATTCGAGGAACTTGCCGAGAGCCATGAGGATGCCCCCACAGCGATTGTGATGCTCGACTAATGCATGTCGCCCAGAAGTGTGCAGCGGTTCTGGGACAACGACATGCATCAAAACAAAGACTTAAAGCGCGTCGCCTGAATCCGGTTCAGCGCGACGCGCTTTAGGGCACAGCGGAAAGAAGGAGAAAAAGAATGCCGCGTTTTTCAGCCAATCTTTCGATGCTCTTCGGCGAGCATGAGTTCCTCGACCGCTTCGATGCGGCAGCCCGCGCCGGCTTCAAGGGCGTCGAATATATCGGCCCCTACGATCATGCGCCGGATGTCGTCGCGGCGCGCCTGAAGAAGAACGGCCTGACACAGGTTCTCTTCAACCTGCCGGCCGGCGACTGGGCAAAGGGCGAGCGCGGCATCGCCGTGCTGCCTGACCGCGTGCCGGAATTCCGCCAGGGCATCGCCAAGGCGATCAGCTATGCGCATGCGCTGGGCTGCGAGCAGATCAACTGCCTTGCCGGCATCGCGCCGCAGGGCTCGGATCGCGCCGTGCTGGAGAACGTCTTTGCCGAAAACCTCGCCTTCGCGGCGGAGAAGCTGGAGCAGGCCGGCATCAAATTGCTGATCGAACCGATCAACACCCGCGACATCCCGGGCTTCTTCCTGAATTATTCCGACCATGCGCTGGCGCTGATCGACCGCATCGGCTCGAAGAATCTGTTCCTGCAATACGACATCTACCACATGCAGATCATGGAGGGGGATCTCGCCCGTACCATCGAGGCGAACCTCGGCCGCATCGCGCATATCCAGCTTGCGGACAATCCCGGCCGTCACGAGCCGGGGACGGGCGAGATCAACTACCCTTTCCTCTACGACCACATCGACCGCCTCGGCTATCCCGGCTGGATCGGCGCCGAATACAAGCCGAAGGCCGGCACGGAAGCAGGGCTCGGCTGGTTCAGCGAGTTCGCCGGGCAGGGGAGCGCGGCAGCTTAAGCGCCGTGCGCTGAAGCAGCTAATCTCCCCCCAAGAGAGGGAGATGTCCGGCAGGACAGAGAGGGGCGCGAAGGAACGCGGCCTAACAAAAGACGGAGAACATCAATGGAAACAATCGGCTTCATCGGCCTCGGCATCATGGGCGCGCCGATGGCGGGGCATCTGCTCGACGCCGGCTATCCGGTCATCGCCAGCGACCATCGTTCCAAACCGCCGGCCGATCTCGTCGCCAAGGGGCTGAAGACCGTGACCGGCCACAACGCGGCGGCCAAGGCCGCCGACATCATCATCACCATGGTGCCGGACACCCCGCAGGTGGCCGACGTGCTGTTCGGCGAGAACGGTGTCGCCGGCGGCGTGTCGAAGGGCAAGCTCGTCATCGACATGAGCTCGATCTCGCCGATCGCCACCAAGGAATTCGCCAAAAAGATCAATGATCTCGGCTGCGATTATCTCGATGCGCCGGTGTCGGGCGGCGAGGTCGGCGCCAAGGCGGCTTCGCTCACCATCATGGTCGGCGGCGAGGACAAGGCCTTCGAGCGCGCCAGGCCGATCTTCGAGAAGATGGGCAAGAACATCACGCTGGTCGGCCCGAACGGCGTCGGCCAGACCACCAAGGTCGCCAACCAGATCGTCGTGGCGCTCACCATCGAAGCCGTCGGCGAAGCTCTTGTCTTTGCCTCGAAGGCCGGCGCCGATCCGGCAAAGGTCAGGCAGGCGCTGATGGGCGGGCTCGCCGCCTCCCGCATCCTCGAAGTGCATGGCGAGCGCATGATCAAGCGCACCTTCGCGCCGGGCTTCCGCATCGAGCTGCACCAGAAGGATCTGAACCTCGCGCTGGAAGGAGCAAAGGCACTGGGCGTGTCGCTGCCCAACACCTCGACGACGCAGCAACTGTTCAATTCCTGCGCGGCCAATGGCGGCGCCAAGGAGGATCACTCGGCGCTGGTTCGGGCGCTGGAGCGGATGGCGGGACACGAAGTAGGTAGTGAATAGTGAGTGGTGAGTAGTTTTGTAATGGCTGGCTGCGAAAACCACTCACTACTCACTACTCACGAGGAATTTCCTCGCCGCGTAGAGGCTCACCGCCGCCGCGTTCGACACGTTGAGCGAGTGGATGGCGCCGGGCATGTCGAGGCGGGCGAGCGCGGTCACCGTCTCGCGCGTCTTCTGACGCAGGCCTTTGCCTTCCGCGCCCAGCACCAGCGCGATTTTCTCGCCGCCGAAGGTTTTTTCCAGCTCGGCAGGCCCTTCGGAATCGAGCCCGATGGTCTGGAAGCCGGCCTCGTGCAACTGTCCGAGCGCATCGGCGAGGTTCTTCACCTCGATCTGGTCGATATGCTCCAGCGCGCCGGAGGCGGATTTCGCCAGCACGCCGGATTCCTGCGGGCTGTGACGGGCGGTCGTGATCAGCGCGCCGGCGCCGAAAGCGACCGCGGAGCGCAGGATCGCGCCGACATTGTGCGGGTCGGTCACCTGGTCGAGCACCAGCACCAGCCTGGTGCCGCCAAGCGCGTCGAGACGCTTCGGCTTGAGCGGTTCGGCTTCGATCAGCACGCCCTGATGCACCGCATCGGAGCCCGTGATCCTGTCGATGTCCTTCGGCTCGACCAGCTCGGCCTTGAAGGGCAGGGCGGCAAGATCGCCGATGGAAAGCCGCTCGGCGGCGTTGCGCGTCACCATCATTTTCCCGATCTTGCGCCTCGGATTGTCGAGCGCCGCCCGCACCGTGTGCAGGCCATAGAGCCGCACCAGCCCGTCGGCCGCGCCCTCGCCAGGCGGCACCGGCTGGCGCGGTCGGAACGCCGGCGCGCCGCCGGCCTTCTGGTCGCGATGCGCACGCCTGAGTTTGGCGTAATGGGTATCCTTTGGGGTGCCCGGCTTGTTGCTTTTATCGTCGCTCATGCGGCCTCTATAGCGGCCCCGTCCGGCTAAGGATATGGCCTGCGGCGATGAATGCCGAACATCCTCGAAAAACCCTGGCCACGGCGGTTGACACCCATCGGCCTTGCCGCCATAAGGCGCTTCGCTGATTTCGGAGAAGATCTTACTCGGGCTCCGGATCGGCGAAAATGCCTCGTTGCATGGCTCCGGCGGCAGACTGGAGAGGTGCCCGAGTGGTTAAAGGGGACGGACTGTAAATCCGTTGGCTTAGCCTACGTTGGTTCGAATCCAACCCTCTCCACCACTGCCGGCCCGGAAGCCCTGAAACGAAAAGTCTCGGACCGAAAGTGCATGGCGCTTTTCGGGTGAATCCGGTACTTCAGTGTAAGGCGCGGGTATAGCTCAGTGGTAGAGCAGCAGCCTTCCAAGCTGAATATGCGGGTTCGATTCCCGCTACCCGCTCCAGATCTCCTGCCTGCCGGATTTTCCTCTTGACCGCCATTCGGACGGAACCGCCGCGCGCCGTAGCGCGCAGCGCATTCCGCTTCATCACGCCGCTTAGCTGTTGAAGGCCGAAGCGACCTGATGGTTCTGCGGGATCTGGCCGTTCGGCGTCAGCTTGTCGACGATGCCGGGCAGCGCCGTGGAGAGTTGCTGCAGCAGTTCCTGCTCGTTCATGCCGGTGCGCTGGGCGATCTCGCGGATGACCTGTGGGCCGATCGCGGCGCCGAGGTCATTGGCATTGATCGGCTGGTTCTGGCCGGTGCCGACCCAGGAATCGGCGACGTTGCCGTGGCCGGCGCCCTTCAGCTTGTCGAGCAGGCCGCCGAGGCCGCCGAGCAGGCCGCCATCGGCGGATGTGTCGGCTCCCGTCGGAGCCGGTACCGGCGCTTGCGGCGCGGCCGGCTCTTCGCTTCTGCCGCTCAGCATCTTGCCGACCAAAAGCGCGCCGAGCGCGATCATCAGGGGTTTGGTGATATTGCCGCCCGGAACGGCATTGTCGAAAAGGCCCATCGTGGATCTCCTGTTATCCAGCCAAGTCCGCCCGGCGCCAGAATGGCGCAAACGGGTGGAATTTCAAGCTGTCTTGAGCTTTTGACAATCATATGACCATGATGGCGCGGCGGGGGATTTTGGAGGGAACTATGGGCATCATCAGCTGGATCATTCTCGGCATCGTCGCTGGGTTCATCGGCAGCAAGATCGTCAACAAGACCGGCCAGGGCATGATCATGGATATCGTGCTCGGCATCGTCGGCGCCATCGTCGGCGGCGTGATCTTCAGCGCCTTCGGTGCGTCGGGCGTCACCGGCCTCAACATCTGGAGCCTGATTGTGGCCGTGATCGGCTCGGTCGTCGTGCTCTGGGCCTACCATCAGATTTCCGGCAAGCGCACGCTGTAGAGGTAGAGAAAGCCGCATTCGATCGGCTGCTGGTGGTCGACCCTTCGGATCGGCCCGTACTGGCTTTGCGCTTTCAGGCGACCATGGCCAGCCGGCGCTTTCTTTCGTCGAGCGAGACGATCGCCAGGCCGCTGGCCATCACCAGCAGGATGCCGCAGACGGCGAGCGCGTTCGGGAACTGCCCAAACACCAGCAGTCCCGAAATGACCGCCCAGACGGTGAAACAGTAATAGAAGGGCGCGACCGCGCTTGTCGGTCCGACGCGGTAGGCCATGAAGATGAAGAAATGGCCGAAGATCAGGAACAGGCCGGCGCCCGCGATCAGGAGCAGATGACGTTCCGCGGGCATCACCCACTGCTCGGAGACAAGGTGCGCCGCGCCTGAGCCGACCAGCACCACCACGACCGCGGAGATGGCGACAATCATGCCCGGCACCTCGGCGCCCACCTTGCGGCCGGCGAGGTCGCGTACCGCCGCGAAGGCCGCATTGCCGAGCGCCAGCAGGGCATAGACCGAAATGCCCTGCATGGTCGGCTGCGCCACCATAAGCGCCCCGACAAAGCCAAGGCCGATCAGCGCCATGCGCACGGCGCCGATCTTTTCGCCGAACAGCATCGAGGAGCCGACCAGCACGATGAGCGGCGTGACTTGGCCGAGCGCCGTTGAATCCGCGATCTGCATGTTGGCTAAGGCCACGACGTAGCACAGGATCGCCAGCAGCTCGAACAGGTTCCGGCGCAGCACCTTGCGCTCGAAGAGCAGCCGGATCTGCCTCGCATAGCCCAGCATCAGAAGCAGCGGCACACCCCACAGCATTGCCGCCGCGCCGCGCAGCAAGAGCACTTCATAGGGCGGCAGTCCGGTGGTCGCGAGCTTCATCATCGTGTCGTTGACGAGGTAGGAGCCCGTCGAAACGATCATGAACAGCGGGCCGCGGATGTTTGCCGGTATGAACTGCATCCAGCGAACAAGATCAGAGCGGCGTCGTGGCGGCAATGGGCCAGCCCGGAGCCTTTGACTTTATGTCCGGCGTCCCTATATCCGCGCCATATCCCGCTGAAATCGACCATTGGTACGGGTCGAGCGAGAATCCGCTCAGCCACAAGGCACTTGTGTTTTTCAGCCGTTGTCGCTAATCGCCCCGCATTCGACTGAACTGAAGGTCAAGGCCGTCCAAGGAAAGAGACTATGGCAAAAGGTAAATTCGAGCGCACCAAGCCGCATGTGAACATTGGCACGATCGGCCACGTCGATCATGGCAAGAC
>NZ_JBSKBP010000017.1:0-122781 GCF_053714275.1 Mesorhizobium sp. Arg314 | reverse complement strand
TGATTCTGTTTTGTTCGCTTTTCGATTCTCGTTTGGACTCCAATTCCGACTTGCTTGGCAGTCGGTGCACGACTTTTGCAGCAGCCTGTTAAGTCCTTGTTTTTATGCATGTCGTTGTCCCAGAACCGAGTACACTTCTGGGCGACACGCATTAGAAAGCCTTGCCGGTCACGGGATCGAACAGGCGAAGCGCGTCCGCGTCGAAGACAAACGCGCATGGCTGGCCTTTGGCGACGCGGGCTTGCGGCGGCAAGGTCGCCGTCAGTCCTTGCGCTCCGACCCGAGCGGTGGTGACTTGTTCGGGACCAGTCAGCTCGACGACGTCGATCTCGACCGGCAGCGACAAATCGGTGCCGCTGCCCGGTCCAAGGCGAAGCGCTTCGGGCCTGATGCCAACGACAATTTTTGCCCCGTTACGGGCCACGCTCGCGTAGCGCGCCGGCAGCGCCAGACGCGCATCCGTGCCGGCGATCGCGAGCTTGCAGTCCTCGACAACCGCTTCCAGCATGTTCATCGCCGGCGCGCCGACGAAGCCCGCCACATAGAGCGTCGCTGGATGGTTGTAGATCTCCTGCGGCGTGCCGAGTTGTTCGATGCGGCCGTCGCGCATGACGGCGATGCGGGTCGCCAACGTCATCGCCTCGATCTGGTCGTGCGTTACGTAGACGACCGTGGTGCGCAGCATCTCGTGCAGGCGCTTCAACTCGGTGCGCATTTCGAGGCGCAGCTTGGCATCGAGATTGGAGAGCGGCTCGTCGAACAGGAAGACCTGCGGCTTGCGAACCAGCGCCCGGCCGATGGCGACGCGCTGGCGCTGGCCGCCTGACAACTGGCCGGGCTTGCGGTCAAGCAGGCTCTCTATCTGCAGGAGCCTCGCCGCTTCGTTCACCGCCTTGTCGCGCTCGGCGGCGGGAACCTTGCGCATTTCCAGGCCGAAGCCAATGTTGCGGCTCACGGTCAGGTTCGGATAGAGCGCGTAGGACTGGAAGACCATGGCGATGTCGCGGTTCTTCGGATGCACGCCAAGCACCGACCGGCCGCCGATCAGCACGTCGCCGCTCGTTGCCTCGGCGAGACCCGCGATGATGTTGAGCAGGGTGGACTTGCCGCAGCCCGAGGAGCCGAGCAGCACCAGGAACTCGCCGTTTTCGAGCGCGATATCGATGCCTTTCAGCGTCTCGATGCTGCCGTAATTCTTGCGGACGTCGCGGATTTCAAGCGCGCTCATGGACGGCATCCTCGAATTGGATCGGCCCGCCATAGTCGCGGGGCAGGGTTGAGATGGCGCGCGAGGCCACCCGTATGGCGGCGGACAGGCATTTCTCCAGCGGTCGCCCCTGTGCCAGTGCGGCCAGGAAAGCGGCGTTGAAGACATCGCCGGCGCCGATCGTGTCGACGACCGTGACAAGCGGTGCCGCCGCTTCAATGAGCTCGCCGTCCGCGCCGATGGCAATCGCGCCGTCCGGTCCGCGCTTGACGACGACCGTCGCGCCGTCCCGCATGCCGCCGCGGATCTTGCGCGCCGCTTCTGCCGGGTTTGCCAGGCCGGCCAGCGTCGTCGTCTCGACCTCATTGAACAGGGCCAGTTCGCAGCGCGACAGCCAGCCGCGCGCCGCGGTGCAGTTCGCGTGCGTCCAGCCGTCGATCGGCCAGCCGGTGTCGAGCGCGACGGCGATGCCGTGTGCTTCGGCCCAGTCGAAGAAAGCGTCGTAATCGCGCGTCAGGTCGTCGGTGAGGAAAGAGCCGCAGAGCAGCGCATAGCCGCCGGAAAGCCGTTTCCCATCGAGCACGGAGAGCACGTCGCCCAGGCTGAAGCGGGGCAGGTGGCCGCGTGTGGTGAAGAAGGTGCGCTCGCCATCGGGATGGGTCATGCCGACCGACAGCGTCGTGCCTTCGGGACGAACCGGCCATTTTTGCGCGCGGTGTCCGAACGCCTCGCGCAGCCAGCGGCCGAACTGGTCGTCACCAAGATTGGCGGCGATCTCGAAATCGATGCCCAGCGCCTGCCAGGCGAGAGCCGTGTTGCCGGCCTGGCCGCCGACCCGCAGGTCATCGTGGTCGACGACGGTCTCGGTGCCTGCCTTCGGCCAAGGCGCGACCGGGCCGACGATCAGGTCGACATTGACGTTGCCGATCACCGCGAGCGGCCGCATCATTCGCTCCGCGTGATCTTGGTGGTGCGCACCGGCGTTCCGGCGTTCTCGACGCGGGCATCGGCGAAGGCGATCATCAGGCGCTGCGCCACCGGCAGCATGGCAAAGACCGCCGCCAGCCCGGAGGCAGGCTTGAACCTCAATGTGACGGCGCCCGCGACCGGCGGCATGCCAGAAGCGTCGAAGACGATCAGCGGCGCGCCGGCTTCGACGACGGACAGGGCCATGGCGGTAACGAGATCGGCGGTCGAATCCTTGCCGCGGAAGAGGATGATGCCGATTTTTTCGCCGAGCATCTCCATCGGCCCATGGCGAAGCTGGCCGCCTTCGAGGGAATAGCAAGGCAGGCGCGACAGTTCGGCGAGGCCGAGTGCCAATGCTTCGGCCACACCTTGAAGGCTGCGGCCCGACGTGACCACGGTCGCCACATTGCCGAGTGCTGCAAGCGCCGCATCGATCGCAACCGTCTCCGGCTCTTTAAGCGCGGCAAGGGCGGCGGCGGGATCCTCGCCGAACGCGGCCAGGATGGCGAGATGCAGGGCGAAGGTCACGGTCAGGCTGCGGGTCGCGGCAAAGGCGAGCTCGGTGCCGCCGGCGCCGACGAGGCAAGGCACTGTACGGCCAAGGAACGAGCCAACTTCCAGCGTCAGGCCGAAGGTTTCGGTGCGATCACCAGTCTCGGCAAACCAGCGCAACACCTCGGCGCTTTCGCCCGACTGCGAGGTGACGATCACCGTCCTGCCGGCAAGCTGCAGCGGCTGGCCGAGCTGTTCCGACAGCGGCAGCGCGATGGCATCGATGCCGTGCGCGCGATAGAGCGGCTCGACGGCACGGGCGACGGCATGCGAGGCGCCCATGCCGAGCAGGACGAGCCTGCCGTTGCGCCTGATCGAGGCGGCGACCTTGGCGGCTACCTCCTGATTGTTCTCGAAGGAGGCAAGCGCATCCTCATGCTGGCGCGCCATCTCGCGGTCGATCGCGACAAGCCCTGCCGGGCGTTTCTTTTGTGCAGTCATTATTATCCTTTCACACCGCCGCTGGTGAGGCCCGAGATCAGCGCGCGTTGCATGACAAGGCCGATCAGCACTGGCGGCAAGGCCGCAAGCACGCCAGCGGTGGCGATCAGTCCGTAGTCGGAGACGCGGCCGCCGGCGAGATCGGCGATGGCGACAGTCAGCGTCTTTGCCCGCTGATCCGAGGTGAAGAGCAAGGCGTAGAAGAACTCGTCCCAGGCAAGCAGCACGGCAAACAGCGCCGATGTCGCCACCACGGGTGCCGCCAGCGGCAAGGTGATGATGCGCCAGGTCTGGAGCAGTCCCGCCCCGTCGATCATCGCCGCGGCCTCGATCTCGCGCGGAATGGAATCGAAGCCGGATTTCATCAGCCAGGTGGTGAAGGGCGCCAGGATCGTCAGATAGATCAGCGCCAGGCCGAAGACGTTGTTGAGAAGGCCGAGATAGGACAGGCCCATATAGAGCGGCACGGAGAGCGCCACAGGCGGCAGCATGTAGGTGGCGATCACCATCGACAGCGACCAGCCCACCGAAGGCGTGCGCGAAACGGCCCAGCCCGCGGGCACGGCAAGTACGATCGCGGCAAGCGTTGCCATGCCGGCGACTTCCAGGCTGTTGCGCAGCGATGCGGTAAAGGCGGCGCCGGCGCTGTTTTCGGCCGTCGACAGAAGCTGCGCGTAACGCGAGAAGTCGGCCGCCTGCGGCCACCAGCGCAGCGGCTTGGCGGCGAGATCGGCCGCCGGCGATATGCTCATGACGAAGAGCCAAGCGAGCGGGGCCAGGATCACGGCGGCAAGCAGGATGGCGCAGACATAGATGAAAGCGGTGAAGACCGGGCTCTTGCGCTCCATCAGGCCGCGCTCCCGGCGGTCTTGCGGACCAGTGTCGCATAGGTGACGGCGAGCACGGTGACGAGCAAGGTGACGATCAACGCCAGCGAGGCGCCGGAGCCGGCGCGCTGGAAAGAGAAGGCCTCCTGGTAGACGAGGATCGACAGCGAGCGCGTGCTGTTGGCCGGGCCGCCGCGGGTCATCACCCAGATGATGTCGAAGACCTTGAAGGCCTCGATGGTGCGCAGAACGAGCGCCACCATCAGCGGGCCGGCGAGATAGGGCAGGATGACAAAGCGGAAGCGGGCGAAGGGGCCGGCGCCGTCGACAAGTGCCGCGGCGGTGATGTCGCGCGGCACCGCCTGCAGGGCGGCGAGCGCGATCAGCGCCACCAGCGGAAAATTCTTCCAGCAGTCGGCCACGATCAGCGCGGCAAGAGCGGTTCCCGGCTCACCCAGCCAGGAGCGATAGTCGTCGATGAGATGGAGCTGCGTCAGCGCTGCGTTCAGCGCGCCATATTCGGGATTGTAGATCAACCGCCAGAGCGTCGCGTTGACGACGGTAGGCAGCGCCCAGGGCAGGATCATCAGCCCGCGCAAGATAGCGCGGCCGCGGAATTCCTGGTTGAGCAAAAGTGCCGCAAGCACGCCGATCACCATCTCGGCGGCGACCGAGATGACCGCGAACCAGGTGGTGGTCGCGAGCGTGCGGGTGAAATTCGAGCTCGTCAGCATCTTGGTGTAATTGTCGAAGCCGACATAATTGCCCGCGGTGCCGACCAGTTGGGCGTCGGTGAAGGAGAGCCTGACGGTATCGACCAATGGCCAGCCGATGACGGCGACCATGATCACCAGAAGCGGCAGCATCAACAGCCACGCGCGAGTCGTCATCCAGGTGCCTGACATGCGAGGCGCCTCTCTTCCTTCATCCGATCAGAAATAGCACGGGCGGCGCTCGTGTATGAGGCCGCCCGCACGTCGTGGAACGCCGGATCAGAGGCCGCTGTTTCCGGCCGCGGTCTTGAGCGCGGCTTCCGGTGTCGTCTGGCCAAGCAGCGATTCCTGGATCGCCTGCTGCAGCGCCGTCGACAACTGCTGATATTTCGGCGTGGTCGGGCGCGGATACATCGCGGCGAGGCCAAGCTTGGCGGCGGCAATCAGTTCTTCCTGGCCCTTGGTGACGGCCGGATCGTCATAGGACGAAGCCCAGATCGGCAGCGAGAGCTTGGCATACTGGTTCTGCGTCGCCTGCGAGGTCATGAACTCGATGTATTTCCAGGCTTCGTCCTGATGCTTCGACACCGCCGTGACGCCAAGGCCCATCGAGCCGTTGACGGCCGAGACCTCGCTGGTGCCGGCAACGCCCGGCGCCGGCACGACGCCGACCTTGCCCGCGACCTTCGAGTCCTTCGGATCGTTGGCCATATTGTACATATAGGTCCAGTTCAACGCGAAAGCGGCATCGCCGTTCTCGAACACCTTGCGGACGTCTTCTTCCAGGAATTCCTTGGAGTTCGGATTGGTCAGGCCCGACTTGTAGCTGTCGACCATGTATTTCAGCGCCGAGACGCCGCCACCGTTCTGGAAGTCCGGCTTGCCGTCCTTGAGGAAGTCGCCGCCATAGGCGCTGACCAGCGTGGTGTAGTCGCAGACGGCGGCTTCGGCCTGCGACCAGCTCCAGGCGATCGGCGTCTTCAGCAATCCCTTGTCCTGGATGATCTTGGCCTGCTGGCCGAGTTCTTCCCAGGTCTTCGGGGGCGCCTTGATGCCGGCCTTCTCCAGGATTTCCTTGTTGTAGAACAGGTATTTGGTGTCGAGGATCCACGGCATGCCGTAGTATTTGCCGTCGTATTGGACGGTGGTCCAGGCGCCGGGCAGCACGCCCTTCTTCATGTCGTCGGTGATCTTGGACGTGACGTCGACCAGCACCTTGTTGGTCGCATATTCGGCCGGCCAGATGACGTCGAACAGCACCACGTCGTAACCGCCGCCGGACCCTTGCGCGAGCACGGTCTTGTCGTGCAGGCCTTCATAGGGAACGAATTCGAGATTGACCTTGATGTCCGGATTGGCCTTGGTGAAGGCCTCAGTCATCGAGCGCACGTCGGCCTCGCTATAGGCGGCTTGCGCCATGAAGAGCGCGTTCAAGGTCGTTTCAGCGAAGGCGTGGGGGACGAACAGTCCGCCAACGAACACCGCGCCCAGAAGTGTCTTACCGATCGATTTCAGCATTTGTCTTCTCCCATTTTCGACAGCTGCGAGTGCGCGGCAAAGGCTGTGCCGCTTCCTCGAATTCGCCTCGCGTGTGACCGGATCTGTCCCGAACGGCGTGCGGCGAGGGCTCGAGGCCTTGGCCGTCTTCTTGTTGAACCGCCCGGGTTTCACCTATTAAGTCAATTCGCTTGACTTAATTAGTCGATCAATCCTTTAATGGAGTCAAGAGGGGAAACGACAGTGCACGACATCAGGCCGATCCGTGCCAAAAGCGGCACCAACCAGGAAGGCACGAGCGCGCATAACCGCCGCGTCATGATCGAGGCGCTGCGGCTCAACGGCGCGCTCTCGCGCGCCGACCTGGCGCGGGCGACGCAGCTTACCAAGCAGGCGGTTTCCAACATCATCGAGGATCTCGAGCAGGATGGCCTGGTCGTGGCGCTGGATGCGGTGCGCAAGGGCAGGGGGCAGCCTTTCACGCCCTACCGGCTGGTGCCCGAGGGAGCCTTCGCCATCGGGCTGCAGATCGACCGGCATTTGGCTCGGGTGGTGGTGGTCGATCTTATCGGCAGGGTGATGGCACGCGCCGAGGCCAACTTGCCGCTCGATGAACCGTCTCCGGGTGTCCAGACCATCCTTGGCCTTGTCGCGGATGTCAGGCGCGAGCTGGCCGGCATTTCCGCGCAGTCCGAACGGCGGTTGGTCGGCCTTGGCGTCGCCATGCCGGGGCCGTTCGGCCTAAAGGAAGCCGACGACAAATGGATGATGCCCGCCTGGCAGCAATTCCCGTTGCTCGAGACGCTTGCTGCCGGCACCGGACTGAATGTCGGGCTGCAGAATGACGCGGCGGCCTGTGCAACGGCGGAGCGGATCGTTGGCGCCGCGCATGGCGTGGATCACGCCGTTTGCCTTTATATCGGTTACGGCATAGCCGCCGGGCTGATCCTCAACGGCGAGCTCTACAATGGCGGCAACGGCAATGCCGGCGAGATCGGCCGGGCGCTGCTGTCGCCGGCCGGTCCCGGTTCGACGCCGTTGGAGCACCGCGCCTCGCTCGCCTCGCTCTACCAGCATCTCGGTCTCGACCCCGCCGAGAGGGGCCTCTACGAGAAGCTCGGCGCGCTGGCGCTCGCGCAAGATCCGAGGGTCATGGGCTGGGTCGAAAGAGCCGCGTCCGACCTGCGTTGGAGCGTGCATCTGATCGAAACGATCTTCGATCCGCAAACCGTCATCCTCACCAGCAGCGCGCCCGAGGCGCTGGCCCGGCTTCTGGTCCAGGCCATGCATCCGCTGCTGCCGTCGATCGCGGATCGTCCGGCGCGACGCCTGCCGCGCCTGCAACTCGGCACCACGGATCCTTGGGCGATTGCCGTGGGCGCCGCGGCCGAGCCGATCAGCCGGGCCTTCGATCCCCGGTTTTCCGCTATCCTGAAGGCCGGATAGAAAGGCGCAAACGCTCAGTCGGTCGCTTGCTTTATGCTGGCGGCGAAGGCGGCGTCGATGATGGCGAGCTTGACCGCCTGCGCAGCGACGTATTCGCCGTAAAATTCGTTCGAGATCCACATCACGGAGTGGCCGCGCCGCCCGAGCCAGCCGACGCTGCCGAGCGCCTCGGCGTCGCGCAGTTTGCGCGCGAGATGGGTGCGCGACAGCTTCAGCCACCGGGCGAAGTCGCCGATCGAGAGGACGCCGGTCGGGATACGCTCCTGGCCGGCATTTTCGGGGTCGACGCCAGAGATCAGCCAGTCCATGACGACGCCGCCATTGTTGAGCCAGGTGAACAGCGAAAAAGTCTGTTGCGGCTCGCGCACCGGTACAGAGGAAATCAGGCCGTCCGCGATCAGCGGCTGCAACTTGGCCAGCATTTGCGGCCTTGCCTGAAACGTCTCCAGCCGGTTCGCGCCGTCCAGAGCGTCAAGCGTGCTCAGATGGATATGAATCCAGCCGATCAACGGCTCCAAGGTCATGCCGGGCAGTTGCAGGGGTCGAATGCGGCCGTCGTCGCCCGCCGGGCCGACCTCGATGAAATTATAGTGCTGCATTTCCTTGATGAAGGCATGAGCCGTGTTCCGGCTTGCCACCGCGTGCTGAACGGTGACGTCGACAAAACGCGCCGCCGTCAGTTCCTTTCGGTAGTCGCTGGGGTCCCTGCGGAAATGCAGGGCGAGACCGATATGGGCCATCAGCCAGCGTTGCTGGGTGGCAAAGACGGAGGATGCCCGCGGGTTGCCTTCATAGGCCTGCTGCATCGCCAGGGCTTGCGCACGCACGCAAGCGTGCAATGCCGGGTGACCGGCAATGTCTTCGTAGGTCAACTCCCCCTCCCAGCTTCCACCCAAAGATGCTGTATGCTCGCAGGTTGCGGATAGCATTTTCGGCCCGCACCGGCCAGCGCGGGTGCCGGTTTTGCGCAACGCCGCGCCGAGCTTTGGGCGGTCAGCGATCTTTCAGAGCTGAGATGCAGGCTTCGAAGGCCTCGTCGACGACCGCGAGCTTGGTTGCCTGGACGGCCATGTACTCGTCGAAGAACTGCCGCGAAACCCACATCACGGAATGGCCGCGCTGGCCGACCCAGCCGATGTTGCCGAGCGCCTCGGCATCATGGAGCTTCCGCGCCAGATGGGTGCGTGAGAGCTTCAGCCAGTGGGCGAATTCACTGACCGAAATGACGCCGGTCGGTATCCTGTCGAGATGGACGTCCTCAGGATCGATGCCGGACATCAGCCAGTCCATGACGATGCCGCCGTTGTTTAGCCAGATAAACAATGAAAAAGTCTGCCCAGGCTCCCGCACGCCCTCACTGGCCAGCAATCCGTCGGCGATCAGCGGCTGCAATACAGGCAACATTTCGGGCCGATCGAGGAAGGCTGCCAGCCGGGTTCCGCCGTCTATGTGGTCGAGCGTCCTCAGATGCGCGTAAATCCAGCCGGTGAAGGTCTCTATGGTGCCCGCCGTGACCCGCAACGGGTGGGCGCGGCCGTCGCCGCTGGCCGAAATATATTCGGCGATGTCGTAGTGCAGCATCTCCTTGACGAAGGCCTCGGCGGTGTTGCGGCTGGCCACGGAATGGCGGCGCACGATCTCGATGAAACGCGCCACCGTCATTTCGGTGCGGCGGTCGTTGGGATCGCGCCGGAAATTCAGAGCCAGGCCGACATGAGCGAGCAGCCAGCGCTGCTGTGTGGCAAACACGGCAGCCAGCCGCGGACTTGTCTCATAAATATGGATGAGCGCCTTAGCCTGTTCCTGGACACCGCGAAGCGCTGCCGGATGACGGGCGATCTCTGCGGCACTCAGCGGCATTTCCTGCGGCACTCCATGCGATTCCAAGCAACGACAAATGAAGATTCCCAGTCTTCGCCGGTCGTGTCCAGTTGCCCATTGGAACAACGGCCGCTCAAAACCGATCAAGCGGTGCATTCCTGGCTAACTATTTGCATCGGCTCCGGGAAACCCGTCCCAATAATAGTCCGGTCCGCAGCCCTGGGTTGAATTGACGAGCCCCGCCGGGCAGGCATAGGGTTCGCGCCATCGGGGCTGCGGGGAGCGCTTTCCCGGGAAAAAGAAGAAACAAGGACAGGGTCTGGCGCCCGATGCGCGGCATCGGCGGTGGCAACGCTTTGCGTCCGGATCTTTCGTCCCAGATCAAGAGTGACTGCGTGAGCCATATAGGTGGAACCGGCCTGCACGCCGATGAAAACCGCGACATCCGACATGGTGCCCAGCCCCGGCCTGGCGCCGCCGGATGGCGTGTCGGCCGCTGCATCAAGATGGCGCTTGCCGCTGCTTCGGCCTGCCTCTGGCTTTCGGCCAGCGCTTTCGCCCAGACCGCAAGCCAGATCACCCCGCCCACCTTTCGGCCTCCACCCGGGCCGGACACGGCAGGTGTCTCCATCCCCGAGAGCGAGGGGCTGGAGGCACCTCCCGGCGCCGAAAAGCTGAAGGTCAAGCTGGCCGGGGTGCATATCGAGGGCGGCCTCGCCGAGATGGCGGATGCGACGCGCAAGGTCACCGCTGGGATTTCCCGCCGTACCGTCACGGCGGCGGAGATATTCGCCGCGGCGCAGCAGCTGGAAGCCGAATACGCGCGCGCCGGTTATGTGTTGGCGCGGGTGGTGCTGCCGGCGCAGAAACTGACCAACGGCGCGACCTTGCGGCTCGTCGTCGTCGACGGCTTCCTCGAAAAGATCGACACCGGCAATTTGCCGGAACGGATAAGGGGTAGGGTCGAGGCGACGCTGGCGCCGTTGGTCGGGAAAAAAAGCATCAAGCTGTCCGCGATCGAACGCAAGCTGCTGCTGGCCGGCGACACGCCGGGCGCCAGGCTGCGCTCGACGCTGAAGGTGGGCTCGACCAAGGGCGCCAGCGTGCTTGTCATCGACGGCAAATACCGGCCGATCGGCGGGCAGCTCACCGTCGGCAATTCGCTGTCGCCTTCGTTGCAGCGTTGGTCCACCGGCGTCGGCATCGATTTCAACTCGCTGCTCGGCCTCGGCGAGCTCGTCTATCTGCGGGCCGGCGGATATCCCAGTGGCGGCGACCAAGGCCTGTTCAGCGAGGATCCGCGCAACCGCAACTATGCCGCCGGCATCGTTCTTCCGATCGGCTATGACGGACTGACGCTCAATCTCGAAGCCAGCCGCACCCGCGCCAATCCGAATGCCGAGGCGGGCTCGCTCGGCTTCGGCAGCGAGTTCGAACGCTATTCTGCAAGCCTGCGCTATCCCTGGATCCGCAGCCGCGCGCTGACGGTAAGCAGCGAATTGTCCTTCGACGCGCAGAACGACTATCTCGACGCCGTCACGCCGATCTCGTTGCCGATCGCCGAGGACCGGCTGCGCATCATCCGCTTCGGCACCGACGCCACCTGGTTCACGCCGCTTGGCGGCGTCTTCGTCGGCAACGTCACGGCTTCCTTCGGCATAGATGGCCTCGGCGCGCGTATGGCCGCCGACGCCACGCCGCTTCTGCCGCTGTCGCGCCAGGGCGCCGACGCGACGTTCCAGAAACTCGAAGTTTCGGCAAGCTATAGCCAGACGCTTGTCGAGCATGTCGGGCTCGATCTGTTCGCCCGTGCGCAGACCTCGTTCGGCAAGCCGCTGCTGCAGTCGGAGCAAATCGGCCTTACCGGCGCAACCGGCCTGTCAAGTTTCGATGCCGGCGCACTGCAGGGCGATTCCGGTTACGTGGTCCGCGGTGAACTGTCCTCACCCTGGTATTTCCCCTTCACCGGCGGCGTGGTCCAGCTTTCGCCTTATGTCTTCGGGGCTGTCGGCGAGATCCGCCTCGAAATGCCGACGGCGCTCGAGAAAGCCAGCATTGTCGGTGCCTCCTACGGGCTTGGGATCAAGCTCGGCACCGCCTTCGCAAGCGATCCTACCAACACCAGCCTGACCCTCGAATGGGGGCGCCAGCACCGCGACGATCAGCAATCCGACAGCGACCGTTTTTCACTGAACGGCTCCATCCAGTTTTAGGTCCGGCCATGAGCAAAACCTTCCCGATTCTTCCCGTTGTGAACCTGCCGCTGACGGCTTTGCTTCTAGCCTCGACGGCGCTTGTCGGCTTCGCGTCGGCGCGAGCGCAGGAACTGCCGACCGGAGGCAGCGTAGCGTCCGGCGGCGTGACCATTTCCAAGCCGTCGGCCTCGCAGCTTGCAATCAAGCAGTCGACCAATTCGGCCATCGTCAACTGGCAGAGTTTTTCCATCGGTGCCGGCGCCAGGGTCGATATCGATCAACCGGATTCATCCTCGGTGATGCTCAACCGCGCCACCGGCAACACCAAGTCGACCATCGCCGGCCAGCTCAATGCCAACGGCCGGGTCTTTTTGGTCAATCCGAACGGCATCGCAATTTCGAAGACCGGCAAGGTGAGCGCCGCCGGCTTTGTCGGCTCCTCGCTCGATATCAGCGACGAGGACTTCAAGGCCGGTAAGATCAAGTTCAAAGGCACGGGCACCTCCGCCGCTGTTACGAACGAGGGCTCCGTCTCGATCGGCTCAGGCGGCTATGCGGCCTTGATCGGCGGCAGCGTCGACAATTCCGGCACCATCAGCGTGCCGCTCGGCAAGGTTGGATTGGGCTCCGGCGAGGAGGCGGCGCTCGATCTTTCCGGCGATGGTTTCCTCCAGGTGGCGGTGCCGACCAAGGCCGACGGCTCCGGCGCGCTGGTCGGCAATTCGGGCGTGATCAGCGCCGATGGCGGCCGTGTCGAGATCAAGGCGGCGGCGGCCAAGGAAGCAGCCCGGCGGGCCGTCAACATGTCGGGGTTCGTCGAGGCGCGCACCGTGTCCGGGCAGTCCGGCGAGATCGTGCTCGGTGGCGACCAAGGCGTGGTCGAGGTTTCGGGCAAGCTCGATGCGTCGGCAAAGGCCGGCGGCAAGGGCGGCAAAGTCACGGTCACCGGCCGCAAGCTGAAGCTCAAGGGGGCGACCGTTGACGCTTCCGGCAAGAATGGCGGCGGCGCGGTCAAGATCGGCGGCGACAAGCAAGGGTCTGGCGCGTTGCAGCGCGCCGAGACCACCGAGATCGACAAGGATACGACGATCAGCGCCAATGCGACCGGCACCGGCGACGGCGGCACGATCATCGTCTGGTCCGACGAAGTCACGAGTTTCGACGGCAAGGGCTCAGCGCGCGGCGGCGAAGACGGCGGCAATGGCGGCTTCGCGGAGGTCTCCGGCAAGCAGCGGCTCGATTTCACCGGCTCTGTCGACCTGCGCGCCCGCTTGGGCGACATCGGCGACCTCCTGCTCGACCCCTACAACGTGACCATCTCCAATGCCGCGGGCAACACCGGCGGCAGCATAAGCGCCAACACCAATGACAGCGTCATCAATGTCGCCACGCTGCAGAACCTGCTCGCGACGGCCAACGTCACCATCTCGACTGGAAGCGGCGGCGCGCAGGCCGGCGACATCACCGTCGCCGCGCCGATCAGCTGGAGCGCCAACACGCTGACGCTCGACGCCTATCATTCGATCGTCTTCAACGCCAGCGCCACGATCGGCGGCGTCGGCGGGCTCTCGCTGGTCACCAACAACGGCGGTACCGGCGGCACCATCTCCTACGCGCTGGGGGCTTCCGCGACCTTCACCGGCACGCCGGGATCACAGGCGCTGTCGATCAATGGCCAAAGCTACACATTGATCTATGACGTCAATGGCCTGCAGGCAATCAACAGCGGCCTGACGGGTCGCTATGCGCTGGCCAGGAA
Source organism: Mesorhizobium sp. Arg314 (assembly GCF_053714275.1). Lineage (NCBI taxonomy): Bacteria > Pseudomonadati > Pseudomonadota > Alphaproteobacteria > Hyphomicrobiales > Phyllobacteriaceae > Mesorhizobium > Mesorhizobium sp. Arg314. Next base: position 109,354 of record NZ_JBSKBP010000017.1, on the reverse strand, counting down.
CATCGATGCGAGCGCTACGTCCGGCTGGAACAGTGGCCTCGGCTTCATATCGCTGGGCACCGACGGCAACAGCAATGTTCAGAACGGCGGCAACGGCTTCACCGGAACGTTCGACGGGCTTGGTCACACCGTGGACAAACTGTCGGTGACGCAGCCCAGCGCCCAGTATGTCGGCCTGTTCGGCTATGTCGGCGCGGGCGGCCTCGTCCAGAATGTCGGCGTCACCAATGCGACGGTTCGAGGGTTCAAGACACTCGGCGGGATTGTGGGTTTCAATGCCGGCACGGTTACTCAGAGCTATTCGACCGGTCAGCTGTTCACGACGGAGTACGGATCCAACTCGGGTGGCCTAATCGGCGAAAACGGTGGCGCGCTGTCCGCCAGCTTCTCTACCGTTGCCGTCAATGCGCGTGACAGCAACAGCGCCGGCGGAGCGGTGGGCTACAACAATTTCGGAGCCATCGATCGCGTCTACGCCATGGGCGCCGTCGATGGCGGCAGCGCGGGGGCCAATTCCGGCGGTCTCGTCGGGGCGAACTATGGTTACTCGTTCGTAGGCCAGGGTGGCAGGATCACCGACAGCTACTCGACCGGCGCGGTCAGCGGCGGATGGAATGTCGGAGCATTTATAGGCAACAATCTTTACGACGGCGTCGTCACCGGCGCCTATGACATATCGACATCGGGCCCATATAACACTTCGTCATCGGCCAAGCCCGCGATCGGCGGCGGCACCACGGGCGGCTCGGTCAATGTCGTCGGTCTCACCACTTCCAGTTTCCAGAATGGCGGTGTCAGCGGGCTGAGCGCCGCCTATGGCGGCGGAACCGGCGGCCTCTATCCTTATCTGAAGAGTTTCTATCCCAACGGCGCCCAGGCAATTTCCGGAATCGCCTATAAGGACAATGGCGGCACACCGCTGCTCTCCGCTACCGGGCAGCCTTTCTACACGAAGAATCCGGGTCTGGTTACGGTCGTCTCCAACGGCTCCACGCTTGGCACGGTGTCTACCGGCGTGAACGGCTACTATTACCTCGTTCTGCCGAATGGCTCGGTCTCCGGCAACGTGGTCGCCTATACGGTTGCCGACAACGACGTGGATAACAGCTCGGGCGCCAAGAATGGCGTGACGTTCCGCGCCGGGCTCTCCGGCGGCAACATCTCCAATCTCAACGTCTATGGCGACTGGCGCCTCGACGAGGTCGATGGTTCGATCACGTCGCTGTCGGCGCTGAACAGCGCCTACGCAACGGCGATCGGATCGGCCTCCGTGGGCAGCCTGTCTTTTGCTAATCGCCAGATCGAGACGGCGGCAACGACCTTCGCGCTCAATCAGGCGCTTTCGGTCGACACCGGCACGCTGGCTCTGTCGTCCGACGGCACCGTGACGCAAGGCGCCACCGGCAACGCCATCACAGCCGGTTCGCTATGGCTCAGCGGCACCGGTTCGTTCGCGCTCAACGGTGCCGACAACCAGATCGGCAGCGTCGCCGGCAATGCCGGCTCCGTCGATCTGCGCGACGGTGCAAGCCTCACGGTCGGCAGCGCATCCAGCGCCCGTGGTGTTAGCGCAAATGGCGTCAACGCCACCGGTCCGGTAAAACTCCAAACCACGGGCGACCTTACGATCGCCGCGAACGGGACCGTCAGTGGGGCCAATCCGGTTCTGGCGGCCGCGGGCCTGTTCGTGAACAATCGCGGCAGCGACGCCGTCACCGCGACCAGCGGCCGCTGGCTGGTCTACGCCGCGGGACCGACCGGAAACACATATGGCAACCTGGACAGCGGCAACACCGCAATCTGGAATACAGCCGCCGGCGGCGCGGTCAGCGCGGGCGGCGACCGCTATGTCTTCGCCTATCAGCCGACGCTAACCTTCACGTCCGAGAACGCGACCAAGACTTACGGCGACACGGCGCTGCCGACATTGACCTATTCGGTGGCGGGCTACCAGACGGGCGTTATCGGCGCCTATCTCGGCGATACCGCGGCGACGACCTTCAACGGCGGGCCAAGCGTGACTTCCGTCAATCCACCAGCCAACACACAGGTCGGCGCCGGATCCTATGCAATCACCGTCGGTGCCGGCAACCTTACGGCTCTGAGCGGCTACGGCTTCGCCTACAACAGCGCGGGCCTGCTTACCATCGGCAAGCGCGCGGTGACGGTGACGGTCACGCCGGGGCAGGGCAAGATCTATGGCGATGCCGATCCCTCGTCATATACCTACACCGTCTCAGATCTCGGCGCCGGAACGGCCTTGGTCGGCAGTCTCACCCGCCAGAGCGGCAAGAATGTGGGGACCTACGCCATCAGGCAGGGCACGCTGACCAACGCCAACAATTCGAACTACGACATCACCTATGCCGGCGACAATTTCGCCATAGCCAAGCGGGCCATCACCGTGACGGCGGCCGCCAAGAGCCGCATCTACGGCAACAGCAATCCGTCCCTGACATATCAGATCACGTCAGGCAGCCTTGTCGGTGGCGATAATCTGAGCGGGGGACTGACGACGGCGGCGACAACGACCTCCGACGTCGGCAGCTATGCCATCACTCAAGGCACACTCAACAACAACAACTATGCGATCAGCTATGTCGGCGCCAACCTGTCGGTGACGCAGCGCGCGATCTGGGTGGCGGCCGATGCCAAGAGCCGCGTCTACGGCGATGACAATCCGGCGCTGACCTATCGGGTAACCTCGGGCTCGCTGGTCAACGGCGACAGCCTCAGCGGCGCGCTGGCGACAACGGCCACGACGGCTTCCGCCGTCGGCAGTTACGGCATCATGCAAGGCACGCTCGCCGATGCCAACTATGCCATCACCTATGTCGGCGCCAATCTGTCGGTGACAAAGCGCGCCATCACGGTTACGGCCGACAGCAAGAGCCGCGCCTATGGCGACGACAACCCGGCGCTCACCTACCAAGTGACATCGGGCAGTCTGGTCAACAGCGACTCCTTGAGCGGTTCGGTGACGACAACTGCCACGACGGCATCCAGCGTGGGCAGTTATGGCATCACGCAGGGTACGCTCGCCAACGGCAACTACGCCATCACCTATGTCGGCGCCAACCTCACCGTCGGCAAGCGCGCGGTCACGATCACAGCCGATGCCAAGAGCCGCGCCTATGGCGATAGCAACCCGGCGCTGACCTATCAGGTTACGTCAGGCAACCTGGTCGGCAGCGACGTGCTGAGTGGTTCCCTGGCGACGTCGGCAACGCAAGCATCCGGCGTCGGCACCTACAGCATCACGCAAGGGACACTTAGTAACGGCAACTACCAAATCAGCTATGTCGGCGCCGACCTCATTGTCGGTAAACGCGCGATCACGGTAACAGCAGACGCCAAGAGCCGCATCTATGGCGACGCCAATCCGGCGCTGACCTACCAGGTCACCGCGGGCAATCTGGTCAACAACGACAGCCTGGCCGGTTCGCTGTCGACGACAGCCACGGCAACCTCGGATGTCGGCAATTACGGCATCACGCAGGGCAGCCTCGACAACGGCAATTACGCGATCAGCTATGTCGGCGCAGACCTCACCGTCGGCAAGCGCGCGATCACCGTGACCGCCGACGCGAAGAGCCGAGCCTATGGCGACGATAATCCGACGCTGACCTATCAGGTCACCTCTGGCAATCTGGTCAACAACGACAGCCTGGCCGGTTCGCTGTCGACGACAGCCACGGCAACCTCGGATGTCGGCAATTACGGCATCACGCAGGGCAGTCTCGACAACGGCAATTACGAGATCACCTATGTCGGCGCCGATCTCACCGTCGGCAAACGCTCGGTGACGGTCACGGCCGACCCCAACCAGGGCAAGACCTACGGCAATGCCGATCCGTCGTCCTACAGCTACACCTATAGCGATCTCGGCAGCGGCGCGGCTCTCGTCGGTGCTCTCGATCGCGATGCGGGTGAGAATGTCGCCAGCTACACCATCGGCCAGGGCACGCTGACCAACGCCAATAATTCCAACTACGACATCGCCTTTGTGGGTGCTGCCTTCAACATCGGCAAACGCTCGGTGAACGTCACCGCCAATGCCAACCAGGGCAAGATCTACGGCAATGCCGATCCTTCGTCCTATAGCTACACCTATAGCGATCTCGGCACCGGTGTTGCGCTGGTCGGGACGCTCGGTCGCGCGGCGGGCGAGAATGTCGGCGACTACGCGATCGGCCAGGGCACGCTGACCGACGCCAACAATTCGAACTACGACATCACCTTCGCCGGCGCCGACTTCAGCGTCGCCAAGCGTGCGATCACCATCACGGCCGATGCCAAGAGCCGGCCGCAGGGAAAGGTCAATCCGCCGCTGACCTACACGATCGGCGGGCTCGGCCTGGCTGACGGCGACACACTCGCCGGCGCGCTTTCAACCGGCGCGACCACCTCGAGCGCACCCGGGACTTACGCCATCGAGCAAGGCAGCCTCGGCGCCTCGGCGAACTACGATCTGACCTATGTCGGCGCCAATCTGGTGGTGCAGCCAAGCGAAGTCGGTGCGACGACCGATACGGCAAGCATCGTGGCTTACAATTTTGTGGCGCATGGTGGCGGTGCCTCGCTGCCGATCATGTTTCCAGGGGCCGTCTCTGCCGGCGATCCGCAAACGATCGTCGAGGATCCGCGCTTCGACGAAGCCGCGTTCTGCCGGGCCATGGGAGCGATTTCCGCCGTGTGCTTGGTGGCGTCGGCCGAGCAGACCGGCGCCGGTCAATAGTGTAAGGGTGCGGAAGCTCTCGTTGGACTTTGCAGCCTGCAAGCGACGGCCTATCCTGACGGCTTGAGGGTCCTTGCCAAGGCACTGCCACAGCCTCCGAATGAGACGATGCCGAGAACAATCCGGACTTTGACCGCCATCGAAGTGGAAACGCTCGTCGATTGGGCGGCGGGGGAGGGTTGGAATCCTGGGCTCGGTGACGCTGCCGCTTTACGGTTGGCCGATCCGGAGGGGTTCATCGGCGCCTTCGTCGGCGATGAGATGGTGGCCGGCATTTCGGCTGTCGCCTACGGCCCGGGCCTCGGCTTCATCGGCCTCTATATCTGCCGGCCCGACCGGCGTGGCGAAGGTCACGGCAAGGCAGTCTGGGATGCCGGCATGGCGCGCCTCGGCAACCGCATCATCGGTCTCGACGGGGTGGCCGAGCAGCGGGCCAACTACCAGCGCATGGGCTTCGTGCCTGCCTATGAGACCGTGCGCTACAGCGGTCGCCCCGCCGGATTGGCTGACGGCAGCGACATACGGCCGGTGACGGCGGCCGGCATGGAGGAGATATTTGCTTACGATCGCCAGTGCTTCCCGGCGCCCGGGAGGCCTTCCTTCTGGAGTGGCTGCGGCAGCCCCGGCTGGCGCTGCTCTCTGCCGGGTCGGCCGGCATTGCCGGCTACGGCGTGGCGCGTCGATGCCGGGAAGGTTTCAAGGTCGGGCCGCTGTTCGCCGACCGGACGGATCTGGCCCTGGCATTGGTGGCAGGCCTCTCGGCCAGGATCGGCAATGAAGCATTGCACATCGACGTGCCGGTCAGCCAGCTTGCATTCACCGCCATGCTCCAGGCCGCCGGCATGGTTGCGGGCTTCACGACGACGCGCATGTACAAGGGCGGCAAACCCGGTAATGCCCCGTCGATGGTCTTCGGCATCACGACGCTTGAGTTGGGATGATCGCGGGCTGCCCAGCCGAAGCCGCTGAGATCATTGTTTTGCCTGACTGGTCCATGCGACATGGCCCAATGACATGGTTTGGGGGACATGGTTTGCCTTTGCTTGCGTTTGGTGGAGTTGTCGAATGGCTGGCAGGACAGTTCTGATTGCCGGGGGCGCCGGGGGCATGGGTCTGGCGACCGGACTGCGCCTCGCGGCTGACGGCGAGCGGATCGCGCTTGCCGATCTTCCAGGCCCCAAACTCGACGCCGCCGTGGCGAAGATCGCCTCGACCGGAGCGGATGCGATCGGTTTGCCGCTCGATATCCGCTCCGTCGCCGCCTGCCGCGACGTGGTGGGCATGACGCGAAACTGGGGCGGCGCCATAGACATTCTCGTCAACGCCGCCGGGGTCTGGCTCGAGGGACCGGCAAACGGGGTCGAGGAAGACCAATGGGACCTGGTGCTGGACGTCAATCTCAAGGGAGCGTTCTTCCTGATCTCGGCGGCCGTTCCCCATCTGTCGGCGGCGCAAGGCGTGATCGTCAACATCGCGTCCGACGCCGGCATCGTCGGCAACAATGGGGCGGCCGTCTATTGCGCTTCGAAGGGCGGGCTGGTGCTGCTGACCAAGGCGCTCGCCCTGGAACTCGCCCCGCACGGCATCAGGGTCAACGCCGTTTGCCCCGGCGACACGGCAACGCCGATGATCGAATATCAGGCCAGGACTTATGGCGCAGACGACCCCGACGGCTACAAGCGCCGGCTGCTGGGGCACTATCCGCAAGGGAACAGAGCAAGATTCATCCAGGTGGAAGAGATCGCCTCCTTCATCCACTATCTTTGCCAGCCGGGCGCCCCAAGCCTACGCGGATTCGCCGGAACGGGCGAAGAAGCTCAAGGCTATCAGAACAGGAGGCACGACGAAGCACCAGATCGGCGAAGCGACGAAGGCGAGCGCTGCGGCCGCGCATCCGCTTGCAAAGCTGACAAGGCTGGTCGTCATGCGCCTAAGTCGCTCCTTGACGTCGTGCTCGTGGTCGATTGCCGTGCCGGACGCAAGGTCTGCGAGATCGATCATGATCTGCGTCGTCGTGCCCGTCATCAGCGTCGTCGGTGGCAGTTTGGAAAGGTAGGCCCGGTGCAGCCCGTTCTGGATCGCCATCGCGGTCACAAGTATCATTCCAATAGCTATGGCGACGGGCGAGTCGCCATCGGAGACACGGCCGTGAAGGAAGGCGGCGACGGCGGCGATCGTGAACAATACCAGCTTGAGTGACAAAAGCGCAGTGATGGCCTTCCGCCCGTGCAGCTCGAGGCGCTGGGACAGCACCCTCGTTAAAAGAATGACGAGGCAGAAAACCGGCAAAGCGAGCAGTTTTGCGATGATTCCCGTCGTTCCGAAGACGATAGCAGCGCCCAACGTGACGAAGTTCCCCGTGACGTGGGCTGTGAAGAGACCGGCTAGGGCCAGAAAACCCATCGTATCGACGTAGCCGCCGTTGAAACTGAGAAGCACGCCAAGCGACGGTCTGGTCATGAAGGTCTCCGCTACGTGCGCAGGGCAGGCGCCGTGAGCAATTCGCCCGCGAGGCCCTGTCCCACTGCGAGTATGGCATTGGTGTTCATGAGGCGCTACCAGGTCAGACAGCCCAGCAACTGCAGCCAAGCGCACCGAAGAAGCCGGCGGGATCGGACAAGGGCAGTTTCGAAGTCCAGGCGTCGGCATGACCGTGACCGTGTACGCCGCACGCGGAAGAACAGCCGCAGGAGGTGATCGCGGTCCGACGCAGCGAATTGTGTCCGCCACCCCTCGGTTCGCCCCAGGCGCCATAGCCGCCGAAGACGCGCACCGGCGACCAATCCGGCATCGCGGGCGGAACCGTGCTCTCGTCGAGTTCGGCAAAATCAGAGGCGCCATAGACTACCTTGCCACCAACAATCGTGAGTTCCGACGTAAGGTCGGAAATCTCTCCCTCAGAGCAGGCGAAGAAGTCCTTGTCCGGAACAATGAGATCGGCGAGGTGACCCTTTTCGATGCGGCCTCTTTTCCCCTCGTCGTTCAAGAACCAAGCGACATTCTCGGTCCACATACGAAGAGCCGTCTCACGGTCGAGGCAATTGCTGCGTGGATAGATCCGCATGCCTCCGACAGTGCGCCCCGTAATCATCCATGAGAGTGACACCCACGGGTTGTAGGATGCGACGCGAGTGGCATCCGTGCCGGCCGAGACGTGGACGCCCCGTTCCAGCATCCTTGCGATCGGCGGTGTCGCCTCGGCTGCACGCCGGCCGTAGCGTTCGACGAAATATTCGCCTTGGTAGGCCATACGATGCTGGACGGCGATACCACCACCCAGCGCGGCAATCCGATCGATCGAGCGCTCGGAAATCGTTTCGGCATGGTCGAAGAACCAGTTCAACCCTTCGAACGGAACCTCACGGTCGACCTCCTCGAAGACGTCGAGTGCTCGGCTAATGGTCTCGTCGTAGGTGGCGTGCAGTCGCCATGGCCAACGATTTTGCGCAAGGATACGGACGACTTCCTCGAGGTCGCCTTGCATTTCCAGCGGCATCTCTGGGCGCGGCTCACGGAAATCCTCGAAATCAGCCGCCGAGAAGACGAGCATTTCGCCGGCCCCGTTGTGGCGGAAATAGTCTGTCCCCTGTTTGTATTTCACAGAGGCGGTCCACTTGAGGAAGTCGTCCTTCTCCTCTTTCGGCTTCTGGGTGAAGAGGTTGTAAGCAAGACGCACGGTCAGCAAGTTGTCGTCAGCAAGCTTCTGGATTACCGCATAATCGTCCGGATAGCTTTGAAACCCGCCGCCTGCGTCGATGACGCCGGTCACGCCGAGACGATTGAGTTCCCGCATGAAATGGCGGGTGGAATTGACTTGGTACTCGAAGGGCAGCTTGGGACCCTTGGCAAGCGTGGCATAGAGGATGCCGGCGTTCGGCTTGGCGAGCAAGAGGCCGGTCGGATTGCCAGCCGAGTCGCGGGTGATCTCGCCGCCTGGCGGGTTAGGTGTGTCCCTCGTGTAGCCGACTGCTCGGAGTGCTGCGGCATTAAGAAGAGCGCGGTCATAAAGATGGAGGATGAAGACCGGGGTCTCGGGGGCGATCGCATTGATTTCGTCGATGGTCGGCAGGCGCTTCTCGGCAAATTGATGCTCGGTGAAGCCGCCAACGATCCGCACCCATTGCGGCGGGGGAGTGAGGTCAACCTGCCGTTTCAGCATCGCCATGGCATCAGCAAGCGAGCGGACGCCGTCCCAGCGGAGCTCCAGATTATAGTTGAGGCCGCCCCGGATGACGTGAGTGTGGTTATCGATCAACCCGGGCAGCGCCCGCTTGCCCTTGAGGTCGACAATCCTGGTGTTGGCATCGGCAAACGCCATGATTTCGTGGTCGTGGCCCACGGCCAGGAACTTGCCGTCCGCGATGGCGACGGCGCTCGCGGTTGGGTTGGAACGGTCGAGGGTTGTGATCAGCCCACGATGCAGTATCAGGTCGGCCGTTGTGGCTTCAGCCATGGTCCGTCGCCTCGCAATGTTGGAGTTCAGCCTTATGCGTTCTTGTCCGAACGCTGGATTGCTGGCTGCGAAGGCAATCCGCCTTGCGGCAAATGGCCGAACACATGCGGACGCACTTGGTGGAGCCACGAAAGAACCGCGGGTTCGTTACGCCACATATTCTTGACAAGCGGCGGAAGCTGCTCGCCGGCCAAGATGCCAAGAAGTCCGACAAGCGCGATAATGGGCGGGGCCGGGGACCGCACATTCAGCAGTCCATAAATGATGCCAACGAGAAGGCCGGCGGCAAGCGAGATGAAGTGGGCTTTCATGGAGCCTCCACGAGACGGAAGAAATCGTGGCACCGGCGAAACCACCGGCGCCATTTCGGGACCGCCTAACTTTCGTGCGCGCCGAACATGTTCTTGGCATAGATGACGCCGAGCCCGTAGGCGCCGCCAAATCTCTTGGCTATGCCCGTCGTAAGTTCATATGTGTCGCCACGAGCCCAGTCGCGCTGCAACTCCAGCAGATACTGCAACGATGTCAGCGGCCGCACGCCGGCCTGGAGCATCCGCTGCATGGCGCGCTCGTGCGCTTCGTCCGAGACATCACCGCAGGCGTCCGCAATTGCGTAGACTTCGAATCCCTGGTCGAGGGCAGAGAGTGCTGGGTCCACGATGCAGACGCTGGTCCACAGGCCACACAGGACGAGACGTTTCTTGCCAATCGCGTTGACTTGCTTGATGACCGCGGCGTCCTCCCAGGTATTCATGGAAGTGCGATCGAGCAGCGCCTGGCCGGGGAAAGCAGCCGTGATCTCGTCGAACATCGGCCCCGAGAAGGTCTTCTCGGCGACGGTTGTCAAGATCGTCGAAACCCCGAAACCTGCGGCGGCATGAGCGACCAGCGCGGCATTGTTGCGCAGCACGATCGCATCGATCGACTTGGTGGCAAAGGCCATTTGCGACTGAAAATCGATCATGATCAGTGTGTGGTTCTTGGGTGAAATCAGCTTTGAACCGGGCGTGGGAGTGGCGTTCATCGGCGTGGTCGTCCTCGTTTTAGGTGGATTGACATTCGGCGTAGAACCATCCCAACGCGTATTCTGCTGTTCCACTCGAAAGCGTCGGGGGAAGTCTCGTTTTCTGGTCGCACCTGATCACGATTTCAAATTCAAGACTTGTACAAAGCGCCTGCCCCTTTGACGTTTCTCGCAGGATGCGAACTGTTCCCTCGATGGCATCGATCGCATCGCTGCGTTCGAGATTCGCGAGGCGGGCGAGTTCGGATGTCGATCGGTGCACGAAACGTCAAAATACCCAACGTTTGTACAAGCGCCGTATATCGGCTCGTGATCAAAGGTCCTCACGAAGGCCTCGAGACGGGCAACGACTAACCGCCGCGAGCCCTGTCGACCGCTTGTCTGCTGATTGAGAGAAGAGATTCATCACAACTATCTCGACCTCATGGTCGATGAAAGGCAACTGGTCTATATCCTCTCAGCGCGTGGCGGCGATCAAACCGTTTACCAGCGCGGCCGTCGATGGACGTATAGCGAGGCTGCCTGGCTGAAAGAGGGTTCAATGCATCGCATCGCTCGGACCTCGCTCACCGTCATCCTTTCATTGACCGTTGCAATTTTGACTGCCTGGGCCGGTCTTGCCGTGTGGTACCGCCTGCCCGCGGCAGAGCTCGGACGGGCTATTGCCGCTGGCTTCTGCATGTTGTTCGGCCTCGCGACAGTCATCGCATTCTACGGCCGTTTTCGCATCGGGGCGTTTATCCTGTTTGTCGCTGCTTTTGCTGTGGTTCTGGTTTGGTGGAGCTCCATCAAGCCCTTGGACCATGCCGACTGGGCGCCAGATGTCGCTCGTCAACTAACCGGCACGCGCGACGGAAATCTCTTGACGCTAAAAGACGTGCGCGACTTTGAATGGCGTAGCGACACCGATTTCACCGAACGCTGGACGACGCGGACCTACGACCTATCCGCACTTCAGACGACCGACCTCTTCATGTCTTATTGGTCCGGGACCAAAATCGCCCACGTCATCGTGAGCTTTGGCTTCGCAGGTGGTGATTATCTTGCCTGGTCCATTGAGGTGCGGCGGCGTGCCGGTGGCGAATTCTCGCCACTAGCGGACCTGTTCAAGAGCAATCCCCTCGTCATCATCGCCGCCGATGAGCGAGATGTGGTTGGTGTCAGGTCGAATGTTCGGGGAGAGGACGTCCAGATCTTTCGCCTGAATGCGTCGACGAATGCCGCCCGAGCGCTCTTGCTGGAGTACGTCTCCGATGCAAATGCGCTTTCCACGACTCCAGAATTCTACAACTCCCTCACCACGAACTGCACGACGACGATCGTCAAAATGATGCGCGCGGTTGGTGGCGTGGTTCCTCTCGACTGGCGCCTCATCGTCAACGGCTACCTTCCCGATTATGCATATGCACGGGGGGCACTCGACACTCGTTTGCCGTTGTCGGCTTTGAGGGACTTAGCCCACATAGACGAGCGTGCGCGGGTATCGGGCCTTTCGCCGGATTTTTCCAGATTGATCCGGGTTGGCGTACCGTCTCCGGTCCAAAATGGAAATTGATCTCCGCATAATGTCTGGCAACCGCGTCAGCAGTTGACCAAACCGACGAACCAGAGGCGGAGACTCAGAAATCGACGGGCGATCTCCGCTTCGTGCCCAGGGTTGGCGAGTACTGACCGGAAGTTGGTTGGACTAGACCTCTCCAGGCCGCTCGAGCGCGACCGTCATCGATAGCGCCGAATCAAACACGAACACGTGCTTGTCGGCGAAAATCGAGCGCCAACGCCATTTCGTCTGCGGATCCGTGATCCCGGGGCTAGTCAGCTTCGTACTTGAACGAGACCTTCAATTTCGCCCGGTAGGCCTCGACCTTGCCGTCTCTGATCTGCAGATCCAGTTGTGCAACTTCTGCAACCCTGAGATCCCTCAGGGACTGGCCGGCCCGTTCGACAGCCGCAGCCGCGGCTCTCTCCCAGGACTCCGTGCTGGTTCCCACGATCTCGATGATTTTGTAAACGCTTTCAGCCATGGCGCTTTCCTCCGTTGCTTGGTGGCGAGGTCCGGGTCGAGACAATTTGGCTCGACCCGGGATGTCAGCTCATTTACCCGGTTTGGCGTTCTTTTCCGCGGCAGCGGACCGGCTGACGCTTCCGCGAATTTCCTCCAGATTGTCCTTCAAACGGTCCTTGATGATCTTGACGGCGTCGGCCGTCGATTGCCGTGTCATCTGGGCAGTCTCCTTGGTGCCCTCGACGGCGATGTCAAAGACCTTTCTGGCGAACTCCGTTTGCCTCGAAAGGGTTTCCTGCGGACTGCCGAGCGGCTGAAAGGCGCGCGCCAGTGCCGTCGCCTCGCGCAGCCCCGCCTCCAGGACCTCCCGCTGCTTCTGCGCCACGGACTGCGTGCCCTTGACGGCAATTTCGGCGGAATGGCCGAGGGCGTCGATGTTCTTGCGGTGGCCCTCGATCAGCTTGTCCACGTCCAGCTTCGGCAAGCCGATATCGCTACCGAAATTCCGCAGCATCTCGATGTAGGTTTGCGTATCCTTGGTCATCATTTCCTCCGTTGGTTGACCATTGGCTTGTGCCGCCTGACCTGCTTATCCGGGCGAGGCCTGATGCTCGGAGCCCGATTCCTGGCGCGTCTCATCTTCGATCAGGAACCGTTCGACCGTCGCGGCCGTCTCCGCGGGCCGCGTCACGAAGAACAGGTGGCCGTCGTCGATGATTTCAAGCCGGGCGTTCGGTATGAGGTGCGCCAAGATCCTTCCGTTGGCGACAGGAACCAGCGGATCGTCGCGCCCCGTGAGGACAAGCGTCGGCTGGCGCAGCGACCACAACCATGGCAGGCTCGTCCAGCCCGTCATGGCGATCAACTGGTAGAGGTAGCCGGTGCCGCTGACCTTCCTTAGCGCGCTCGCATGGCGCGCGATCAGAGCTGGATTCTCGCGGAACGCACCTCCGTAGATTTCGGGAGCAATCTCGCTCATGTAGGCCTTGTCGATATAGCGACGCGGCGTGGCCATCTTGAGAAGGACGCCGGGGCTGCCCGGCACCATAATCGCACCCGGCGAGGTCGCGGCCAGCACCAGTCGCCGGCACCTTGCCGGAAATTGATGCGCGAATTGCTGTGCGATGCCGCCGCCCCATGACACGCCGGCGACATCGACCCTGTCGAATCCAAGCTTCGAGACCAGCCGGTCGGCGAGGCTGGCAATGGTCGAAGGACGGTAAGGCAATGAGGGCATCGGGGAGCCGCCGACACCTGGGACGTCGAAGATGACCGCCGTGGTATCCGACAGGGCTTCGAGGAAAGGCTTCGCCGCCTCCCAGTTGGCCCCAATTCCGTTGAACAGGAGGAGGGGAGGCCGCGAACCTCTGCCGTGCCGGATGGCCACGTTGAGGAGCTGAGATCCAATCTGGACTGTTCGAACCTCGATCTCGGTCATGGTATCGTCTGAAGCCATGTTGGACGAAGACCCCTTCCCACCGCAGGCAGCGCGCATGCCTCAAAGCAACGCGATTCTATTTTTCGAAGACGTAACTTCCGGGCGCCGCGGCGATTGCCGGAAAGCTCTCGCTGCCCGTCGACCCCGGCGCCGTAACGTCCTCGCCGGACCTTTCGTAAAGCCAGTCGCGCCAGTGCGGCCACCAGCTACCGGCCCGCTTTTCCGCTCCAGCCAGGAAAGCATCTGGCCCGTCGGGGCCTATGGGACCGGTCATGAACGACGCTTTCGGGTTGGTTGGCGGGTTGATCAGGCTTTGAAGGTGCCCGCTGTTGGACAGGATGAAAGTCGTGTTCTTGCCCAAGATGCGCGCCGTCCTGAAAACCGATTTCCACGGCGTGATGTGGTCGGTGACGCCGGCAATGACATAGCAGTCGGCCTTGACCTTGCTCATGTCGACCGTCTTGCCGTTCAAGGTGAGCTTGCCCGGATTGGCGAACGGGTTGGTGAAATAGAGGTCGATATAATCGCCGTGCAGGCGCGCCGGCAGCCGGGTCGTATCCGCGTTCCAGTAGAGGATATCGAACGCCGGCGGTGCATTGCCGAGCAGATAGTTGTTGACCCAATAGTTCCAGATCAGGTCGTTCGGCCGCATCCAGGCAAACATGCGTGCCAGGTCCTGCCCGTCGAGAACCCCGCGCAGGCGCGACGCTTCCTTGGCGGCGTGCATGGTTTCTGGTGTGATCAGTGACCCGAACGCGCTGTCGCCGGCGATGTCGGTATCGAGCATGCAGACGGCGAGCACCAGGTTCCTCACCTTCCTTGTCCCGCCAACCGCCTGGGTGGCGAGATAGGCGGCAGATGTGATGCCGCCGGAACAGGAGCCCATCATGGTGATGTCCTCGCTGCCGCTGATTTCGCGAACGGCATCGACCGCCTGGTCAAGGGCAGTGACATAGGTGTCGAGCCCCCAGTCGCGCTGCTCGACGGTCGGGTTGCGCCAGCTGACGCAGAATGTCGATATCCCGCTTTCCGTCAGGAAGCGAACCAGGCTTTTGTCCGGCGTCAGGTCGACAGCATAGAATTTGTTGATCTGCGGCGGCGTTATCACCAGCGGCCGTCTTTTTACGCTCGACGTGGTGGGGCTATATTGGATGAGTTCCAGAAGCTCGTTGCGGTACACAACCGAGCCAGGTGTCGCGGCGAGGTTTTCGCCGACCTTGAAAGCGGTGGAATCCACCTGCGAAGGCAAGCCGGCGTGCTTGGTCATGTCCTCGAGAAAGTGCTCCAGGCCTTGCCATAGGCTCTGGCCACCGGAGTCGAGCAGCTTGCGCACGGCGGCTGGGTTGGTCAGCAGGCCATTGGTCGGCGCGAGGGCATCGATGATGATCGTGGTTATCAGGTGGGCGCGCGCCTTGTCGGCGTCGTCCAGGCTGGTCTGGTCGACGAAACCATCGAGTGCGCGGCCCCAGGCGAGATAGGCCTTGAGCAGGCCGCTGTGGAGCGCGCTGTTCTTCCAGGTCGGGTCGGAGAAACGCTTGTCGCCGGCCTGAGGTTCGAGTTCTGACTTGCCGCCGCCGATGCTGCTCAATTCGGCTATGAGAGAGAGCCATTGGTCCGCCGCGGCTCTTGGCTCGTTTGCCATGGCCTTGAAGAGAATACCGGTGCTCTCGATCAGGTCCTTTCCCCGCAGGCCGATCAGCGGGTTGAGCGCCAATGTGCTTCGGGCCGCCGGTTCGAACATGTCCTCCGGAGCCGATCTGTCGGTGCGGTCTTGCTTGCTCATGGCTGTTTACCCGGGATGAGGAGAGCCAGGGTCTCGGCGACGAGTGCAGGCCTTTGCGAACCCTCGATCTCCAGCGTGTTCTTCATCTTCATGACGATCTGTCCGGCGTCCTTCGGCTCGACGCCAAGCAGCACGACATTCAACCGCACGCGTGCCCCGGCCGGCACCGGGGCGAGAAAGCGAACCCGGTCGATACCGTAGTTCACGCCCGCAGCCGCGTCTCGCGGGATGGCGCCCATGCGCATGGCGAGCGCGGCGACCATCGAAAGAGCCAGGTATCCATGGGCTATCGGACCGCGGAAGGGGCTGTCGCGTCTGGCGCGTTCGACGTCCACATGGATCCATTGATCGTCGCCCGTGCAGGCGGCGAAGGCATCGATGCGCGGCTGATGGATGGCAACCCAGTCCGATACGCCAAGTTCTCTTCCAACATAGTCGCCGATCGAAGAAAGTGTAAGATCGCCCATCCTTGTCTCCTCCACGTATTGTCCGGCAGGGTTGTTCTGTTAACTAGCCACTTCTAGCCGAACTTTTCTCTCAGCTCCTTCTTGTTGAGCTTGCCGACGCTTGTCCTGGTGAGCGCTTCGACGAAAAGGATCTTTTCGGGGATGCCGAATTTCGAGATCACCCCTGCATCGGCGAACGTCTTGAGATGTGTCTTGATCGCGGTGTCGCTCAGGTCGACGCCGGCCTTGGCGTCCTTGACGACGAGCGCCAGCGGCCGCTCGCCCCATTTGTCGTCCTTGACCCCGATGACCGCCGCCTCGAGCACGCCCTTGATCTGTGAGATGAGGTCCTCCAGCTGCAGCGAGGACACCCACTCGCCGCCGGTCTTGATGACGTCCTTGATGCGATCGGTGATGTGGAGATATCCGTTCGGTTCGATGACCGCGATGTCGTTGGTGTGGAGGTATCCGCCAGCCCACAATTGCTCGGAGGCCTCGGGGTTGTTGTAGTAGCCCTGAGTGAGCCAGGGCGCGCGCACGACAATTTCGCCGGACGCCTTGCCATCGTGCGCTACCTCCTTCATGTCCGGATCGACGATGCGGATATCGACCAGCGGCGCCGGGATCCCGGCCTTGGTCCTGATGTCGATCTCCTTGTCGAGGTCGCCGGTAAGGTCCGCCGATTTGACCTGGCTGACGCAGAGTACGGGTCCCGTCTCCGACATGCCGTAGCCGGCATAGATGTCCACGCCCATCTCAATGGCCTGCTTGGCAAGTGCCTTCGGCAGTGCCGAACCACCGATTGCCATCTTCAGGCCGGCGAGGTCGGTATTCGCCGCCGCGGCGGCGCCAAGCAGCATCTGCAAGATCGTCGGCACGCAGTGCGTGAACGTCACGCCTTCCGTCTTGATCAGCTTGAGGAGCAGCGCCGGATCATAACGGCCGGGATAGACCTGCTTGACCCCGGCAAGCGTCGAGGTCCAGGGAAATCCCCAGGCATGGACATGGAACATCGGCGTGATCGGCATATAGACGTCGTCCCGGCAGAACCGCCCTTGTTTGGCTGCCATGCCGAAGAAGGCCAGTTCACCGAGCGAATGCAGCACCAGCTGGCGGTGGCTGAAGTAGACGCCCTTCGGCGACCCCGTGGTGCCGGTGGTGTAGAAGGTGGTGGCAAGCGTGTTCTCGTCGAAGTCGGGGAAGTCATAGTCCGGCGAAGCGGCGGCCAGCAGCTCTTCATATTCTCCAGCGAAGGACAGGCCGCCCGTCTGCGGAGCGGGCCGGTCCGACATCACGACCAGCGTCCTCACATTGGGCAGCTGCGGCTTGATGCCCTCCAGCATTCCGACGAACTCGTCGTTGACCAGCAGCACCGACGGGCCTGCATGATTGATGGTGTAGGTGATCTGCTCAGGCGACAGTCGCACGTTTACCGTCTGCAGGACGGCTCCCATCATCGGAACGGCGAAGAAGGCCTCGAGGAACCGGTTGCTGTCCCAGTCAAGCACGCCCACGGTGTCGCCAGGCCGCACGCCGAGCCTCGCCAGACTGGAAGCCAGCCGTCCGATACGGTCCCACAACTGTCGGTACGTGAAACGCTGGAGGTCCCGATACACGATTTCCTGGTCGGGTGCGTTTCTGAGGGGGGTGTGCCAAATCTGCTTGATGAGCAACGGATATTGGTAGGCTGATTTGGCGACTTGAATGAGCCTTCCAGTCACGGCGGTATCCTCCCGGCTGTCGCGCGTTCGCGCTTGTTCTGTCTTTCCTTGCGGGCAGCCGCTTGCACGGTTGTCCGTTTTTTTGTGCGCCACGGTCAGAACCGTCGCGCGCCGTACGATATTTGTGAAGGTCCGAACCGACCTCTGAAGGGGTCGAATCGGACAAAGTGCTTCTCCGAAGATCGGGCGTGCTTTCACGCTCGCGAGGCCCTTGCCGGTCGTGATCCGAAATTATCCAACCAAACGAAAGCGCTCAAAAAAGGCCTTCGCCAGCGAGGCGTGCTCGTCGTTCTGCAACTGTTCCAGCCGCAACAGCATCATGCCCATGATCGGCCTGCCCTCGGCTCTTACATTCCGGGCCGTCGCGCCGGTAGCGATGTCGCGCCGGCATCGGGCGTCAGGGCTTGACGTCCTTGCCTTGGTTCCGTTCGTTGAGCAGGGTGCTGAACATGTTGGGGATCCAGTCGGCCCCCGCCGGTGCGCCCGAAAGCCAGCTTCGCGCAAGGCCTTCCGGGGAGAACTGTGCAAGATTGGCCATCATCTTCTTTTCGATTTCGGCAAGCCATGCGTTTTGCAGCGGCTGCACATCCGGCAGACCAAGCAATTCCCGGGCCTCGGCGGAGGTGCAATCGATGTTGACGGTTATCTTCATCGCGGTCTGCCTCCTTCATCCGACGCTAAGATGACGCGGAAGGTCCAAGTATCGAGCCTTCGGGCGCAGTACATCACTTTGGCAGAAAGGCGAGGTCTTCAAAGGTTCGCAACGGACAGATCGGGTTCACAGCGGACATGGTTGAGCGCGTTATTGCCGGCCATCGCAAGGTTTCTTTACAAGCTTGCGCGATTCGGTCTTCTTTGATGACAGAAATGGAAAGCTAGCTGTCGGTCTTGACGATGTCAGAATCCCCAAAGGTGGATGCGCCTGGATCCAGCCAGAAAATCCATGGATCGACCAAGCTGGCGGCGGTGGTCGATACACTTGGCGGGCAGGGCATCTCGGCGCTTCGCGCGCTATCGGGGGTAGGTGTGCAGCCGGACGAGTTGCATTCTCCCGAAACGCTTGTCTCCCTGAAACAATTGATCATCGCCTGCCGGAACGCCATCGAGTTGTCGCGGGATCCTTCGTTGCCCTACGCGATAGGCTCGGCAATCCACGTCTCGACGTATGGGATGTACGGCTACGCGATACTGTGCAGCACGAATTTTCGCCGGGCGATGGGGTTCGCGGCAAACTATCATCCACTGGCCGCGCCGCTGGCCGCCATTTCATTTTCAGAACAGGAGGGGATGGCTGCCTGGGAGATCGAGCCGATCATCGATCGCGGGGCCGATCCTCGCCTTTATCGCTTCATCGCGGAGATGCAGATCGGCATCCACGCCTCGCTTCACCGCGATATCATGGGAGCGTCATTTGCGCCGCGGGAAATCACTGTCACCTACCCGCCGGCCGATGATTTTCGCCTGACGGCGGCGTTGATCGGATGTCCCGTGCGATTTGAACAGCCGGCTAACAGGCTGGTCTTTCAATCGAGATGGCTGGATGAGGTGCCGAAATTTGGCAACCGGACGACCTATTCCGCGGTCGTGGATCTTTGCGATGCTCTGCTGGCCGACATGACACGGCGAACCGGTGTAGCCGGCAGGATTCGAAAGATTCTCCTGCAGGATATCGCGAACGGGCCGACGCTCGATGCCATCGCGGCGCTCCTCGGTACCACCACCAGAACCATCAGGCGGCAGCTCTCCCAGCAGGGGACTTCCTTTCGCGAGCTGATGGATGAGGTGCGAAGCCAGGTCGCCATAAAATACCTTCGCCAGACAGAATTGACGAATGAGGACATCGCTTCCGCACTGGGTTTCGCCGATGCCGCGAATTTCAGGCACGCTTTCCGCCGTTGGACTGGCAAAACGCCGAGCGAATTTCGCGGCAGCTAGCCGTCTGGCGTGCGTTGTGCAGGCTGGCATTTTCGTGCGCACCGCTCCCCACCAAATCGTTTGCCCTTTCATCGGCCAAAACAGGTCCGGGTTCGCGAGAAGACGCCGTCGGCCTTCGCGTGCAAAGTCCGATTCGAGCAAACTCCAAGACCTTTGTCACATACTGCGACGCGCATCTCGGGCATTTTACCGGTGACGCGTGACCAGGAGACCAAGATGAACGACTTGCACAGCGACACTCACAACGAATCCGAGATGATCACGATCAAGGTTGCCGAGGACGCACGACCCGCGGGACTTCTGCCGCCCTCCTTTCCGGACGACTATGTCGCCGGTGTCGTCGCGCCGTTTCTCCTGAGCACGGAGTTCACCGGCGAGACGCCACATCTGCCGATGATCGATTTCGTTTTCAGCAAGGAGAAGGCGGCGCCAGCGCATTTCTGGGGCATGCTCTACGACGGCTGGACACCGAACCCGGAGGAGGAAGGCCGGACCGTCTTCATTCAAGGCTACGAGAACCGGGGCCCGGACAACGAACGAAAGAGGATCTACGTTTCGGCAACCACCCGGGACCTTGTCGACAACAAATACAGGCCAAAGATCGAGGCCTTCTTCGAAAAATTGCTGGCGCCTGCCAATGCCGGCACGCCGCTGATGAAGCACTACTTCGACTATTACTATGATCTCTACTGGGATCTGCACGTGGGTGCGACCGGCAAGGATATTCCCGACGACGTTCGCCGTTTCAGTTCCGGCTTCAATTCGGTCCTCGGGTACTGGTTCCCAACGACGGAACCCGTTCGCGACGGATACATGGAGACACGCGCGACGCGCCACGGTCTGAAAGCCTGGCTCGACACGCGTATCCAGCGAATTCTCGACAGCAAGCAGCCGGACGCTGACCGCACGCTGGTCTACTACTGGCTCAAGAACGGCCAGACGGGACCGAATTTCAGGCGGATCGACATCCTCTTCGAGTGCTTCCACAACTTCCTGGCGTTCAGCCAATGGGGCAACATGATCTACAATATCAGCGAGCGGCTCGAGCCCACACAAGGAGACGCCGACGTCCGCGCCTGGTTCAAGAAGACGATGTCCGGCAAACCGGACGAGCTTGACGGGCAATTCACGCCGCTCGATCGTTTCGTGATGGAGCTGTTCCGGACGATCAACCCGAATGGCGGCAGCATGTCGATCCTTCAACGCCGTCGTGCTCTGACGGGCGCGCAGCTCAACGGTGTGGTGACGCCCCATGACGCCGCGAGCTTCAGCCCACTTCACTGGGATGAGCCGATGAAGTTCGATCCCGACCGCTACAAGGCCGCCCCGACCACGGTCGACAACGATGCGGAAGCGGCAAAAAAGGTGGGCCTCTCGCGGTGTCCATTCGCCAAGACGCCCTTTGCTTTCAAGGATGGTCGCGACGGCGAGATAAACAACTCCGTCTTCGGTGCTGTCTATGGCGAAGTTGACGGCAAGCCGCAGCCGTTGGTTGACTTCGCGGGCTATGCGCCATTCGGCTTCGGCTATCGCCGTTGCGCTGGAGAGTACCTGACGATGGAATTCGTCAAGGAGTATGTGCGCCGAGCCTGGAATGACGGGCTGTCCTTCCGCAGGCTCGACATCGACGACCCGGCGAAGGCGCCGGTCAATCCCGGAACCGTTCTCCTCGACAACATCGCCTTCGAGAGGCAGGCATCTCCACGGAGATAGTCGTTAGTGATGCCGTGAAAGGCATCGATGCCGCGGTTCGATCGCACGACAAGACTAGATATTTCCCGGGCGTCTGGAACTGCACAACGAGGTCACCGAGGCAGTGCACAACCCAAACGCGCACAGCGTCGCGTAGCCGCGCGAGCGGCTACCCGCAGTCGGCATGCACAGCGAAGCACGACAAACGGAGAATTGAAATGTTTGATGTCGTCGTCATCGGCGCTGGGCCAGCCGGCGTGCTGGCGGCCCTGCGTGCCGCGGATCTGGGCGCGCGGACCGCACTCATCGCCTGCGGCGAGTTTGGCGGCATGGCGGCTAATGACGGGCCAGTGCCGGTCCGCACTCTGGCGCATGCCGCCAGGTTGATGCGGGACGCCCGTCAACTCAACCAATATGGCGTTGCGGTGGGCGAGCCTGTGCTCGACTACGCGAAGCTGCTTTCACGGGTGAAGGAAGTTGTGGGTGACGTCCGCGCCCATTCGTCATTGCGCCAGCAACTCGAGGACCTGGATGTCGAAATTTACGAGCGGGCAGGCACGGCGCGCTTTGTCGATGCGCACACAGTCGAAACTCAAGGCGGGCTCAAGCTTCAGGGCGGCAAGTTCATCATCTGCAGCGGCGGCGTCAGCCGGCGATTGCCGATCCCCGGTTTCGAACTGACAGCCACTCATAGCGATGCCTGGAGTTTGACCGCGGTCCCATCGTCGATGCTCGTCATTGGCGCGGGTGCGACCGGGGCGCAGGTCGCCTCGATCTTCAACGCATTCGGCACACGCGTCCAGCTGTTCGAGGCAGGCCCGCGAATTCTCGCAACTGAGGACGATGACGTGGCAATGGCGGCCGCGACGGCGTTCCGAGCTTCCGGCATAGTCGTGCGAGAGAATTTCGGCACGATCGAGTCGTTCGAAAAGGCGCCTGCGGGCGTGCGGATGAATTTCACGAAGGACGGATGCTCCGAAAGCGCCGAAGGGGAACTGGCGGTCGTTGCCGTTGGCTGGACGGCCGATTTGGCCGCACTCGACCTGACCGCCGCGGGCGTCGATCTCAACGCGCGAAAATTCGTCAAGGTCGACGAGTACATGCAGACTTCGGCGTCGCATATATTTGCGGCCGGCGACGTGACGGGTCAGCTGATGCTTGTGCCCCAGGCGACCCGCGCTGCTTTCGTCGCCGCTACCAATGCTGTGCTCGGGCCTACCATGCCGCTGGGCGACAACAGCGGCCCGACCGGCAGCTTCACGGAGCCCGAATATGCGCAGGTGGGTCTCACGGAAGCGCATGCTCGCCAGAACCATGACATCGTGAAGTCGATCGTCAATTTCGACACGACGACGCGAACCATTGTCGACGGCCGCAAGTTTGGCTTCTGCAAGATGATCGCCGACCGCAAGACCTGCCTGATCCTGGGCTGTCACGTTATTGGAGAACGTGCGGTCGACATCGCCCAGGTGGCGGCAGTCGCCATGTCCGCTGGTATGCGGGTGGACGATCTTGCCCGCGTCCCGCTCGCATATCCGACATACGCCGACATCCTGGTTCGCGCGGCGATCGATGCCGCGGGCCAGATTGGGCTGGACATCGGCTGGCGAGCGCATCAGGTGCAGCCTGTCAAAGCCAGCGCCGAAACAACGGAGCGAAATCGGCGGGGCGAGGCGGCTTGATGGAGACCTGCTACTCGGATGCTTGGCGCTGGCCGGCACCCGGTCAAAGGGCAGCGAGCATTGATTTCGCCTTGACCAGATCGGCGGTTTCAAATCCCTCCTTGAATTTACCATACGCTGAAGCGAGCAACGCCTTTGCCTCACCCGATTGCCGCCGCTGCGCAAACAGGGATGCCAGACTGATCGCGGCACGCAGCTCCCAGGAAAGAGCGCCCTGCCGCCTGGCGATTTCGAGAGCGCGTACAAAGCAATTCTCCGCCATTGCTGCGGTTCCTTCCGTACCTCCAGGCAATATGAGCTCGCCCTTGACGCGCAGAAGTTCGGCTTCAGCCCAGCGTTCGCCATGGCGTTCGGAAATGTCGATCACTTTGTCGATGGCCGCGAGGGCCTTGGCAACGTCTCCTGCCTGAAACCAGATTTCAGCGAGTTGGCGCAGGAAGCTGGTGTAGCGCATGTGAAATGCATTGGGCGGGATCTTGTCCAACGACCCTGCCAGCATACGTGCTCCGGCTGCCGGGTCGCCCTTCTTGCTGAGCAAGACGCCCTCCCAGCAATGCGCCCACAGGTCCCATGGCTGCACCAGGGTCCTGGACGTGTGCTGGAGCAGTCGTGCGACAAACCGTTCGGCTGCCGGCAGATCACCGATGTAAAGGGCGATCGGGCAGGCCGCATGTGCCAGCGCATAATACAGCGAGATGGTGCTATCGACTGCTTCCGCTTCGCCGACGGAACGCTCGACCATGCACATTGCCTGATCGGCATGGCCCATCACCCAAAGAACTCTCGAATAGTCTGCTGATGCGATCAAACGCTGATCGAACTGGAAGCGAACCGCATCCTGCCTGTTTGCATTTGCAGGATAGTAAGACAGGAAGCGTTGGTAGCATGTCATTGCAGCCGCCAGGTCGCCGCGAAAATAAGCTACCTGCGCGTTGAGACGCTCGCCAACAAGGGCATCGTTGGGATTTTGCGACTGCGCGGCAGCCTTGCCGAATTGCTCGGCGGACGCCTGGGCGGACTGGATATCTCCGCCGTTGAGCGCATCAGCCCACAATCCCCGGAGCGCTCGCAGCTGATAGTCGATGTCCTGAAGTTTCTGCGCTATGCCATGGGTTTCCGACCAGATACTGCTGGCCTGTTGGGCTACACCTTTCGTGTACAGCAGCGTGTTGCCCAGGGCCGCCAGCAGTTGCATGCGGGGTCGACTTTCCCGCCGGTCGAGCGACGAGAGATGCGTGAGCGCCGTCTCGACTCGAGAGCGGCATTCCGCGCTCAGAAGCAGATGCTGCCAGAGTGGAACGGCTGCAATGGTCAACGCCACTCCCAGTTCGTCATCGCCGCTGGGTGAAAAGGCCCAATCGAGCGCCGAGCGAACATTGTCGATCTGGCGGCCGTAAATGCCGATCCAGTCCGTTGGGGATAGCGTTCCCCCTTCGCTCTGGGCACAGGTCAACCGGGAGAGGAAGTATTCGGCGTGCCGACGGGCTACCGCGTCGAACTCGCCGTATTCGACCAGCTTCTCATGCGCATAGAAGCGGGTCGTATCGAGCAATCGGTATCTGGCAGGGGTACAGCTGATGTTGGCGGACAGCAACGACTTGCCGACAAGTTTGCTGATGTGGTCGACAACGGTCGCGTCATCGATTTGGGATCCTCCGGCAATCGCTACCGCGGTTTCAAGCGTGAAGCTTCCGATGATGATCGACAAGTGCCGAATCGCGGCCTGTTCGGCAGACGACAAAAGCCCATAGCTCCAGTCGAGCATTCCACGAAGCGTCTGATGCCTCGGAAGCGCTGAGCGGCGGCCATGGGCCAGCGAGAGGAACATTTCGTCAAGCCGCTTCGCAAGATTGTGCATGCCGAATACGTCGACATAGGCCGCGGCCACTTCGATCGCCAACGGAATGCCATCGAGCCGTCTGCAAATGTCCACAACGACCGGTGCTTGGGCGTCTTGAAGTTCGAATGTGTTCAGGTTCGCGGCGGCATGCTCGACAAAAAGCTGGACGGAAGGGTAGGTCAGCGCCTCCATCGCGCTGATAGCCGCGCGTTGAGGAGGCAGAGACAGCGCAGGCAGCCGGTATACGCGCTCGCCCTCGGCGCGTAGCGGTTCCCGGCTTGTCGCCAAGATGCCGACGCGAGGCGCACCTTTCAGGATGGCTTCGGCCAGCGCCGCACATCCCTCGACCAAGTGCTCGCACGTGTCAAAGACAAGAAGTGCGTCCTGATCCCGAAGAAACGCAACCAGACTCGCGATAGGAGCGTCGGATGAGAACGGCGCTCCAAGTGCGTTGGCAACGGCACTTGCGATCAGGCCACGATCCGAGATCAATGCGAAATCAATGTAGAAGACGCCGTGCTGAAATCGAGCGGCAGGATTCTCTAGAACCGCCAGTGCAACGGTTGTTTTTCCCATGCCGCCGGAACCGACAATCGTCACCAGCCGGTATTGGGAAAGCAATTCCGAGACGGCCACGATCGCGCCGTCGCGGCCGAAAACCCGCGTCAGCAGGGAAGGTCTGTCTTGAACCGGCTTCGAGGTCCCGGGCACCGGACCCGTTCCGTTGGCGGCTTCGATCTGGCTCACCGGCGCAACGAAGCTGTAGCCTCGCCCGGCCTCGTTTATGATGTAGCGGGCGCCGTTCTGCCCTTCTCCCAAGGTCCGGCGCAACGCCGAAAGGTGGACGCGAAGATTTGCTTCGTCGACGAATGTTCCCGGCCAAACCAGCGCCAACAGTTCATCTTTCGCGACGACCTGGCCCGCCCGTTCGACCAGCACGACGAGAATATCAAATGCGCGGCTGCCCAGCCGAACAGGCCGTTCGCCTTCGAACAGCAACTTCTGGCGAGGCACCAGGCGGAACGGTCCAAAAGCGACGCCCGGGCTTGGTGCCTCTGTCATAGCAATCGACACGCGCACTCAATTTTGCCGCTTTGGGCGGCACGACCGTGGGCCAGTCGATCTGCCGGCTGCCCGATTCATGTTGGGTCTACCTGTGCCTTTGTGTCCTGAACGACTGACGCGCATCTCGCTGAATATAAACTGAAGGCGTCGGAGGGAAGAACTCCTGCGTGCCGTGGACCCGTCTAAATCGAACCTGACTGTGCCAACAATTGAGATGGCTGATCGCATGGATGGTTCACCACTTGCAACGAGTGTGATTTCATGGCGTAGGTTCCTGGTATGGAAACCTTGGATCTACTCGGCTATCTGGCGGCCATTCTTGCCGCTGTTGCGTTCGTCCCGCAGGCGGTCAAGACCATCAAGAGCGGCGACACGCAGGCCATCTCTTTATGGATGTATCTGATCTTCACGGCGGGTGAGGCCTTCTGGCTCGCCTACGGCATCGCGATCCACTCCTGGCCGGTCATCCTCCTCAACACGATCGTGCTCGGCCTTGCCGCAATCATTCTCTCGTTCAAGGTGCGATACGGCTAATGGGTCCTGATTTACTTGGTTACGTGGGAGCGTTTCTGACCACCGTCGCCTTCATCCCGCAGGCGGCCAAGACCATCCGTAGTCGCGACACCGCGGCGATTTCGCTCTGGACCTATGTCATCTTCACCACGAGTATAGCGCTCTGGCTTGTTTACGGCGTCGTGCTTGGCGCCTGGCCGATCATCCTCTCGAATGTCGTCGTGCTTCCATTGGCGGCTGTCATCCTTGCATTCAAGGCGCGATACGGCTGACGCCCGGGCGCTGACATCGCATTTTGCGTGCGGGCATAGGCCGTTGCGGACCAGCGCATGCCGGCGTGCACGAAGTCACTCTGGCCCGAATGATCCGTCGGCAACGGCAATCGCGATCCGTTCAGTTCGCCGATGGCCGCAGCGCCTGTGGCATGTGCCCGGTTCGCTTGTGCACGGCTCGGGAGAAATGCGCCGCGCTTGCAAAGCCGGACCGCCGCGCGATCTCCTCCACTGAAAGGTTCTTAAACGCCGGTGACGGCAGCATACCCATGGCGATACCAACTCGCGCATCGAGCAGCAGGGAGCCGAATGTGAGACCACTGGCGGCCAAGGCCTGATGCAGCAGACGTGGCGGGACGTCGATCGAAGCAGCGACATCGGTCGCCGTCAGTTGCGGTTCCGAGCAGCGCTGCCGGATGCAGCCTTGGATTCTCTTCAAGAGCTCGGGCATCGCACGTGTTTCCGCATCGCCGGCGATCAATGCGAGCAGGGCCCCGAACTGATCTGCCAATACGCCATGGGGCAGCGGCGAAGCCGTGAGGAATTCGGGCGTGGTCTGCCTTACGATGGGTGAAAGGGCCTGTCCCCATTTGGAGTCGCCCGCTATCCGACGTCCAACGAGCAGGTCAGGATCCGGGAGCCAGCTGTGCAGCCAGCTTACGGGCAATTTGAATATGAGGCCGCTATAGCCCGTGGGAGCGCGGGTCTCGAGTTCGCCCTGCGAATCCACGAGAATGCAATCTCCGCTAAGACAATTCTCGTTGTGGCCATTATGGGCGACCTGCCAGGGCAATTGGTTTGCAAACAGCAGGTAGCATCGGTCACCGCTACGCTCCACATCGCGTTTTGTCCGGTGCGACTCATGAGCGCTGATAGTCTCCGTCATCGACGTGAGGCTTCCGAACGAGGCTTCCGCCAGGTCTACGGTGAAATCTTCAATCTCCCGCCATTCCGACACCGGCCACAGCGACTGTTGCAGGATGCTCATCCAGTAATCGAACCGCATTCCCGGCGGGAGAGCGCCTGTCGAGAAATGCTGGGTTTCTGGCTCAGTCGACATTGGTCAAAATCTCTCGCGTCGCACAGTAATCGTTACACCAAGTAGCCCAGCGGTGAAGGACCTCTGCGTGCCATGGACTTCCTGATTCGAGCCTCAATGCGCCGACACTGGCGGACCTCGTGCCTCTGGCGAAAATAACCGTCTTGCGGGACCGTCCAAGGGTCTGGTCGTCGAGTTCGATCAACGAGGTCAAGAGTGATGAGCCGAGCCCGAAATGCCGTCCAGACGCCAGGCGTGGATGATTACCGGATCACCGGCTTCGCCGGGCTGGCTGGCGGCAGAGACTGCCAGACGCATAATCGGGCCGGCGAGCTCGCCGCTCCGATTATCCTGCATGGTTAGTGGCCGAAGAGATTGCGGTCACTGCCTTGAACGGTCGGCTTCTCTTCAGCCGGAGGAGACGTCTTGATCGAGGTCGTTCGGGAGGTGTCGATCACCACGGCAGCCGGCTGATTGGAGCCATCGGATCCGTAGTGGTCACTGGCGGCGGCGCCGACGATGCCAGGACGGAGGCAACAGCAAGAGCGAGCTTCTTCATCTTCGGGGTACTCCGTGTTGGATTTCGACGGATTGGGAAGAAACCATCGTTGTCCCGGAATCGGGTGCCGGTTGTTGCCAAAGCGCTCGATGCTCCGGGTGGCAGACTTAGGTTCCGATCACAAAGATATTTCCGCGCCGACTATGAAATGCATCACTTCGGCGCGGGCGGCTGCATAGGCGGCGCGGCCTCGTTCTTGACCGCAACGAGCGCTGGCATCTGAGTTCTCCATCTTCTCATGGGGTGAACGTCATGGCGTGAAAGCCAGCCCTCACGGCCCGGCTTTATGCCACGCATGGGACGCGGGGTGGCCTGAGCTCAGCCCCTCGGCTGCGTTGTCTCAAGATTGCAGTAGATGTGCCGCACTGTATTTAGCGAAGGTCTTCCCGATTGATGAAATCGGCCTTGGCGAGCTCGACATCCCGCCCTGCGAGTAACCGGGCGGATGTCGAGCATGACCGAATTAGACAATCCGTGCCTCGCGGTTCAAGACCGGCGTTGTTGTTCGTGAAAATATTATCTGGTTACTTGGGGTGGCGGCCACTCCATCCCAGGAGGTTAAAGAATGCCATCGACTGCGCAGTCGTCCCCATGGCAAGAATTCGTTCACCCGCAAGCCCTCGGCGATGATTGGAACCTCGCCGGGTTTGATCGGCACTACCATAGCGCGGCAGAGCCTGCGAAGCGTGCTGAGCTTCTGCAACTCTCCGCAATGAACGCCATCGAAGCCCATATCCAGTTCACGCCTGGGCTCATCGCGGACGATGGCAGATGACCGCCCCGTCCACCGGGCAATCTCTGCGCAACTATATGGCGCATTTCCATGCCTTCATCGCACGCGTCTTCACGGTCTTGCCGCAAGACGCATAGGCAGATCGCTTCGGTTCACATAGGAGCAACCGCCGCCCGCGCGCATGTGCCTGCCATCCGCGGGCACATGCGCGGATGGCTGATTCCAACAATCCAGGGCCTGCTTGTCAAAGACCCGTCGGATCACTTGTGCGATTGGTTCGGCAGCATTTGTCTATACCTCGAAGGGTACCATCCATGCGCAACGTTGGATTGGCCAAGTTCGTCTTTGCGGGTCGCCGCATCAGTGATGCGGCGCTACGTTTCCGCCGCGTCGGAGCCATCCCAAGGACGATTGTTCTTGGTCTTTGCGCGACGCAACTTTGGGCCTGCGTCGCCGCAATGCCCACGGATGGCGTTCCAACACAGTTCATGTCCGCCGCCGAAGTGCCCGGCTATCGAAGTGACATCCGCGTCTGGGGCGACTCTTACGCCAATTATCCGACCAAGCGGCTTGTCGCATTTCACGACGAGCGAGAGAAGGCCGCCAGGATCGATCCATCCATTAGTTTGCATGAACTCAATGCACTGACGCTTTCGGGCGGTGGCAGCAGCGGCGCGTTCGGCGCTGGAATCCTTGCCGGCTGGGCCAAGGCCGGGACCAGGCCGCAGTTCGACATCGTAACCGGCATCAGTGCCGGTTCGTTGATAGCGCCTTTCGCATTCCTGGGGCCGGCCTATGACGAGCAAGTCAAGGAGGGGTTTACGAATGTCCAGGAGGCCAACATCTATACCAAGCGCAGCCTTCTCGGCGCGCTGTCGAGCGGCTCTTTGACCAGCAACGCGCCGCTCGCCAGGATGCTCGACAAGTACATTACGGACGACGTGCTCACCAAAATTGCGCAGGAGTCCGCCAAAGGACGACGGCTCTTCATCGGCACGACCAATCTCGACGCCGACCGTGCGGTGATCTGGGACATGGGGGCTATCGCGGCAAGCAAGCAGCCGGACCGCCTGAAGCTGTTCAAGCAGGTGATCCTCGCCTCGACTTCCATCCCCGGCATCTTTCCACCGGTCAACCTGACAGTGACGGCGGGCGGCAAGACCTATCACGAGATGCATGTGGATGGCGGCGCAAGCAACGAGGTCTTTCTAATGCCCGCGGGTCTGAGGTTGCGTGAACTCGACCAGACTTTCCACACCAGGATCAAGGTCCGGCTCTATGTAATCCGCAACGGCCGCACGACACCGGAGCCGAGCATCGTCAAGGCTACGCTGCCGGACATCACCGAGAAGGCTGTGTCATCCCTGATCAAGACGCAGGGGATAGGCGATCTCTACAGGCTCTACGCGATCTCAAAGCGCGACGGCATCGACTACGGCTTCATCGATATTCCGACCGACTTCGCGGTTCAGCCCAAGAGCCCGTTCGACAAGAAGTTCATGAGCTCGCTCTATCAGACCGGCTACGAAATGGGGCGCCGCGGCGTGCCTTGGAAGAAAGCTCCTCCGGGATTTCTGAACTGAGCCGTCGTCGTCCCCGAACTTCGGCCGATCCCATCAAACCACAGCGACGACATGACAGAATTTTCAGGCCAACCTCGATACAATTCGATGCGTGTGGTCCATCCTCGAAGAGCCCTTGAACCACACGTTTCGACCAGGGTGATCGCTATGATGAACAGGAAGGGACGAATTCGGATCAGCACGGATACGCTCGTCCTGATGTCCGTGGTCGGCGTGCTTGCAATAGTGGTCGCGGCTCTGGCTGCGATGGCCGTTCGTGTGCCGGAATCCCCATTTCTCATGACGCAGCCTCAGGCATCGACTGCCGCAGTGTCGATCTGAGCCGCACCTGTTTCGGGCTTCGTTGAGCAATCGAGATCGGGGGCCAGTGGCGCCCGCCGGACAGATTTGTTCAAAAAGCGACCATAAGCGACAAGACGTCCGCGCCGCGCGAGGCGACCCTTGTTTCTCAGCGGCTCAGTTATCATTCCAGAGCGCCGCGCAACTGACGCAGCGAGGTAAATGCGAGCATGTCCGTATCTTCAGCCGAGGATAGAGGTATCGAGAAGCCCGCCGAGACCACGCAAACGTCCGTTGCCCCCGCGGACAGAACCTCGCAGCTTTCGGACGCCACCATCCGGCTGGAGCCTCCGAGGCGGTCGGAAGGAAGCTCGCCATCGACGCCAACAGGGCTTCGGCCCCTAGAGACGATGGCGCCGTCTCACGCAGCAGAGGTAGCCACCAAGACTTCAAGGGTAGCCGCGATTTTCGTGGCGCTCAGCGTGTGCGCCATCGTTGGCTTGTCCCTTTGGTATCTGGTTCAGCCGCAGCCGCTGCTGATACAGGGAGAGGCGGATGCTACCCGCATCGATGTTGCCGCGCGCGTCGATGGCCGTGTCGGGCAGCGGCCAGTCTCGCGCGGCGACAACGTTACTGCCGGCCAGCTTCTGGTTGCCATCGACAATCCGGAACTGGTGATGAAACTCCATGAGGCCGAGGCCATGAAAGTGGTGGCCGCCGCGGACCTGGCGCGAATATTGGTTGGAACGCGGGCCGAAGTGGTTGCCGAACGCAAGGCCGCCGTTGCCGCGGCTCAGGCCAGTTTGACCCTTGCGCAGCAAACCTACGACCGCGTGAAAAAGGTGGCCGAGCACGGATACGAATCTGTGGCGAAGCTTGACGAGGCGACTGCCTCTCTTGACGTGGCGACGCGCTCGCTGGAGCAAGCCAAGCTCGCTTACGACGAGGCCACCGCCGGATACACGGCAGAGGAGCGCGGCGTCGCTCAAGCTTCTGTCGCCAAGGCAGAAGCGGCCATCTCCACCCTGGAGTCGCAAGTGGGCGAGATGATCGTCAAGGCGCCGATAGGGGGGCAGGTTTACCAGGTCAGTGCGGAGCTCGGCGAGTACGTCTCTCCAGGCGTTCCGCTGCTCTCGCTGGTGGATCTGAGCGACGTCTGGCTGCGGTTCGATCTGCGCGAGGACCTCGTCAAGGGGCTGAAG
The DNA here is from genome assembly GCF_053714275.1 of Mesorhizobium sp. Arg314. NCBI lineage: Bacteria > Pseudomonadati > Pseudomonadota > Alphaproteobacteria > Hyphomicrobiales > Phyllobacteriaceae > Mesorhizobium > Mesorhizobium sp. Arg314. Next base: position 77,352 of record NZ_JBSKBP010000017.1, on the reverse strand, counting down.
GTGGGTGACCGTTTCACCGTCAGGGTTCCCGCGCTCGGAGATGCGCCGGTAACCGTTGAAGTCCGCACGATCGCCACCCGCGGCGAGTATGCCGGCTGGAGGGCAACGCGGGCGACCGGGGATTTCGATCTCCGGACCTTCGAACTGCGCGCCTATCCCGTCGACAAAGTTCCCAATCTGAGGCCTGGCATGAGTGCCTACGCCGATTGGGCTTCGGCGCGCTGATGGCCAGGGCCTACAACTCCGGGATCGTTGATGTCGCCATCCGCGAGCTGATCTGGATTTGGCGTGACAAGGCGGCATTGCTGCTTGTCGTCGGCATTCCGTTGATTGCCTTTACCTTGCTGGCCACAACCTTCAGCAACGCGGTGATCCGGAATCTCAACGTCGATATTGTCGATCAGGACAGGTCGAAGACTTCGGAGACATTCGTCCAGGCGATCAACGCGGCGCCCGGCGTCACGGTGGCGCAGCGCTCGCCGGACCTCAACGAGGCAATGCACGGCGTCCGCTCCGGCGAAGCCATCGCGACCGTCTACATACCGCGGTATTTCGAACGCGACATCATCGACGGACGAAGGCCTCAACTGGTCATCTTCTTCAACAAGCAGTACTTCACGCCGGGTAATGTTGCGTCGAGCGCATTGCAAGCCGCCGTTACCGCTGCCGTGGCCGACCTGCCTGCCGGACCTCGCGGTGCCGCGTTCGCCCCGGGTCCTCTCGTGGTCGAACAGTATGTGCTGGCCAATCCCGCCCTGAACTACGCGCAATTCCTGCTGCGCGCTATCCTGCCGACGGTGCTCCACGTCATCATCGCGATCGCCGGCGGCTATGCCGTCGGCTCGGAGTTTGGCGCTCGAAGCGTACGTGAATGGCTGACGACCGCGGGCGGCGATCCGCTCGCGGCGCTGATCGGCAAACTTGCTCCCTATTTCGTCATCTTCCTTTTCATCTTGGCTGTCAGCCTGGCAATTATCCACGGGATCTTCGATGTGCCATTTCGCGGCGATCCGGCCATGATGGGCGCCGCCGCTTGTCTCCTCGTCATCGGCTATTTGTCCCTTGGGGCGCTCTTGCAACTGCTCGTAAAAAACCTTGCCGTTGGCCTCAGCCTGACGGGTATTGTCTGCTCGCCTGCATTCGGCTTCGCGGGTGTCGGCTTCCCGGTGTTGGCAATGAACGGCTTCGCGCGCGGCTGGGGCACGTTGTTGCCGCTGCGCTGGTACGTTCAGATCCTCTTCGACCAGGCCGCGCGCGGCGTGCCGGTGCGTGACTCGGCGGAACCCTTCATGATGATGGGCAGACTTGCGATACTCTATTTCGTTCTCGCCTCGATCCTGCTGCACGCCCTGGCGCGCCAGCCGACTCCAAAAGCCCCACAGGCCCTCGCGCCCGGCAGGCCGGCCAGGCACGGCATCGCCGGGGCATTCGTCGACGAGTACGGACGCGTGCTTGGCAACACCGCCGCCTTTGGGCTGATCGTTCTTGCTCCCATCGTCTACGGCGCGCTCTACCCGCAGCCTTATCTCGGTCAGCTGCTCAAGGACGTGCCCATTGCGGTCGTCGACGATGACAGTTCGAATGTAAGCCGCACGATCATTCAAGCCCTCGACGCCGATGAGGCGATAGAGGTCGCGTTGCGGCCAGCCACCCTTGCCGAGGCGAAGATGGCGCTCGCTCGTCGAGAGGTGTTCGGCATTCTTGACATTCCGGCAGGGACAGAGCGCGAGGTGTTGAAGGGTGAGAAGGCGAGGTTGCCGGCGTTCGTCGATTCCACGTATTTTCTTCTCTACAATCGGACCATCCAAGGCATTCACGAGGCGGTCGGAGCCGTCGGGACGGATCTCGCGGCGCGCAGCGCCCGCCCCGAGGGCAGTTTGTACGGAGCCGCCCTGGCCAAGCACTCCCCGGTCGAGATTCTGAACCAGCCGCTGTTCAATCCTACTGGAGGCTACGGCAGCTATGTCGTTCCGGCCGCGTTCCTGCTCATCCTGCAGCAAACGTTGCTGATGGGTTCGGCAACCGTCGGCGGTGCCGTCTTTCAGCAGGACGGCCGTGAAGCCCGCCGCCGAAGAGGCGCGGTCTCGGCGGTCGTCGGCCAGAGCCTCGCGCACATGGCGCTGGCACTGCCGGGATTTGCACTGTTCCTCGTCGTGCTGCCGCGCGTTTTTGGCTTCTCTGCCACCGACCGCGTCCTCGACCTGCTCGCCCTTGCCATTCCTTTCATTCTCTCGGTCAGCTTCCTCGGTCAGTTCGTCGGCAGTTGGTTCGAACGACGGGAAACGGCGGTGCTGCTTCTCGTCGCTATCTCCTTACCGGTCTTTTTCCTGGTGGGCGTCGCGTGGCCGCTCGAGGCTATTCCGCCATTGCTTCGCAGAGCCAGCTTCATCCTTCCCAGCACGTCCGGGATCGACGGCCTCGTTCGCCTGAACCAGATGGGCGCATCCGTGGCCGATGTGTCGCGCGACTGGGCGCGCCTCTGGGTACTGACGGGGTTCTACGCGGTCATGGCGATCGCGGCAGCACGGTTCGGCTCCACAAGGAGGGCTTCGTATGCGTGCTAGAATAGAAAACGTCCTGACGATCATATGCGCCGCGACAATGTGCGCCGCATGGGTTAACGGTGCGCGCGGCGAGGAGGGCTCGCGAGCGCGCATCGCCGGCATGGTTCGCCAGACCGAAATCCGCATAGCATCGGACATTGCCGGTCGTCTGTCATCGATTGCGGTCAAGCAGGGACAGCATGTCCGCCAGGGCGATCTGCTGGCGACACTCGACAATCCGGAGTTGGCCGCATCGTTGGGGGAGGCCAAGGCTGCTGCGGCCAGCGCCAAGGCCGAGCGTGCCAGGGTCTATTCCGGCGTGCGGCCGGAAGAGGTGGCCATTGCGCTCCAGGCGGTTCAAACCGCGCAGGCCAATCTCGTGCTCGCCCAGCAGCGCTACGATCGCGCGGCGGCGCTCACCAGCAAGAACTTTGCAAGCAACCAGACGCTGGACGAGAGCACGGCATCGCTCGCCAAGGCGAAGGCCGACCTCGAATTGAAACGCGCGCATGCGGCGGAAGCGGGCGCGGGGCCGACAGCCGAGGAGCGTACCCTTGCGGACACGCGGGTGGCCCTGGCTGAGGCAACGGTGGCAAATCTCCAGGCGCGACTGGACAAGACGATGCTCACCGCCCCGGTCGACGGCACGATCGGCATCCGGGTCGCTGAGCCAGGAGAGATAATCGATCCCGGAAAACCGGTGATCACCGTCGAAGCCGACGAGCAATCGTGGTTCGCTTTCACCATCCGCGAGGATGCGCTCCATGGTCTGACGATCGGCACGATTGTCGCGCTGTCGGCGCAGGATGGCCGTGATGTCAATGCCCGAGTCACGGAGTTGCGCCCGCTTGGGGAGTTTGCGACCTGGCGAGCGGCGCGCGCCGTGGGGGACCATGACCTCAACGCCTTCCGTGTCCGATTGGAGCCGACCGGCAGCATTGCCGGACTTGAGGCCGGGATGACGGTTTGGCTGTCCGGACCACGGTAGTCGGGGCGGCTTGCGAGGACCAATGCTGAACTATGGCGACATCACGGGCATGGTCTTCGACCCGATCGTGCAGACCGGGGCGCTCGCGGCGATAGGCGCGGTGGTGACGCGTGTGCTTTTGCGCGACCACCCCAAATCGCGCCTCATCGGTCAATTCGTATTCTTCGCGGCGCTTACCGTGCTGCTGACATCGCACGGCATCATTCCCTATCAGCCCGGATCACCGGACGCATCGGCGCTGCAGCGCTTCTTCATCGGTCTCGCCAAGATCATATGGTGGACCAACGCCGCGTGGTCGCTGATCAGCGTCGTGCGCGTCTTCCTCATCTTCGAGAATCGGGCCCGCGAGGGACGATTGCTGCAAGACCTGATCGTCGGGGTCATCTATGTCGGGGCGGTGCTGTCGGTCGTCGCGTACGTGTTCAATGCGCCGGTCGGCACGCTCATCGCCACTTCCGGAGTTGTCGCGGTGATCCTTGGCCTTGCCCTGCAAAGCACGTTGAGCGACGTCTTCTCAGGGATCGCGCTCAACCTGGCCAGGCCGTACCGGATAGGTGACTGGCTGGTCCTTGGCAATACGATCGAAGGCAAGGTTGTCGAAACCAACTGGCGGGCGACCTATCTCCTCACCGCCTGCAATGATCTGGTTATCGTTCCCAACAGCGATCTCGCCAAAGCAAGGCTCACCAATCTAAGCAGTCCCGAGCCCACCCATGGCGTAGTGCTGGGGATACGCTTCCGGCCGACGACGGCGCCTTCGGTCATGGTCGAGGTCATGCGTTCGGTTCTATTGAGCAGCAGCTCGATTTTGATGGTTCCCGAGCCTATCGTCCAGGTGACGTCGCTTGACGCGAACGCCGTCGAGGTCGAGCTGCTGTTCAGGGTTCAGAGCGTAGCTGCGGTCGGCAAGGCAAGAACCGAAATATTCGATCTGACCTATCGCCACGCCAAGGCCTCGGGATTGATCCTTGCACAGCCCTCGGAAGGCAGCCTCACCGTCGCTGCATCAGGTCCGAGTGCTGCTCCCGCCGATTTGCGTGCCACCCAGTTGCGGTTACTTGATTCCGTTCCACTATTCGCCCGCCTGACCGAGGACGAGAAGGAAGCTCTTGCCTCGACGATGACACGCCGCACCTTCCGCAAAGGTGAAGTTCTGGTCGAGCAGGGAAGCATTCTGAAGTCCCTGATGATCCTGCGAAGCGGGGTGGCGGTTGTCACGCGGCAGAACGAAGATCCAAAGAAAGAGGCAGCGGAACTGGCGAGACTGGCGCCGGGAGATTTCTTCGGGGAGGGTGGCCTGCTGACTGGCGCGGGCGAACTTGGATCCATCACGGCACTGGATTCCGTCATCGTCTACGAGATTACCCAGGAGGGTCTGGAGCCGCTCATGCGAGAGCGCCCCGCCATTGCCGACGAGCTCGGTTCGCTCCTGTCGAAGCGGACCGCTGCGGAGCGGTTCAAATTCGACCAGCTGCACGCCGCCGCATTGTCGACGTCGGTTCCTCGGCTTGCCGCGCGCATCAGGCATCTATTCAACCTTTGAGCGGGCCGTTTCAAACGGCAAAGCTCTGGCGCGAGGTCTCGGGCGGTCGCGATGTTCGAAACGTGAAACGTTCGGGCCGTTCGTAAAAGCATTCCCTTGTCAAATCGTGCTCAAATAATTACGGCCGGCTGGAGGTATTCATGATGGCCCATGCAGAGAGCGCATGGGCAGGAAAGGAATGGTTGCGGTGAAACGTCCTGCTTTACTCGCACGATGGTTTTCGGATGTTTTTGATTTCGCAAAACGGCGTTACCGGCCCGAGCTTCACTACATGCGTGGCCCCGGCCCAGCTGTTGCCCGCCGTGCCGGGATGGTCGAATCGAGGCGCGTGCTGTCGAACCTGCGAGCCCCCTCCGATAAGCGGAACCGTTAGGCGGAGATGGCGGTCAGGTGCGTTCCGATACCGCGGCATCGTGGCGAAGAGTGCTGCGGCAATCGCGAGCAGGAGGGCGCCGCAAGTGGGAACATCTCTGTCGTGGCAGCCATCCTGAAAAAAAATGGCGCAATTGTTCAATCATGTACCCATGTTCCGCCATATGCTCTTGGTCTGACCAGTCCTCCGCCCAGGAACCCGCGAAGGGCATTGCGCGCATCAGGAGTCGCTCATGACCGGCAGTGGGGCATACGGCAGGCGGCTTGCGGAAGCCTTGCATGTCCGGAGGGCCCCCGCTTTCGTGACCGGGAGCCGGAACCAGGCTGAGATTGCGGTGACACAATTGATCTGCGGCGCCGGGAACGGGGAGCTGACGGCGCCCGTCGAATGCGAGGACGGTTTTCTCGTCAAGCTGCAGATGCGGGACTGGGAAAAACCAGTGCTTTGGCGCGATGATCGCCCTGTCCGGGCGGACCCGTTGAAGGCCGGCGATCTCGATCTTCGGCCTGCACAGCACATGGGTAGGCCAGCGTCTGGCACTCTTCCACTCGATCTCCTTCTATCTTTCACGCAAGGGGCTGGACGTCGCGCAGGCCTGTGGCTTCGCGGACCAGTGGCACCTCGGCCGCGTCTTCACGAGACGGGTCCGGATCAATCCCCAAGCCTCGCGTGGCGTGGTTCGTCGCTGATGAACGGCCAAAGGGCAACAGAACAGGGGTATCATCGGTGAGCCGAGGTGGAGCCTATGGCCGGCAGCTAGCGGAAACGTTCGGCCTCGACGCCGCGCCTGCGCTTGTGACGAAAACCCTGCAGAAGGCGACCATCGCAGTCACCCAAATTATCTGTGACGCCGAAAACAATGGATTGACTGAACCTATTCCGCGCGAGGATGCATTTCTCGCCACGGTCCAAATGCGCGATTGTCCGTCCCACGACCTCTGGATCGATGGCAAGCCACGCAAGACGGGCCATCTGGTTCCCGGCTCGATTTCGGTCTACGACCTGCGCCAGAATCCCATTGTCAACAGCACAAGCCCATTCCGCAACCTTCACTTCTATTTGCCTCGGCGAGCGCTCGATGCAATCGCCGACAGCGACGAGACACCGCGTGTCGGCGAATTCGTCGTGGAACCTGGCTTGGGAGCCGAAGACCCGATTGCGCGCGGCCTGGCCATGTCCATCGTGCCCGCCTTTGCCAAGCCGGACGAGGCCATGCCTTTGTTCATCGACCACATTACCGTGGCGTTGGCCGGACACGTCCTGAAAAGGTATGCCGATCGGAAACCTAAACGGTGTTCCGCCGAGATCAGTCTTTCGCCATTACACGAGCGGCGCATCAAGGAGTTTCTGGGAGCGCATCCGGCCGGCGATATCACCGTTGCTCAATTGGCGAATGAATGCGGGATCCCAGTCAGCAGCTTTGTCGGTGCCTTTCGGCGTGCAACCGGCGTTGCGCCCCATGACTGGCTCGAGCAGGTGCGGATTGCCAGGGCGAGGGATCTCGTCGCGCATGGCACCATGCCTGTTGCGGACGTGGCGGCTCTCGCCGGCTTTTCAAGCGCGCGGCATTTGGCCCGAGCCTTGATGAAGGCCGAACATGCCAATCCAATCGCGTGGCGGGATTTGATGAAATAGCAAAGCGGCCGCTGCGCGGAGCTCCACATTCTCGCCGCGGGTATCGTCCTCGAGGCGAGCGCTCGCGGCAGGCAGGTCCGGCATCAACAGCGATTGGCGTCGGCCACTTTGAGCATGTTGCGCAGTCGGGCAATGGCCGCCTGTTCGATCTGCCAAACACGTTGAGGGGTCACCTGCATATCCGTGGCGGCATCACGGAAAGTATGCAAGAGAAAAAAGGCATCTATAGAAAATATAGCTCACCGGTTGAAATATTCGGCCCGATCGATTCTGGCTTTGCGTATCTGAAACGAAAGTGGATGGCGCTTTGATTTGGGCGCGTTGTTTTCAAATTTCGAGGCAAACAACTGCCAATACTTGACGAACGTCTGCTCGTCGGCGTCTTGAGATCTGGTAGGGGCCAGAAAGGCGCCGACGAGCAGAACTCCGACCGCGTGGACCGGGAGGGGGACGGGTTACGCGTCGGTCTGGAACGGGGGAATCAAAGCACCGTCATGTTCCAGGTTTGCGTTGGGCAGCCGGGGAAGCACCCAACAAGCACGGCAACGATGGGCCCAACAGTCGGGCAGGTATGTCATGAACGTCTCGCCGATTGACAGAATCGGACGACGAGACTGTCGACTTCGCGAAACAGAGACGGCAGCGCCGCCAGTACGGTTTGCAATAGAGCCGGCTATTGGGTGCCACCGCAGCGCCAATTGCGGCGACGTCGCTCAGGGTCCGCCATGACCGATTTCATCAATCGACAAGCCCTTCATCAAATACGGTCAGACACATCTGCGGCAGTCTGCAGACAACGCGGGTCAAGGCGGCAGGGCTGCCCCACATACCGCGCGGACATGCATCCTTATCAGAAGATGGAGATCCCCGATGCCAGCAACCGCAGCCGTCACGAAGGACGCCGCGCAGCCAAAGTCATTGCCCGCGCCGAATGGCGATTTCTATCAGCTTGTCGAGGTTCTTACTCCCGACGAGCTCGCGATTGTGACGAAGGTGCGCGCCTATATGGAGACAAAGGTCAAGCCCATCATCAACAAGTATTGGGCCGACGACGCTTTTCCGTTCGAGCTGCTGCCGTCCTTCAAGGAGATCGGCATTGGCGGGCTTGGCTACGAGGGCTATGGCTGCGCTGGCGGCAGCCAGAAACTGTTCGGCTTTGTCGCCATGGAATTGGCGCGTGTCGATCCTTCCATGTGCACTTTCTTTGGCGTCCACAGCGGCCTGGCGATGGGCTCGATCTATCTCGATGGATCCGAGGAGCAAAAGCAGAAATGGCTGCCGCAGATGGCGCGCTGGGAAAAGATCGGCTGCTTCGGCCTCACCGAGCCGCTGGTAGGTTCGGGCGCCAGCGGCGGTCTGATGACCACCGCCAAGCGCGAAGGCGATACCTGGGTGCTCAACGGTCAGAAGCGCTGGATCGGCAACGCGCCCTGGTGCGATCTGTCGATCATCTGGGCACGCGATGTCGCCGACAACCAGGTCAAGGGCTTCATCATCGAGAACAAGACGACACCCGGCTTCAGCGTCGAGAAGATCGAGCACAAGATCGCCCTCAAGGTCGTCCAGAACGGCGTCATCACGCTGAAGGATGTCCGGGTGTCGGAGGAAAACCGCCTTCAAGCGGGCAACTCCTTCCGTGATACCGCGCGCGTGCTTCGCATGACTCGCTATATGGTGGGCTGGGCGTCCACCGGCGCGCAGATGGGCGCCTTCGAAAACACCCTCGCCTATACCCAGAGCAGACTTCAGTTCGGCAAGCCGATCGCCTCGTTCCAGCTCGTGCAGGACCTTCTGGCAAAGATGCTTGGCAACCTGACTGCCTGCCAATGCCTGATGATGCGTCTCGCGACACTGGATGACGAAGGCAAGCTCAGCGACCACCATGCGGCGCTCGCCAAGGCGTTCTGCACGGCCAAGGGGCGCGAGACGGTCGCCTGGGGCCGCGAACTGCTCGGCGGCAACGGCATCGTGGCCGATTACAATGTCGGCCGGTTCTTTGCCGACATCGAGGCGCTCTACTCCTACGAAGGCACCTACCAGATGCAGAACCTGATCGTCGGAAAGGCGATCACCGGGCTCAGCGCCTTCATCTGAGGCGCACCTGCCCAAGGGCAGGCTACCTTTTCATCCGTACTTAATCCCAGGAGACGATCCAATGGGTTCGCCAGCCGTCACCCAGACACTCCAGCAGGAATTGAGCTCGCCGGTCGCGGAGCTGAATACCGGATTGACGCTCGAGAACGTCCTCTACGACAAGAAGGGGACAATCGCCTACGTGACCATCAATCGCCCCAAGGTCCTCAATGCCTTGAACTCGCCCACCTGGGCGGACCTCAGAACCGCATTTCAGCATGCCCGGGACGACGCCACAGTGCTTGGCGTCATCCTTACGGGCAGCGGGGACAAGGCCTTCATCGCCGGTGCAGACATCAGCGAGCTTGCGCATGCCGGCGCGTTCGACGCCGAGGAGTCCAGCCGCTTCGGGCAGGAGGTCCTCAATCTCATCGAGAACCTTGGCAAGCCGGTGATCGCCGCGATCAATGGCTTTGCGCTCGGCGGGGGCTGCGAGACAGCGATGGCCTGTACGATCCGGATCGCCGTCGAGACGGCCAGATTTGGCCAGCCGGAGGTCAAGCTCGGATTGCTTCCCGGCGGCGGTGGAACGCAACGTCTGCCTCGCCTGGTCGGCAAGGGCCGCGCGCTGCAGCTGATCCTCTCCGGTGAAATGATCACCGCGCAGGAGGCGTACCGCATTGGATTGGTCAACGAAGTGGTTCCGGCCGCCAGCCTGATCGAACGCGCCGAGGCCATCCTGAAGCAGATTTCAGCCAACGCCCCGATTGCCGTGAAATTCTCCCTCGAAGCCGTGAACAAGGGAATGGAGGGAGGCCAGTTGGAGGGGCTGTTGCTCGAGGCCTCCTATTTCGGCATTTGCGCCGGCACGGAGGACAAAAAGGAGGGCACGGCGGCCTTCCTCGAGAAGCGTGCGCCGCAGTTCCGCGGGCACTGAAACACCCGCAACCGCGAGAGCGCGCGGGCGAGACGAAAAGCCCAGCGCGCTCAATCGCGGCCAGCTCTGTCCAGGGCCGTTCGATTGGATTTCGGGCGCGCTCGATGAACCTGGCGGCCAAGGCTTTGGCCGCTCCTTTCACCGGATTTTGCATTGAACAAGGAGAACGCAGCTGTGACGACAGACAACATTTTCTCTGGCCTGAAGGTTGTGGATCTCGCGAGCTTCATCGCCGGCCCCGGGGCCGCCGTGATCCTGTCCGATTTTGGCGCCGACGTCATCAAGGTCGAGCCGCCGACAGGCGACACCTGGAGAATTGGCTACAAGATCCCGCCGCAGCCGCGGGCTCATGACAATTATCCCTGGCATCTGAACAACCGCAACAAGCGTGGCCTGGCGCTCGATCTGAAGTCGCCCCAAGCCCGGCCGGTGCTGGAACGGCTGGTCAAATGGGCTGATGTCCTCATCGTCAACACCCCGCACCCGGCGCGAGAGAAGCTGAGGCTGGGCTACGACGACGTTGTCTCGCTGAATCCGCGGCTGATCTATGCAGACGTCACCGGATATGGCGACAAGGGACCCGACGCCCAGCTTCCGGGATTCGACATCACAGCCTACTGGGCTCGCAGCGGATTGCTGTCGCTGACGAGAGACGCTGGCGCTCCCCCGACGCTGCCGGTGTCCGGCAGCGGCGATCATGCGACCGCCGTTAGCCTCTATTCCGCGATCGTCACCGCGCTCTACCGGCGCGAGAAGACCGGAAAAGGTTCATGTGTCACGACCTCGTTGCTCGCGGCAGGCATCTGGGCCTGTGCGGTCTCGGCTCAAGCCGCGCTGTGCGACGCCACCTTCTTCCCGCTGCATGATCGGGCGAATCCGCCCAACGCGACCTTGAACGTTTATCGCGCCGGCGACGACAACTGGTTTCTGATCGTGCTGACGCCGGACAAATGGCCGGCGTTCGCCAATGGCATTGGCCGGCCCGACCTGTTGTCCGATGCACGATTTGCCGACCCGGCAAAACAGGCAGCGAATTCCGGGGCACTCACGGCAATCCTGGATGAGGTCTTTGGCTCGCAACCGATGGCCCATTGGCGCGAAGTCTTCGAGCAGGGCCACCTGACCTTTGGGGTCGTGCGGGCGCCAGGCGACGTGATCAAGGATCCGCAGCTCACCGAAAACGACATCGTCGTTCCCCTGGCGGGCGCTGGCGGGAAGCTCAACTCCACGATCAGCAGTCCGATGCAGTTTCGCGACGTCGCCAAGGTTGCGGCGAGGCGGGCTCCAGAGCTCGGCGAGCACAGCCGGGAAATCCTTGCCGAGCTCGGTTTCAGCGCCAGCGAGGCCGAAGAACTTCAGGCCGTTGGCGCGGTACCCAAAGCCCAGCAAAAAGTGGCGGCGGCTTGACGCCGGCAAAAGGAGATCCATACGATGACCAAGCCCGCAGCGAACCCAGCCCCCGGTGTCTCTCAGGCCGCGATCGATCGACTGTTCGTGCTCGATCTCAGCGGCGGCCGTATCCTGTCCATGAACCCCGACGGCTCCGGCAAGAATGTGATCGTCACCAACTGCCGCAATCCGGATGGTATCGCGGTCGACATCCAGGCAGGGCACATCTACTGGACGAACATGGGAGTGCCCAATCTGGACGACGGCTCGATCGAGCGGGCCGACCTTGATGGCAGCAACCGGACGACCATCATCCCGCAGGGCGTCACCTTCACTCCCAAACAGCTCCACCTCGAAAGGCAAAGCGGCAAGCTCTACTGGTGTGACCGCGAGGGCATGCGGGTCATGCGCGCGGGGCTTGACGGCAAGGATATCGAGGTCCTGGTGAAGGCGGGCGAGGGCATCGACGATCGCCACGACCAGACGAGATGGTGCGTCGGCATCACTGTCGATCCGGTGCGGCGACAGTTCTACTGGACACAAAAGGGTCCAGACAATGCCGGCCTTGGCCGCATATTCCGGGCGAGTCTCGACATGCCGAAGGGGGAAGATCCATACACCCGCTCGGATATCAAAGTGCTGTTCGACGATCTGCCCGAGCCGATCGATCTCGAACTCGATCTGGAAAACCGCGTCCTCTACTGGACCGATCGTGGTAACCCGCCCTCCGGCAACACTGTGAATTGCGCCTCAATCGACCACCCAACACCCGCCCAGGAGATCGTGCTGAGCGATCTGATGGAGGGCATCGGCATCGCCCTCGATGTCCCGGGCAATCGCATGTTCGTCACCGACTTCGGCGGCTCGGTCTACTCCGCGAAGCTCGATGGCTCAGAGCGGCGGATGTTTCTCTATGCCCAGGGCAATCTCACCGGCATCGCCTACGCTTGACCATCCTCAAGGAGATCAGATCATGTCCAACAACAAACCCATTCGCCAGGTCGCCATCATCGGTACAGGTGTCATCGGTGCAAGCTGGGCGGCACTCTTCCTGGCCAAGGGTCTCGACGTCGTCGCGACCGACGTCGCACCCGATGCGGAGGTCGCGCTGCGGCGCTTCGTCGAGGCCGCCTGGCCTGCCCTGGAAAGGCTCGGTCTGGCGCCGGGCGCCTCGCAAATGAGATTGGCGTATACGCCAAACCTGCCGGAGGCCGTCAAAGGCGCCGACCTCGTGCAGGAGAACGGGCCGGAGCGGATCGATTTCAAGAAGAAGCTATACGGCCAGCTCGACGAGCTGTTGCCGCCCGACGTTATCATCGCTTCGAGCTCTTCAGGACTGACGATGAGCGAGATCCAGTCGGGCTGTCCATCCCATCCCGAGCGCTGCGTCATCGGCCATCCGTTCAATCCGCCTCACCTGATCCCGCTGGTCGAGATTGTCGGCGGGGCGAAGACGTCGGAGGAGACGATCCGCCGAGCCTCGGAATTCTACACCGCCATGGGCAAGCAGACGGTCCGCCTCCACAAGGAGGTTCCCGGACATGTGGCCAATCGGCTGCAGGCGGCCCTGGCTCGCGAGGTGTACCATCTCGTGAGCGAAGGCGTGGTCAGCGTCGCCGACGTTGACGCGGCCTTGTCCTGGGGGCCGGGGTTGCGATGGGGTATCATGGGTCAGGTGATGCTCAATCACCTGGGCGGCGGCCAGGGCGGCATCGAACATTTCCTCAAGCAGTTCATCGGCCCGTTGACGGCATGGTGGAAGGTGCTTGGGTCGCCGGAAATGACCGAGGAGCTCCAGCGGAAGCTCATCGACGGTGTGCACGCCGAGGTTGGCGCACGCTCGATCGACGAATTGGCGGCCGAGCGCGACGAAATCTTGCTTGGACTGCTTGAGCTGCGCAACAGGGAGGCCACCAAGGCTGATCCAGCCAGATACGCGGCTCGCGTCGCTTGAAGGCGGCTTAGGTCGGCACGCAACCGACGCGACGCACTCGGCGCGATAACTCCACCAATCAAGGGCCGGTGCCGTCACAGGCGTCGGCCCTAACTCTATGTGCCCGATGAATGTCATGCCGGGTGCGCGCACGCATTCGTGTGACACCCGCCTTGGTTCGGGCGGCGGACCGGTTTCGGGCGCCCTTGCACTTGCTTTCCGATAGTATCGAGAAGGATCAGGAAGTCGACTTTCGGACCCGCTTTCGCAGGTGTGCCATCGCATCACGGGTGATGGTCTTGCCGTGGCCAAACCCGACGGCGTCGAATGAAAGAGCGGCGAGTTTGCTTTGGCTCGCACGACCGTCGTCCAGGCTCTCGAAACCGAGGGGATCGCCAATCCCCATGATGTTCATGAATACATCGGCCGCAAAAAGCATGTTTCCCGGGCGCCAAAGCAACGCGACCTGTCCAGCGCAATGCCCGGGAACGTGAATGACGTCGATGCCTCCGGCGATAGGCAAAGTCTCCCCATCGGCCAAAGGCGCGTCGATGGCGACGGGCGAGAGGCGCTCGTTATGATCGTAGAGTACCGGGCACAACATCCGCCGCAGCAAACCGGGTGCCGGCGTCATCGGGCGGAACGGACCGCCAGTTTCAGCTATCGGAATGTCGAGTGGATGCAGATAGGTCCGTGCGCCCGTTTCCCGCACGATCGCGGCGGCGCTGCCGATGTGATCGGGATGACCATGGGTGAGTATCAGATGCTTGAGTTGATCCGGCGCACGGCCCAGTTCGCGGATTGCCGCGAAGACGACGGCTTCCTTGTTTGGAAAGCCGGCATCGACCAGCGTAAGCCCGTCCTGCCCCTCGATCAGGTAGGCGTTTGCATTGCCCATCGCGACGAGATGTACCCCGTCGATCACACGCTTCATGGACATGGGCATAGCTCCCCATACCGTTTACAGTGTAGACAACCATTCTGTTTACACTGTAAACTTTGCTGGGAGCTTTGCCAAGTGGACAATCAAATTGGGCTTCGAGAGACGTTGATCGAGGCAGCGCTCAGCATCCTGGAGGCTGAGAGCGCGGAACCCAGCCTGCGAGCGGTGGCGCGGGCCGCGGGGGTCTCGGCCATGGCACCTTATCGGCACTTTCCGGACAAGGCTGGCTTGTTGGCAGCTGTCGCGAGCCGCGGTTTTGAAATGTTGCGAAGTGCACTAAACGCCGCGGACGATCGGCCCGACGCCCGTGAAGCCCTGTTTGCGCAAGGCATGGCCTTCATTGATTTCGCCCGGATGAATCCGGCCCTGTTCCGGCTGATGTATAGCCATCAATACGGCCACGCGGACACGCATGCGGTACAGGGCACGTACGAGGTCCTGGCTACGCGCGTGGCCGGCATCCTGCCCGCGCACGCCACCGCCGCCACGCTTGCCTGTCGGTCATTGGTGCAAGGCATGGCGACGATAGAACTGAGCGGCAGGCTAATGCCGGCGGAGCGCGACGATGTCGCCAACGCCCTGAGGCTGTTCGTCTCCGGTCTGGGGGCAGGGATGGAATAGCCCTCTCGACACGTTTTTCTTCGAACGATCTCCATTGCTTGGTTGCGGAGGGGACGAAGGTCGAGCCGGGATGCGTCAGTGATAGCCGATTTCGGGCCTCACCTTGCCGCGGAACACCCAGTAAGACCACGCCGAGTAGGTCAAGATGACCGGCAGCAGGAACAGGGTGCCGACCAGCAGGAAAGCCTGAGTGCGGGGAGAGGAGGCCGCCTGCCAGAGCGTGAAGTGATAGGGGACGATCATCGGGAAGAGACTGACGGCAATGCCGATATAGGACAGAAGAAAGAGCGCGATCGCGCCAAGGAAAGGGCTGGCCTCGGCGGTGCCGTTCAGTGCGCGCCAGGTGAAGAGGGCAATGGCCGCGGTGACAATCGGCACGGGGGCCAGCAGCACGGCGTTCGGCCAGGAGAACCAGCGGTCGGCCACGACCGGGCTCATCAGGGGCGTCCAGCCACTGACCAGCGCGATCGCCAGGAGCACGCCGATGAGGCAGACCCGACCCTGGCGGCGAGCGGCCGCCTGCAGTTCGCCATCGGTCTTCAGAATGAGCCAGCCAGCGCCCAGAAGGCCATAGCCGAACAGCAACGCAATGCCGGTGAGCACCGTGAACGGGCTCAGAAATCCGAACGACGTTCCGGCAAATTGCCGACCGGTGACCTGGAAGCCCTGAATGAAGCTGCCGAGCACCAGGCCCTGTGCGAAGGTCGCGATCCCGGAGGCGTAGCAGAAGGCATGATCCCAGAAGGTCTTGTTGGCGCCGTCGCGATAGCGGAACTCAAAGGCGAGGCCGCGAAACACAAGCGCCAGCAGCATGACCAGTATCGGGAAATACACGGCCGGGATGATGACGGCGAATGCCGTCGGGAAGGCGGCAAGAAGGCCGACGCCGCCGAGAATGAGCCATGTTTCGTTGCCGTCCCAAATCGGGGCGATCGAATTCATGATGCGGTTTCGCGATGCGGTATCGGGCGCAAAACCATAGAGCATTCCCACTCCGAGATCGAAACCGTCGAGCAGGACGTAGAAGAAAACCGCGAGCCCCAGGATCAGCGTCCAGATCGGCACCAGGTCGAGGATCTCGTTCACAGGATGTCTCCTTTCACGGTGGATGCTGTTCCGGCCAGGACGGGCGCGACCGGCCGTCCGCCTTCGATCTCATTGCGTTCCTCGGTCGATTGCGCCGGACCCTTGCGGATTGCGCGCAACATCAGAACGAGGCCCCACGGGTAGATGATCAGGTAGACCACTATGTAACCGAGGAGCGAAAGCGCGACGTCGCCGGCGGTCAGGGAAGGCGAAACGGAATCCGCAGTGCGCAGCAGCCCATAGACGGTCCACGGCTGGCGCCCGACCTCGGTAACGCACCATCCAGCAATCACCGCGACAAAACCGATCGGCGCCGCGAGCTCGCACAGCCGCAGGAACAGGGGGCGGTCAAAGAGCTGCCCGCGAAACCTGAGCCAGCCTCCCAGCACAACCAGTCCAAGCATCAGCATGGCGCAGCCAACCATCGCGCGGAAGGCGAAGAAGGGGATGGCGACCGGCGGACGCTGGTCGGCCGGAAAATCCTTGAGACCCTTCACCTCGCCGTCGATGGAATGCGTCAGGATAAGGCTTCCGAGATAGGGGATCTCGATGGCGAAGTCGTTGCGCTCCGACTGAGCGTTCGGAATGGCGAAAAGCGTCAGTGGCACGCCCGAGCCTGTCTCCCATCGCGCTTCGATTGCCGCCAGCTTTGCCGGCTGGTGCTCGCGTGTGTTCAACCCGTGCTGATCGCCGATGAACATCTGCAAAGGCACCAGCACCGTCAGCAGCCACAGCGCCATCGAGAACATGGTGCGGCCCTCTTCGGGCGAATGCCTTTTTCGGATGAGGTAGGCGCCAACGGCCAGCACAACGAAAGCAGATGTTACGAAGAAGGCGACGACGGTGTGCGCCAGCCGATAGGGGAAGGAAGGGTTGAAGATCACTTCGATCCAGTCCTTCGGAAAGAACTGCCCGCCGATGATCTCGTATCCGGCCGGCGTCTGCATCCAGCTGTTGGCGGACAAGATCCAGAAGGAGGAGAACAGGGTCCCGAGCGCGACCATGAGCGCTGCCACGAAGTGGGCCCACGCCGGCACCAACTGGCGGCCGAACAGAAGAACCCCCAGGAAAGCGGCTTCGAGGAAGAATGCCGTCAGGCCTTCATATGCGAACAAGGGCGCGAGCACATTGGAGGTCGCGGCGGCATAGTTGCTCCAATTGGTTCCGAACTGGAACGGCATGATGATGCCGGTGACCACTCCCATGCCGAAGGCGATGGAGAAGATCTTGATCCAGAACGTCGAGATGCGTGCATAGACCGCGCGTCCCGTCGCCAGGTGAAGGCCCTCCACCACAGCGATGAAGGATGCAGCCCCGACCGTGAAGGCGGGCAGAAGAATATGCCAGCCAATAACCCAGGCAAATTGGATGCGAGATAGAAATACGGGATCGAAGTCCATGTTGCAGCCTTTCCGCGGTGCGCGCCAGGACGCCACGGCGCTCGGATACTGACTGATGGATTTGGCTCTAATTGGCTCGCGTTTCTTGTATGGCGTTGCCTCTTCAGGAACGTTTTCGCCTTTTTCGGGCTGGCGGCTAACTGTCGACGATTCAGCACGCGGATCCGTTGGGAAACAGTCGATCTGAAACAGGCATCCAACGGGCGGAACAGGGCGAAGACGTTCAACCGATGGCAATGCCGTACAAGAAGCGACGTCTGCCCACGAGCTATTGGATCAGCATCCGGGCGCCAGTCTGGACACGCGATCGAATAAGATGTTGCGAGGTATCTCCCGGTGAGCGCACTGTACGCACAGAATGGCCCTCAAGAGGATCTGGGACCCACGGATGGCGGGAAGGCCGCACGTCCCAGAGTGGTGATCGTTGGTGCAGGCTTTGCAGGAATTGCCGCGGCGCGAGCCCTGAAAGGATCTGAGGCGGACGTTCTTCTAATCGACCGGCGTAATCATCACATATTTCAGCCACTCCTCTATCAGGTCGCGACCGCGGTGCTTGCTCCTTCCGAAATAGCGGCACCGGTTCGGCAACTGGAAGTGAAGCAGGCAAACCTGAATGTCCTGCTTGGCGAAGTCACTGGCGCTGACCTGGCCCGGCGGGCCGTCGATGTCGTGAGCCCAGGCATCGGCATGCGCAAAATCCGGTTCGACTTCCTCGTGGTCGCTACCGGCATGCAGCCGAGCTATTTTGGTCACGACGAATACGCGCTTCACGCCCCAGGACTGAAAACCCTCGGCGATGCCGATCTGATCCGGACGAAAATCCTCAGCGCCCTGGAAACGGCCGAAGCGACCGATGACGAGAACGAGCGGACCAGACAAATGACTTTCGTGCTGGTCGGTGCCGGCCCGTCAGGTGTGGAACTCGCGGCATCGTTGGCCCACATGATGTCGGTCACCCTTCGCGGGAATTTTCGCCGCATCGACCCTTCAATGAGCACGATTATCCTGCTCGACGGCGGCGATCGGATTCTGCCGAGCTTCGCGCCGTCGCTGTCGGCAAAGGCGGCCAAGCGACTCGCCAAATTGGGCGTTCGGGTGCTCACTGGCGTCAAGGTGGACAAGGTCGACGAGATTGGCGTGATCGCGGCCGGTGAGAGGATCGCAAGCGCCACCGTCCTGTGGACGGCGGGTGTCGCCGCATCGCCGATCGTGAAGTTGCTCGGCGCCAATACCGATCGCGCCGGCAGAGCCGTGGTGGAGCCTGGCCTGAACATTCCAGGCATGTCGGATGTGTTCGCCGTGGGTGACACCGCCTCCATTCTGCAAGATGGTCGACCGGTCCCAGGTGTCGCGCAAGCGGCAATTCAGCAAGGCAACTATGTGGGACGTCTGATATCGGATCGGATCAACGGCCGGCAGCCGAAGGGCGCCTTCAGATACCACGACAAAGGCAACATGGCAGTCGTCGGCAAGAATTTCGCAGTTCTCGAGGCCGGCAAAATCAAGACGAGCGGCTTCGTCACCTGGCTCATCTGGGCTTTCGTTCACCTGACCTCTCTCCCACAGCTGCAAAATCGCTGGAGGGTGCAATCGCAATGGCTATGGTCGTATGTGACGGGGCAGCGGAGCTCGCGGTTGATCGCCGAGCCGCCGCGGCCTGCGAAAAATGCGCAAGGCGTGAAACAGGAGCCAGTTGCGCCGTGACGGCCTCAGCAATCGAGCTGACCGGTGGCCGCCGCCAACCCGGCAACTCTCCATTAGTGACGGCGTTGAACTACGACGGCTTCTTTGCCGGCGCTCTCGCACGGCTGCGCCAGGAGCGACGCTACCAGGTCTTCATCGAGATCGAGCGAATAGCCGGCCGCTGCCCGTGGGCGATGTGGCAATCTCCCGATGGGCCGCGGGAAATCGCCGTCTGGTGCTCCAACGATTATCTGGGAATGAGCCAGCATCCGAAAGTGCTGGATGCCATGTGCAAGACCGCGATGCGTGTCGGGGCTGGTGCAGGCGGCACGCGCAATATCGCCGGAACAAACTCTCCGCTAGTCGGGCTCGAGCATGAGGTTGCCGATCTGCACGGCAGGCCGGCGGCTTTGATCTTCACGTCGGGTTACATCTCCAACCAGGCTGGCATCTCGACTATCGCGAAGCTGATGCCGGATTGCCTGATCCTGTCTGACGAGCTCAACCATTCATCCATCATCGAGGGTGTCCGCCACTCCGGCGCGGAGCGGAAGATCTGGCGTCACAATGACGTGGCCGACCTCGAGCGGCACCTGGCGTCAGCTGACCGGCATCGCCCCAAGCTGATTGTGTTCGAAAGCCTCTACTCCATGGATGGCGACGTCGCGCCGATCGCCGAGATCTGCGCGCTTGCACAGCGCTATGACGCAATAACCTATTGCGATGAAGTGCACGCGGTAGGGCTGTATGGCCCACGGGGCGCGGGGATCGCGGCTCGCGATGGCGTCATGAACCAGGTCGACATAATCGAAGGAACACTGGCAAAGGCTTTTGGCTGCCTCGGCGGATACATTGCCGGTGCCAGCAACGTCATCGACGCCGTTCGATCGTATGCGCCCGGCTTCATCTTCACGACGGCGCTGCCACCGTCGATCTCGGAAGCGGCGACCGCCGCGATCCGGCATTTGAAGACTTCCGAGGTGGAGCGACAACGTCACCGCGACCGCGTCGAACGGGTCAGGTCGTCCCTGGCCGGCGCCGGCCTGCCTCTCATTGCCACCGACACGCACATCATCCCGGTGCTGGTGGGTGATCCCGAGCGGTGCAAAATGGCAAGTGACCTGTTGTTGCAGGATCACGGAATCTACATTCAGCCGATAAATTACCCCACGGTGCCGAGAGGGACCGAACGGCTGAGGATCACGCCCTCTCCATTCCATGACGACAGGCTCGCGGCTGCTCTTACCAGGGCGATGGTCGACGTCTGGCGTCGACTGGACCTGCCGCTCGTTCGACATCCGTTGGCAGCTGAGTAGGAGCGGAAATCTGACCGGCCGGGCGGGCGAAACCAGTGACTCCGCCCACCGGTTTCTAGTGCCGGCGCCGGGCGCGAGAGCAGCGGCCTTAGCTGGTAAGGGATCGACGCCAGGCGCCAGGGCTGGTGCCGACCATTCGCGTGAAGACGCGCGTAAAGTGGGCTTGATCGGCAAAGCCGCATGCAAGCGCGACGTCGGCGATGGTATGAGCCGCGTCCTGAAGCAAGGTCTTCGCGTTCTCGATACGCCGCTGCAGCAGCCATTGGTGTGGCGCCAGTCCCATCGATGCCCGAAAGGCCCGGACGAAATGGCTTCGCGACAACCCGCACTCGGTGGCAAGAGCACGCAACGAGATGTCGCTGCTCAGATTCGCCTCGATGAGATCTCGGGCGCGTCTCTCCTGCCACGATGCCAGACCGCCCTGAGCCCGGCGTGCCGCAGGCTGCATGTTGCCGTAGGCTTGCGCAAGATGAATGCCCACGGCCAGTGTCACGTGATCGACAAAGACACGGCTGACCTGTTCCGGCTGCGCGAATGCTGCCAGCAGCGAATTGCCGAGGCACTGCATGGTCGTGTCTGCAACGCCTTCCCCTGGATTATACACCAGCTCGCCGATGCGTGGAGCATTGGCGTCGTCGGCAATCGCATTGAGCGCGGCACGCGGCAGGTAGAAATGAATCGAATGGTGAGGCTTGTCGATGAAGACAATCGGACTGCGTTTCAGATCATAAAGGACCGTGTCACCCGTGCGCAGCCATGACCGTGGCGCGTGCTTGCCGTCCTCCCAGTATTCATGATTCGGGTAATCGCGCAGCATCAGTCCGATCGTATACCCATCCTCGCGCGGGATAGGGTCCGTGGGGCCAATGCGTGGGCTGTCGCATCGTATCTCGGTGGCGGCTATCTCGGCGTTTCTAAGGGTTCGCGTGACGAACGCAGGGGCAGCTTCAAGTCCGAACTTGTCGCCGAACTTGTCGCCGTAAGCTTCGCTCTGGGACATGTTCTCTCGCCTCCTTGTGTCATGACCGCTATGTTCGCTCTCGGTTCAGAAATGGGCGCCCAATTCGCTGGGCCCGGTGTAGTTGCCTCGCCGCCACGAGCCGGGGCTTTCGCCGACCCATTCGGAGAAAACACGCGTCATGTGGCTCTGATCGGCGAAGCCCACATTCTTGGCGACCTCGGCAATGGTAAGCTGCGGCTCGAGCAGCAACCCCTTGGCGGTTTCCACCCTGTGCCTCATCAGCCAGCGCTGCGGCGGGATCCCCGTCGACTGCGAAAAGGCGCGCGAGAAATGACGGGTGGACAACCTGCATTGCGCGGCGATCTCGGGCAGCGAAATCTCGCGTTCGAGATTGCACTCGAGCATTTCGCGAGCGCGTTTCAGCTGCCAGGGGGCGAGCCCGCCGCGGCGAATCTCTGCCGTTTTCCTGTCGGCAAAGCGCGCGATGAAGTGAACCACGGCGGCCCGGGCGACGTTGCCGACAAACAGCAAACTTGCCTCGCGCGGACGCAGCAGCGCCGGCTCCAGGGCGATCGCGAGACGGCAAAGCGTATCATCGGCGGCGTCGAAGGACGGCTCACAGCCGAGGCTCTCTACTGGGCAGTAGCCATTTTCCTCCGCCACGGCCGTCAGCGCCGGGCGAGGGAAGTAGAATTGGATGCTGCGAGGCACGTTGTGGTGGTGCGGCTGCGTCAGACGAAGATCCACAAATCTGACAGTCCCGAGCTCTGCCCGGCCTTCAAGGTGCTCCGGCAGTGAAACGGCCACGATGAACGCGTCAGCGCGTGAGAGCGATATCGGTGCCGCGGAGCTGCCGCAGTCGGCCTCGACAAGGCTTACGATAATCTCCTGACGCCTGGGCTGCCGGCCGGTCGGATTCTGAGGTCGGCATTGCGACGGCAACCAGCTCCCGTTTGCGCCAACAGCGTCTGCCTGTATCGCGAACAATTCGGACCTCCTGTGCCTGACGGCATTCTTTCTTGAGCGCACGGGCCTCGTGATGTAGTCGGGAAGCCTCGGCCTTGCGTGACGGAAATTCTGTTCCCGCAGGGGTGGATTTACCTAGTAATTTCTTGAAAAGCAGCGATTCATACTGGTTGGCTCTTTCTTGATCTTTACAAGGGGCGCACCGCTTGGGTTTTAGACAAAAGTCGTATGCGCCGATCTGCAATGCCATCAACTCCATGGCGAACTGGCCGGAAAATCGCCATTCTGGCCTACCAGTAAAAGAGATGTTTGCGGTTCAGCGCAGATGAATGGAGATTGGGCTGCCTGACGTCGGCGATCATTTGCAAGGTTTTACGAACATTTACTCGAAACACCTGCCCATGAAGCGCATCATCAATGATGCTATACGACTTTAGCCGTCTGACATTGTTATGTGGACATGCTGTTGACCCAAGGCAGCTCCGAGGAAAATGTCGTTGATCGAGTCATGGCGACATCGGTCGGCAAACATCAATCAAGGCCAATCTGCGCCTTGTCCGGCCCACGGGAGCGAGGCTGAGCATGATCGTCGGTATTATCGGCGCGGGCGCGGTTGGCAAGGCGGTTACCGGCCTTCTCCTGGGAGTCGGCATCCGAGTGGTGATGTGTAACAGCCGCGGCCCAGACTCGGTGGCCGATGTGGTACACCGATTGGGACCGGGGGCGACAGCGGGAACGTTGGAGCAGGTCGTTCAACCGGAAATCATCTTCCTTGCGGTGCCATGGTCACAGGTGCCAATCGTGCTGACCGACATTCCGGACTTCGAGGGTCGGATTCTTATCGATGCCACCAACCCGCTTGAACCGTCGGCGGGCCGAAGGGGCGAGCTGGAGGCGCGCACCTCAAGTGAAGTCGTGACGGATCTTGCGTCCGGCGCACGTGTGGTCAAGGCGTTCAATACTTTGCGCGCGGATGTTCTCGCCCTGGGTCCGCGACATGGCTTGGGACGGCGAGTGATCTTCTTCTCTGGCGACCACGCCCCCTCCAAAGCGGAGGTCGGACGGCTCATCGGCCGCATGGGCTTTGCCGGCGTGGATTTGGGAAAGCTGGCGGAGGGCGGACGACTGCAGCAAGTTCCCGGAGGACCGTTGTCGAATCTCGATCTGATCAGGCTGGAGTGATCAAGCTCCGTCAACTTCTCGGTGAATTGGGCGTTGAACCGAGGCGTCCCAGCAAAGGCAGCAGCGACCTTCTCGATAATTCGACGGGCTATCCAAACATCCGGTCCACGACCATCGAAGGCCCCAGCATGTCGTGCCCAGTCCGGGGGAGCCATCGCACTGTCGGATGGATCGGACCCATTAATTTCGGCTCGTTCGAGCGGGTTGCCAAAATGTTGCAAAAACGATGCGATATTGGCTGGTGTTCGCCACTCTTCTCAAGCTTCCTTCTCAAGTGCGTAGGCGCGAGTGGTGTCAAGCAGGCGATAGAATACTTCCTGGTCGCCAACCTCGGTCGACACCAGCGACTTGGCCACCAGGTTGGCCAGTTTGGCGATCGACGAGGCCGAATCCGCATCCTGCCCAGCTGCCACGGCGACAGCTTCCCGGAGGGTGAAGCTGCCGGAGAAAACCGCCAGCCGCCGTAGCATCGCCTGCTCATCGTTCGAAAGCAGCTCGTAACTCCAGTCAAGCATCGCCCTCAGCGTCCGATGTCGGGGCAATGCCGTTCTTCGACCTTGCGCGGCCAGCCTGAACGTCTCGCCAAGGCGCTGGGCGATGCCCTGAACTCCGAAGACGTCGACATATGCGGCAGCCATTTCTATAGCGAGCGGGATTCCGTCAAGCCGGCTGCATATCTCGCCTACAACCGGTGCGTCGCTGTCGCTCAACTCGAACAAATCGTAATTGGAGGCGGCCCTCTCCGCAAAAAGCCGAACCGACGCGAATTGAAGTGCCTGGGCCGTGGTAAGCTTTTCCATGCTTGGAGGCGTGGCGAGCGACGGCAGACGGTGCACCCGTTCGCCCGCGGCACGTAGCGGCTCGCGACTTGTCGTCAGAACACTGACGCCGGGCGTATTCGTCAATACCTCCTCGGCGAACGTCGCGCATGCCTCAATCAAATGTTCGCAGGTATCGATGATCAACAAGGCGTCTTGATCGTGCAGGAAGGCGATCAGATCTGCCATGGGCTCCTCGGAGGAGACAGGCACTCCGATGGCGCACGCGATCGTGCTGGCGACA
Organism: Mesorhizobium sp. Arg314; assembly: GCF_053714275.1. Classification (NCBI taxonomy): domain Bacteria; kingdom Pseudomonadati; phylum Pseudomonadota; class Alphaproteobacteria; order Hyphomicrobiales; family Phyllobacteriaceae; genus Mesorhizobium; species Mesorhizobium sp. Arg314. Next base: position 52,718 of record NZ_JBSKBP010000017.1, on the reverse strand, counting down.
AGCGTGGGCTCCGAGACCGAAGAAAGATCCACGAAATAAACACCGTTCGAGTAGCTCTGGGCGACGCGCTCGGCGACCGCGACGGCGGTGGTGGTTTTGCCGATGCCGCCCGGTCCGATAATGGACACCAGGCGATGGTGGTAGAGGAGAGCAGAAACGGCGCGGAGTGTTTCATCCCGGCCGACAATGCGGGTGAGCATGATGGGCAGGTTTCGACCAGGCCGAGATGTGGGGATTTCCGGCGTGACGCTCTCGAAGTTATCGTTGGCCTTCAGCGCTGCGATGAAGCTGTAGCCTTGGCCGGCCCGGTTGACGATGTAGCGGGCGTCCCCCTGTCCCTCGCCGAGAACCCGGCGTAGCGCCGCGATATGAACCCGCAAATTGGCCTCGTCAACGAAGGTGCCTGGCCAAACGAGGTTCAAGAGTTCGCTTTTGGCGACAATCTGACCGGGGCGCGATACCAGGGCGATCAGGATGTCGATCGCGCGACTCCCCAAGCGGACGGGTCGCTCTCCCTCGAAGAGCAACTTCCCCTCAAGCAGGAGCCGGAAGGGCCCGAATGCTACCTCGCGACCCGACGACTCCGACGATGAAACCGCCACACGTCCAATCGCTCCGTCCTGTAAGGCAGCACTGCGTCGAGCGAAACGAGCCAGGACAGGGTATGCGGCCATTCGAACTTCCGGACTGGTTTGGCCACCCGATGCAGCGACCTGAATCGCCCATTGGCCAGTTTTCTCTTGTCCACCGGGGGGAAGCGGCGCGTCCCAGTAGCTATGATTTCCAGGTGCTGTTTCAGCGTCCATCATGTACGACTGTCCGGGAGATCGTCAACGCAGTCTACGTCCCAGATCGGGCGGAAAGAACTCATATGCGCCGCCGCCAGGCCAATTTGAACCCCCATGCGCCAACGTCCAAGATCTTTGCCCGCAGGCGCGTCTTGGCACCGTGCTCACCGCGTCGGGGCGTAGCTTCCATAGCGCTGTGTCTTAGCCGCTTGCGCGAAGTGCACCATCAAGGCGACATGCAGCGTCACGAAGCCCGCCGGTGCCTCGAATGGAACACTTAAATCACCAGCAACAATTGGCCGGCAAAGCGAGAAGGACCTCAGATTGATTGCCGGCAAACAGACTGATGCCGCCTCAGGTAGCCTGGGCCTGTGTGCGCCATAAGGCCCCTTAGTTGAACCTGTGCGCGCCAAGTGGGAAGGATCACCGTTGCGGATGGTCCGGTTACAGGCTTACAGTCGGACAAGGGCTGGGCATGGGCTCCCATGCACTCGTCCGGAGAGGGTTCCAGTGCAAGACGAGGATCACGACCCGATCAAACGCTGGTCGACCGGGAGTGTGCCGCAACCGAAACGGCTGGACTATTTCGCCGCGGCGCTCAGCGAGGCCATATATCCGGTTGCCCTGACGCATGGGGATCCGCAATCTTTTCGCGCGGAAGCAAGTTTGGCGCGGCTGGGCAGTGTCGACGTTTGCAAAGCGACTGGGTCACCGCATGCTGGCGCCCGTGGCCGACAGGAACTAGCCCGCACCGGGGATCACCGCTTCAATCTCCTGATGACGCTGCAGTCACCCTGGACCGCGCATCATCGCGGTTCGCTCCGCATGTTGCAGCGCGACGTCCTGATTATCGATTCGGAGCATCCGCTCAAGGTCGACATTGACGAGGCGTTCGTCGCAATCAATGTGGTTGCTCCGGATTCCTGGGTGCGGCAGTGGCTTCCAAATCCCCATCTGGTCGCCGCCAAGCGAATTCCCGGCAACTCGCTTTGGGGACACGCCCTATCGTCTTTCCTGAGCGAGTTGTCCCCCGAATTGGCCGCCGCACCGCCTTTGCCGCTGTCGGTAATCGCAGATCAGGTAGGCTCCTTGCTTGCCCTTACAGCAAGCGGTCTGATGCAGTTGACCGAGGAGAGCACGCCGGCCACACGGTCACTGCATAAACGCATCGACGATTGTCTCGCCCAGCGTTGCACCGAATGGCAGCTGACCGCGGCCGATGTGGCAAGCGCCTTGAACATTTCCGTGCGGACTCTCCACCGTGCGCTGGCGGCAGCGAACGAGACGTTCGGACGAAGGCTGATCGACGCAAGAGCCCAGGTTGCATTGCGGATGCTGACCTCACGGTTGTTTAGGCGAGTGACGACTGGAGAGATTGGAAGGCGCGCCGGCTTCTCGAGTGCCTCCCATTTCGCGCGAGTGGTGCGCAGCCGCACGGGAAAGACGCCGTTGCAGCTCAGGCGAGCGGCCGAAACTAGCTCTTCGGACGAGGTGTAAGCTGTTATCGACAATGACATGGCTGGCTACCAACCGGTCTTGGATTACGTGGTTCCTTCTCCAGGCGCCGGGCGATACTTCCGCGACCATTCGGAATGCGCGTGTAAAGTGGCAGCGACCGGCAAATCCGCTGGCAAGGGCTACGTCGGCCAGGCTGTCGCCTCGTTTCAAGAAGCACCCTTCGCGCGTGCTGTACCTTCGCAGCTACACCCAGCGATCGATGAATCGATAGTGATGTGACACAGGCTTGCTGAGCTGATTCGACGTCCACTTTAACGAGGCGGATGATGGCAAGGGCACTCAGCGAGGAGCAACTTCAGACAGGGCTAGCCAAGTGCGTTGCTACGCGATTCCGGGTTGTGTGCTGAGAGTTCTGCAAATTCGCTGAGAGAGGGCGGTCATGGCAGGCTGGTGATTGTTCACGTCACCGATTCCGCGAAGGAACGCCACCATGACCAAGACTGAAGATAAATCCGCCATAGCCGCCGTCAAAGACATTCTGCTTTCGAACCCGGATGGATTGCACGAGGTTATCCGCGCGGTGATGCAGGAGGTGCTCGAGGCCGAGATGGATGAGGCGCTGGGTGCTTCGAAGAGCGAGCGCACGCCGGAGCGTCTTGGCTATCGCTGTGGCTATTACGGCCGCACCCTTGTCACGCGGGTCGGCAAGCTTGAGCTGCGGGTTCCGCAGGATCGGGCGGGCCGCTTCTCCACCGAATTGTTCGAGCGCTATCAGCGTTCCGAGCGCGCTTTGGTGGCCACCCTTGCGGAGATGTACGTGCAGGGCGTATCGACCCGAAAGGCCAAGGCGATCACCGAGGAGCTGTGCGGTCATGCCTTCTCCGCCTCGTCGATCTCGGCCATCAACAAGCGGCTGGACGAGAGCCTGAAGGCCTTTGCCGAGCGGCCGCCCTTTGCCTATCTCATCCTCGACGCTCGCTACCAGAAGGTGCGCGAAGCCGGCATCGTCACGAGCCAGGCGGTGCTGATTGCGGTCGGCATCGACTGGGACGGGCGGCGCCAGAACCGTGCTAGGATGGCCGCCGCGGCGCGACTTGTCGAACTTCAAAGCGCTCAGGAACGATCGTCATGCTCAATCCAATCTCCATCATGGCCGACAGGCTCGGCGACTATCTGTCAGAACTCTATCTCCAGTATTTCTCGCATCGCAATCCGGAATATGCGAGCTACATAGGCGGGGCGGCCCGCCTTGTCCTGGAGCGGATCGGCAATTCGAACGCCCTCTATCACAACATCGAGCACACGCTGATGGTTACGCTCGCTGGCCAGCAGATCATCCGCGGCCGGCTGCTTTCGGAATCCCTGACCCCCGATGACTGGCTGCATTATACCTGCGCGCTGCTTGTCCACGACATTGGGATGGTGCACGGCGTGTGCCAGGGCGACACCGAGGATAGCTTCGTCATTAACGAGGCCGGCGAACGCCACACGCCACCCCGCGGCGCCTCCGACGCGGTGCTTGCGCCCTATCATATCGAGCGCGCCAAGATCTATGCGCGCCAACGTTTTGGTTCCTCGAAGTTCGTCAACGAGGAGCGCATTGTCGAGGCGATCGAGATGACGCGCTTTCCGGTACCGAACGATCCGGCCTACCAGGTCACCGACACCGAGCCTGCGCTGGTCAGGGCCGCGGACCTGATCGGCCAGCTCGCTGATCCCTTCTACCACCGCAAGCTGCCGGCGCTGTTTGCCGAGTTCTCTGAGATCGGGATGGTGGAAAAGCTCGGTTGCAAGACCGCCGCCGATCTCGGCGCCATCTTCACCGATTTCTTCACGCTGCAGGTTGAGCCCTATATCGGCGACGCTATCCGATATTTGGAACTGACGACCGAAGGCAAGCAGTGGATAGCCAACCTCCACAGCAACCTGTTCCAGTCCGGGCATCGCCCGGCCAGGATTGGGCCGTTCCCCGGCGTGTTGCAGTCGACCCCGGCGAGCCTTTTGGTGGGAACTTAAGAACCCGGGATAGTTTCGTTTTCCGCCGGTGCCAAGCCGGCAGAGATTGCATGCGGCTGCTGTCGACGAAGATAAACGCAGGGTCGAGGTGCCACGCCAGGATCGCGAAAATTAAATTGTTGCCGCACAAGGAGCCGATGAATTTTCTTTCCCATCTGCCCGGTGGGGACACATGTCATTGAGCAGGCAATCGCGGTTGATATTCCAGCGAAGCTTCGGCTTGCCCACATACCTTTGTGTGGATCGGGCTCGAGTGAAAACGACGGTCCGATATTTCAGTTCTCCGTCGCGATCCCATGGCGCCTTTTCTCCGAAGCTGACCTTCGCGGAACCTTGTTACAATTGTCCGGATCGGGTCATTCTCGTCGGTTGTGGCCTATCTGTTCACGTCAGGTCACGAAGCAATCCCGGACATCTGAGTTTACCGTTGTTGATGCATTTCACAGCGACGGCAGGCACCTTTACGTTTGCCTTGAAGGCATCCTATTTTGGAGGGTAGTAACCGCTCGTGGGCATAGAATGTCGGTACTGCCTTTCCTAAGAATCTACGCGCCGCCCAACGCGGTGCTGGCTGCGCCTGGGCTTCTGGCGGTGGCTGCGCTCACGATACCGGACATGTCCGGACGAAGCAGACTGGCTTTGGTTGCCGTGCTCGCTGTCATTTGGGGCGCCTATCTCCTGCAAATGGCCGCGACGCTGCTCAAGCGGCGGGCGGGAGACGTTAGGGACAGGACGCCGGCAATCGCCATCGATGTGCTCGCGGTCTTGGTTCCACTCGCCGCATTTCTGCTCGTCGGCACGCCCGACCGGAGCCTCTACTGTGCTGTCTGGCTGCTGAAACCGCTGCGCGACTCGACCTTCTTCCCGGTGCTGGGCAGGGTGCTGGCCAACGAAGCGCGCAACCTGATCGGCGTCACCACGCTCTTCGGCGTCGTTCTGTTCGCTGTCGCGCTCGCGGGCTATGTCATCGAGCGCGATATCCAACCGGAAAAGTTCGGCAGCATCCCCCAGGCAATGTGGTGGGCGGTGGTCACGCTGTCCACGACCGGCTATGGCGACGCCATTCCGAAAAGCTTCGCCGGCCGCGTCCTTGCCGGGGCTGTCATGATGAGTGGCATCGGCATCTTCGGGCTCTGGGCTGGCATTCTTGCCACCGGCTTCTATCAAGAAGTCCGTCGCGGGGATTTCGTCCGTAACTGGCAATTGGTCGCCGCCGTGCCGTTGTTTCAGAAGCTCGGCCCGGCCGTGCTGATCGAGATCGTGCGCGCGTTAAGACCTCGCATTGTGCCGGCGGGCGCCGTGATCTGCCGCAATGGCGAGATCGGTGATCAGATGTTCTTCGTCGTGGAGGGGCGCGTCAGCGTCGCGACGCCGAATCCGGTGGAGCTTGGCCCTGGCGCCTTCTTCGGCGAGATGGCGCTGATCAGCGGCGAACCGCGTATGGCGACCGTCAGCGCCGCAACGGCGGTCTCACTGCTGTCGCTGCACTCGGCGGATTTCCAGATGCTGTGCAGCAGCAGCCCGGAGATCGCGGAAATCATCCGCAAGACCGCGCTCGAGCGGCGCGGCGCGGCGCCGATGGCTTGACGGTACTAGGTGTGCATCTGGCGGGACATGTCCATGCCCGAGGGAGTGCGAAAGACCCGCACGCCGGTTGCGTTGATCGCCTCGGCGAAGAAGTGGTGGGTGGTGTCGCCTTCGAAGCCGAAAGTTTCTCCCGCCAGATGGAACGCGCTGATCTGCCTGCGGTCATCGGCAAGCAGGCGATAGATGCGGACGGCCCCGAATTCGACCTGGTAAGGGCGCCGGCTTTTTCGCCTTGAGCGTAGATCTCGGTGGCGGCCAGATCCCCGATCTCGGGCATTAGGTGCCACAGCTTTCCTACTCCGTCATGCTAGCTTTTTTTCTGCGCCGATTGGTGTGCGACTGCGCGACGGCCATTTTCAACTCGGGTGTGGCCTCCACAGGCGCATTCTCTGCCCCATGTGGGTTTTGTAGCCCTTCGACGTGGACGGTCGGAAATGGCAGTTCGATGCCCTGCTCCTTGAAGACTTGGCGGAGGCGTACGTAGAATTTGCGTTTCATACTGAAGGCGCCTCCCGGCCTGGTCGTGACCTTGACCCTCAGTACGATGCCGTACTCGCCGAATTCCTGCACGCCCTGCATTTTGATCGGTGAGATCACCCAGTGTTTGAATTCGGGATCTTCCGCCAGTTCGAGGCCGATTTGCTTGATCAGCTTGCGAGCGAAGTCGATATCGGTGTCATAGCCGACGGTGATGTTGAATTTGTCGGTGACCCAGTCACGGCTCTGGTTCTGGACTGCTCCGAGTTCACCGAAAGGTATTGTGAACAGCGGGCCACGATGGTGGCGCAGCTTCACCGAGCGCAGCGAAAAGCTTTCCACAGTACCCTTGTAGTTGCCCGAGGAAATATATTCGCCGACACGAAACGCATCGTCGAGCAGAAAAAACACGCCTGAAATGACGTCCTTGACTATGGTTTGTGCCCCAAACCCCACAGCGACACCAACGACGCCAGCGCCGGCGATCAGTGGGCCGATCTGGATACCCATCGAGGCGAGCATCATCAGCACCGCCATCACCACGATCACTGCGAGCAGAATATTCTGAAGGATCGGCAACAGCGTGTGCAGCCGCGCCTGATGCGGATCAAGCGTCGGGACGTCCTCGTCGCCGATCACCGGGTGCGGTATTTCGATGCCCAGCTTTCGCTCGATCAAGGCCTTGATGATCGACCAGCCGAAATCGGCTGCGAGGGTAATGACCACGACATCGATCAAGCCGCGCAATATGAACGTCGTCGTCGTATCGCTGTCCCGCATGGACTGCATGTCCAGACCCCAGACACGCGCGAGAAAGTAAGCCGCCGCCAGGATCAAAATCATCCGGACTCCGCGATCGATGACAGCGATCGTCACCGCTGGGATCGTAGGCCGGCCAGCTTCCTCCGAACCCGGCCGCAGGACGAAATTGACTCCACGCTGCGTCAGCACGATTGCCAGGGGCAGGAAGAATGCGGCGAAGGTGAACCAGAAGAATACATAAAGGCCGGCAATGCGCTGCAGGAACAGAACGACGAAATAGGAAGTCAACAACCATGTCGCTGCCGTGTGGCCGCTTTGGTGCTCACCCTCTCGCTGCGTTCTTGGCCGGCGCCAGACCGCAAGCAACAAGAGCAGCAGCAGCACGAAATCGGCGCCAACCGACAGGACCATCATCCCGTCCCGATCGATGCCGAGACCCGGCAAGAGGACGAACGCGGCGGCGAAGAAGGCGAAGACGCCGGCGATCCGGGCTATCCAATAGGACCAATGGTCAGCCGTTTCGTTGGTGATCGGCAAAGCACGAACCTCGACGGCGTTGTCGACATGCATGAAGGCAGGGACGAGCATGGCGATGGCGTACGTGCGAACACCCCACGTCGCGACTGCAGCCATCAGAAATGTCAGCACGATCTCACGGATGAGCATTGGCCAGTCGAACAACATGAACGCGCCGGCGCTGCCCAACGCGAACGAGACGATCAGCAGGCTGGAATAAAGCGTGCGGCCGCCGATCTTCTTGGCCCGCCCGATAGGCGTGTCCTTCGGCTGCGAGATGATCCAAAGACGAAATGGACGGGTGAGCTTGTACGTTGCCCAGGTGAGCGCCAGGCCGGCAGCGATGAACATCGCGATCAACAAAAGCACGCCGGCAGATCCCTTGCTGGACATATCCTCCATGGTCGCCGCCCGAACGCGCGCGAACTGGCCTGGCAGCGAGGGCAATGTTCGCGCGATTCTTTCGATATGATGCCTGATCCGGTCGAGCGTCGAGGAGGCCATCGTATTCATCTGGCCTGGTGCGGCCGGGGGGTCGGACGATGCCTCGGCCGGCGAAGGTCCTGTCTTGGCAGGCACTCCGGTTGACCCGGCGTTTCTTTGTTCGGCCACCCAGGCCTTCACTGAGGGATCGCCGAGAAGCTCGAATAGCTGTTTGACTTTTTCAGGCGGGACGGCCGCCGGCGCCTGCGCCTGTGCCGGGCAAGCCAAAAAGAAGGCGATCCCAAGGATGAGCGGCCTGGCAATCAGGACAAACATCGCAGCCAACTCTCCGGGACGTCGTGCCGGGCGCGCCTGATTCTTGGCTCCCAATCTTAGATTCATGAGTGGCATCGTGCTGCAACCTTCCGGTCAAATCGGCAAGCAACGACATCTATGTCCGCCGTTGCTCCTACCTTGAAGAAACCAAAGTTGCGGTGCAAGACGTCATCGTTCCGAGTTTGCGCCGGGTACCTGGCGGCGCCGGCCTCCAGCCATTCTGCGCCGAAATCGCCTTCGTGGCAGTGAACTGGACAAAGCTATTCCTAACTGAAAGAGCGCGTTCTTCATTGGTGCCGATTGTCGCGGAACAAAACGGAGCGATACGGGGAGCTTTTCGATTTCGAACCACGAAAAGCACGCCGAAATCAACAATCTTAATATGTCCTCCGGGCTCACCATTATCGTATTTTTCAATGATTTACGGGTCGGCACTGCCGAGGGCAAATCAAGCCTAGAGCCGCCACATTCGCACTCGACCTGTACCTCGCAATTCCGTTTCCCCGAGCGGCTCGCAAGCAAATTCCGGCCCAAGCAATTGATGAGTCGCATCCGAGATACGGATCTCATCGGGCTCCGCAGCCTTTTGGATGCGCGCGGCGAGATTGACGGTGTCGCCCCACAGGTCATAGACAAACCGCCTTTTGCCTATGACGCCCGCCACGATCGGTCCGGAGTGAATTCCGATCCTGAGGCTTAGCGGTTCTCCCGCGAAGCGCTCGCGCCTGGCCGCCTCCCGCAGTTCGAGGGCATAGTGCGCAAGGGCTTCAGCATGATCGGACCGTGCGACGGGCAGGCCGGCGACCGCCATCACACAATCGCCGATGGTCTTGATCTTTTCGCAACCATATTGTTCCGAGAGCAGATCCGCCGACTTGAAGAAGTAATTTAGAATAGCGAGCGTCATCACGGCTCCGACGCTCCGCGCTCTTTCCGTAAAACCGACGATGTCGGCAAAAAGCACACTGACCTCCGCGTGGTTGTCCGCAATCTGCTCGTCCGCTTTCAGTCGCTCCGCGATCGACGCCGGAAGAATGTTGAGGAGCAGGGATTCGGCGCGGCGGTATTCGCGCGACAATCCCTCCTGGCTCTCCCTCAACGCGTCGTTCGTCGATTGCAGCTTGGCATTGAGTTGACGCTCCCTCTCTTGCAGAAGCGTCATTTCATAAGCCTTCTGTTGAAGCCGCTGTTGGCTGTAGCGTTCGGCAGTGGCGTCGAGAAAGAGCAACCAGACCGAGCCGCCGTCGCCAAAGAGATGAAGGTCCGCGACACGCCCGCCGGGCAGTTCCACCATGGGCATATGATAGGGAAGCTCAGGGCAGGGCAGCAGACCTTCCATGAATTCAAGCTGATCGGCAACCGGCTTGCCGGTGCGAAGCGACGCGAGTCCGTAATGTTCAATGTTGCCGCCCTTCGCGGCTATGCATTGCCTGGCGTCGATTTTCAGATATGCGGCAGAGCGCTCATTATAGAAGAAATCGTATAACCAGCTTCTGACTTCTTTCGGCAAGCCGGGCATGGTCTACTTGGCGACCATCGATGCAAGCTGACGAAACGCATCGTCAACACGTTCGCCCGAAAGCGCGCTTGTCAGATAGATTTGCCATCCCCGTTGCCTCAATTCGTCTATCTCACCATCCGATATCGCCCACCGGTCGGTCAGATCGGATTTGTTGAACAGCACTACGAACGGCATGGCGCCGAATTCAGCCTCGGCCAGCTCGCGCAGGGAGAGCGCCACAGCGAGAGTAGCGGGCCGGGTTCCATCGACGACAAGCACGAGCCCGGTCGCACCTCGCACGTAGCTGACGCGGAATGAGCCGATATCGTCTTCGCCGGCCAAATCCCATAAAATCAGATCCACGGCTTTGTCCGGGAGTACGACACTCTTCTTGTCGATTTTCACGCCCACCGTGGTCAGGTAGTTTTCCGAGAAGATGCTTTGCACAAACCTGCGCACCAGGCTCGTCTTTCCAACTGCGAAGCCGCCCAACATGCAGATCTTTTTTTGCAGCATCCTGGGCCCCGCGCTACTCCAGGTTCACAGTAATCGAGACCCGGCGATTGGTGGAGCTCCCAGTTTGACTGTTTTCAGGCACCGCCGGCTCAAAGGTGCCTGCCCCCCGAACCTGCAGCAGTTCCGGAGCGACGCCGCGCTTGTTGAGAAGCGCACGAACTGTCTCGGCGCGGGCGGCGCTGATCGACGCGTTGGCTGTCTCACGGCCCGTGGTGTCCGAATGCCCGGTCAACATGAACCGCGCTGTTACGCCTGACTTGCGGGCATTTTGGGCGAATTCCTTTATTTGATCCGCCAACCTGTCGAGAAGCGGTGTTTGCTCTGGTCCCGGCACAACTTTGCCGGAAGAGAAGAAAATATCGGTCGTCTGGATAGCCTCTCGCAAATAATTAAGTTCTGCAAGGTTCAGCTCACGCAGCTGCGAGACATCCAGAACCACTCCGTCCGCCGAAAGTTGTTCGGCGGCGGCCTGCGCCCGGCTGATCCAGCCGGCAGGTGCCTCACCCACGACAACGATGCGACCCTGGACGATCGAAAGCCGAACCGATTTCGGCGGGGTCAGCGACGCCGTCAGCCGCTTCACCACGAACTTCGGATCAAGACTCTGATAGAATTGCCACTGTGCATGAACGCGGGCCGGATCAACCTCCGTCCCGGACAGCAAAGCTCGCGGGTCGGCGGCAAGCGGATCTCTCAGGCCGGAAATGTAGAAATGTCCGCCCCTCGCCGTTTGTTGAGCGACGATGATTCCCGGTTGGGCCTCAAGTCGCGACACGTAATACTGCCAGTGCTCCGCCGCGCGCGCTTCAGGGCTCACATCGCGAACCCTGGAGATGTCGAATTCCGGTCCGCCTGCCGAAAGCTGTCGGGCCGCGGCGCGCGCCCGATCTATCCAGGTGTCGGGAGCCTCACCCTCGGCAACGATGCGATCATTGACGATCGAAAGTCGTACTGTATCGGGCGGATACAGCGACGCCGTCAGCCGCTTCAACACGAACTCCGGCTCAAGGCTCTGATAGAACTGCCACTGCGCATGAACCCGAGCGGGATCGACCTGCGTTCCAGACAACAGCGACTGCGGGTCGGCGCCAAGTGGGTCTCTCAGGCCGGCAACATAGAATTGGCCGTCGCGCACATTTTGTTCGGTAACGATGATGCCCGGCTGGGTCTCCAGTCGCGACACATAGGCCTGCCAGCGTTCCTCCGCGCGTTCTTCACGGACCCCGGCGAAATCGAATACCGGCCCGCCCGCCGAAAGCTGCTGGGCGGCGGCCCGCGCCCGGTCGATCCACGCGGCAGTAGCCTCGCCCTCGGCAACGATGCGATTGTCGACGACTGAAAGAAGTACCGACGCGGGCGGCGCCAGCGACGCCGTCAGCCGCTTCAAGACGAACTCCGGCTCAAGGCTCTGATAGAATTGCCACTGTGCATGAACGCGAGCGGGATCGACCTGCGTTCCGGACAACAGCGACTGCGGGTCGGCGGCGAGCGGATCTCTCAGGCCGGCAATATAGAATTGGCCACCGCTAATCTTTTGTTCGGCGACGACGATGCCCGGCTGGGTCGCCAGTCGCGACAGGTAAGCCTGCCAGCGCTGCCCGGATTGCCAGGAAAGAAAGAACCAGCCGCCGGCCGCGATCAAAACCAGCAGGATTGCCGATACCACCAGCCACGGAAATCCCTGATTTGAATCCGCGTGCTGCAGTTCAACGCAGGTCTGCAACTGCGTCTCTACGCCGAGCACTTTCGAACTGTCGCCGTCGAACCGCTCCAAAGCCTGTGAGGATTCATCGTGGATGCGAAGCAATACATCGCGAATTACTTCGTGTAATTCCTCCGGCGGATTTCCCCGGATCACAGCAACCAGGGTCGCAAACGGTCCAACCTCCGACCAGAGGCGAAGCTCCCCGAAACGGATCGTGTCCAGTCCGCTCTGTTCTTTCTCGTTGAATGAATCCTTCACAAAATCCTGGATTGCGCTCAGCATCGAGGAAATCAGCTGAGGGTCTTCGCTGGTGGCGTTTTCGGCAGTTACATGTGCGATCAAAAGCCCGGAACTGCGGCTGATGAGAAAGACATGTTCGACACGATAAACAAGAGAATGATTAAGAACGACTTCCGAGAAGCTTGTGCCCGTTCGCCAGGCTTCAAATCTCCACTTGAGCCCATGCCAGGTGAATATATGTCTTAAAGACTCATTCAGCGACTGAAAGGTCTGGTCGATTTTTTCGCCGATCGACTTGCGGATAGCCGGCAGAAACACCGGGTATAATATATCCGTCAGCGTGTGGGGGTTCTTCTGGATGGACCGTTGCGCAGCCATTTCGACAGCCGGCGCAAGGGCCTCGCCGAGTTGCGCATGAGAAGAACGTGCGGCCGCGTCCGGGAGAACGTTCCCCACCGCAGCCGCAAGCTGCTCGGGTTCGTCGAGCAGGTGCGTGACTCGTGAAAGCTCTGAAATTTCGCGGCTGACCAGCAACTGGCGCAGCGTTTCCATGCGAGGATCAGCGGTTGGAACTCCGTCGAAACGCGCACGGTAGTCCGGATCAACGTTCCGGGCAATTTCGATTAAAAGACGAGCCAGAGCCTCGCGATCAATCTCTGTATCGTTCGAGGCTGTTCTTTGCGGAAGGTTGATTGGGTCGACGGTTGACGTCAAGGTCCCATCAACTCACTTTCCAACTACGGTCCGAGTTGCTCTTGCTGCCGACGGGATCCTGATTCAGACATTTTGCAACCTCGACAAACAGGCCAGCCAAAAGATTTCGGTCGGTCTTGACGTTGCTGAGATCGGCAAACATTTTCTCTATCAGCATCTGAACGCCTTCATTCTTCTGCTTGATTTCCTCACGCAGTAAATGATCGTTTCGATTTATCCGGTCCGAAACGTCGCGCTCGAGCTCGCTCAATTGATCCGACAACGCGCGCACCTGCTTTTCAAGTGCCTGATTTTGCTCGCGAAGATTGCGGTCAATCTCTTTGTCGGCCTCAGCTCGCGCATCTTTCTCGTGGCGCAACTGCGTCGCAAGCGAGTCAACCTGCTTCTTCGCATTTGACTCGTAAGTTTCAAGATTACGCTTGGCCTCGGATTCGACATCCTTGAAGCGCTGCAAGAACCGTTCTTCAAGCTTGGAGAAGCGGCGGTCATAGTCCTGCATCTGGTTGCCGAACAGCAGATCGCGTATCTTGTCGACACCTGGAGCGTCGCTGGTGGCCCCGCCCTCGCGAGCGTGGGCGGCCATAAAGTTCAGCCCGTTTTCGGCTGGATTGCCTAACAGATTTCCGTCTGCTTTACTTGCCGACGAAGCGGCATTCGAAGGTTCCTTGGCCATACTCATCCCACGTGCGCCTGACGCAAAATTAGTAAATGTTAAATTATGTCAGACAAATATCCGACTCGCAAGCCGGAAACCCGTTGGTTTGACCCAATTCGTGAGGCAGCCGAGCGCTACGTCACCGACGTGGCAACGGAAGTGGGGCGATGCCATCTTAAAAGCGGCCGCGACTTATCTGCGATCAATCCGGCAAGCACGGGGTCGTCGAAGCAGTGACGGTCCGCAATCTCTGCGCTCACGGGCGTTCAACCGCAAGGCGATCAACCGAATAACGTCGGCGGCAGCGCTCAGGGTCGGCAGCCAAAGATGGAGAATCGGGGATGATCAATACCAGTGAATGGTGCAGGTGCTTCATGACCAGTGGCAAGCGGGCAACTGAGTGGACGCGGCCTCCCGCTTCAGCATATGGACCTCTTGAGTAATACAAATTGAAAATTGCGCCCTCATGTTTCACAACAGGTGGGTGGCCCGCGAGGGTGGTTTCGAATCCAGTGGGTCGTCCACGGTCCTCAAAACGAGAATTCTAAAAGACGTTCAACAATGACGCAGCACGTACAAGACGCTCGAATTCTCATGTATAGCCACGACACGTTCGGGCTCGGCCACCTGCAGCGCTGCCGGACGATCGCGCATTCGCTGGTCGAGGATTTCCGCGGACTTCAGGTGCTGATCATTTCAGGCGCGCCTATCGCCGGCGCCTTCGACTATCGCGCCCGTGTCGACTTCGTGAAGATCCCCAGCGTCATCAAGTTGCGCAACGGCGAGTACACCTCGCTGGAAAAGGATATCGATCTGCACGAGACGCTCAGGATGCGCCAGTCGATCATCCGCCACACGGCCGAGACCTTCCGGCCGGATATCTTCATCGTCGACAAGGAACCGCTCGGCCTGCGCGGTGAGATCGAGGACACGCTGTCCTACCTCAAGACGCGGGGTACCACGCTCGTGCTTGGCCTGCGCGAGGTGATGGATGCGCCGCATCTGCTCGAAGCAGAGTGGGCACGCAGGGATGTGATGCGCAAGATAGGCCTGTTCTACGACAGGGTCTGGGCCTATGGCCCGCCGGATTTCTACGATCCGTTGACCGGTCTGGATGTGCCGCCGGCTGTCAGGGCAAAGATGAGGTTCGTCGGTTTCCTGCAACGGAGCCTGCAGCGGATCGAGTTGCCCGGCCACCGGCCCGAGGGCGACTATATCCTCGTCACCACCGGGGGCGGCGGTGACGGCGCGGAACTGATCCACGATGTCATCGATGCCTATCAGCAGGATCCGCAATTGCAGCATAGGGCGCTGATCGTGCTCGGGCCTTACATGCCGGCGCGCAAGCGCAACAAGCTGCTCAAGAAGGGGGCCAAGATCCCCTACATCAAGATCATCGAGTTCGACAACCGTATGGAAGACCTGATTGCCGGGGCCAAGGCGGTGGTGGCGATGGGCGGTTACAACACCTATTGCGAGATACTGTCTTTCGACAAGCCGGCGCTGATCGTGCCGCGCACCGAGCCTCGGGAGGAACAACTGATCCGCGCTCGGCGCGCAGCCGAACTCGGACTCATCGAGATGCTTTTGCCAGAAGAAGCCAAGGATTCCCAGCGGTTTGCCGATGCACTGGTGGTGCTGCCGGACCGGCTCCGCCCATCCCAGAGCAATCCGCATCTGAGGCTGGAAGGGCTGCCCCATATTTCCGAAATCGTCGCGGAACTGCTCGACCGGCGGGCCAGTCCTCACCTTTCGGTCATTGAAGGAATGAACTGAGTTGCAACGTCGCACGATCGTCGTGGTTCTGAAGGGCTATCCACGGCTGTCGGAAACCTTCATCGCGCAGGAACTGCTCGGTCTGGAGCGCGCGGGGTTCGACCTGATACTTGTCGCGCTCAGGCGGCCGACCGACGCAAAACGCCACCCCGTGCATGACGAGATCAAAGCGCCCGTCCATTATCTGCCGGAATATCTGCATGAGGAGCCGCTGCGCGTGGTTCGCTCGCTGTTTGCCTATCTGCTGCGGCCGGGCTTCTGGCGCGCGCTCGGATCGCTGGCTGCCGACATCCGCCGCGACTTTACGCGCAATCGCGTGCGCCGCTTCGGGCAAGCGCTCGTGCTGGCGGCCGAATGGCCGGAAGGCGCGGGCTGGCTGCATGCGCATTTCGCGCACACACCGGCATCGGTGACGCGCTATGCCAGCCTGCTTCGTGGCCTGCCCTGGAGCTGCTCAGCCCATGCCAAGGATATCTGGACTTCGGCGGACTGGGATCTGGCCGGCAAGCTTTCCTCGGCGCGATGGACGGTCACTTGCACGAAGACCGGCTTCGACCGTCTGAAAAAACTCGCTAGCGGCAACTCGGCTGTGCATCTGAGCTATCATGGGCTCGACCTTGATCGCTTCGGCAGTTTCGGCGAGGCGCGGAAACAAAATGATGGCTCGGCGCCGGACGAACCGGTCATCGTGCTGAGCGTCGGGCGCGCCGTCGAAAAGAAAGGTTACGATATCTTGTTGGAGGCGCTCGCCCTCTTGCCCGGTGATTTGGCGTGGCGTTTCGAGCATATCGGCGGCGGCGAGGAGCTGGAACGGTTCAAGGCGCTGGCGCAAAAGCTCGGACTGGATGGTCGCGTCTCTTGGAAAGGCGCGCTTGCGCAGCAGGAGGTGCTTGAGCACTACCGCTGCGCCGACATCTTCGCCCTGGCCTGCAGGATCACCGCCAATGGCGACCGGGACGGTCTGCCGAACGTTCTGGTGGAGGCGGCGAGCCAGCGGCTTGCCTGCGTGTCGACCGATATTTCCGGCGTGCCGGAGCTTTTATCGCCGGATGAAACCGGGCTGCTGGTTCCGACGGAAAACCCAATTGCCCTGGCAGAGGCGCTGGAGCTCCTGATCCGTGATCCCGTGCTGCGCGCCCGCCTCGGCGACGCCGCAGAGCGGCGCGTGCGCGGCAATTTCGATCATATGGCAAGCATTGGACAGCTCAAGGAACTGTTCGAGCGGGAGTGGCGGGCCTCCGAATGAAGCGACTGCGCGCTTTCTTCTATGTCCAGCACCTCCTCGGTATCGGCCATCTCGCGCGCGCCAGCCGCATTGCGGCGGCTCTGGTCGATGATGGGTTTGACGTAACCGTGGTGACCGGCGGAGCGCCGATCGCGGGGTTTCCAGGACTGGGCGTAAAATCTGTGGCCTTGCCACCCGTCACCTCCGGCGATGAAGGATTTTCCGGACTTGTCGACCTGCAGGGCAAACCCATCGACGATGCTTTCAAGAACCGGCGTTCGGGGATGCTGTTGCAGGCATTCCGGGATAGCAGGCCCGATTTCGTCATTGTCGAGGCATTTCCATTTGGACGCCGGCAGATGCGTTTCGAACTCCTGCCGCTGATCGAGGCCATCGACGCGTCGTCGCCCAGACCGCTGCTGGCGACGTCCGTGCGTGATATTCTTCAGGAGCGCGTCAAGCCGGGCCGAAACGAAGAAACGGTCGATCTCATCAACAGGCATTTCGACCTTGTCATGGTCCATGGCGATCCGGCTTTCGCAACCATCGACAAGACATTTCCATTGGCTGGTGCGATCAGGGCCGAAGTTGCCTACACAGGGCTCGTTGCCGCCCCCCCGTCGCCCGCGACCTCCGAGCGCTTCGACGTTCTGGTGTCGGTTGGCGGCGGGGCTGCCGGAAGGAGCCTTGTCAGCGCCACCATCGCGGCGGCGCAGAATGCCAACAACGCCTTGAAATGGTGTTTGATCACCGGCCCAAATCTGCCGAAAGACGAGTTTGACGTGATCGCACGTGATGCCACGTCGTGCTTGTCCATCTTCCGGTTCCGCGAGGATTTCGCCAGCCTACTGACCGGCGCCCGCCTGTCAGTCTCGCAGGCGGGTTACAACACGGTCTGCGATGTCCTGCGCGCGGGTTGTCGCTCCTTGCTCGTTCCGTTTGCAGCCGGCGGGGAAACCGAACAGACGGTACGCGCCCTGATGCTCGAAGAACTCGGTCTTGCAACGGTGCTGATGGAAAAGGACCTAACGCCTGAAGGTTTGGCGCGAACGATCCAACAGGCGCTTGTACGTCCGACGCCATCCGCGCATCGTCTGGATCTGGAAGGCGCGCGTCGCTCGGCGCAAATCCTGCGCGAGCGGTATCGAACATGGTCCCTAAAAGTGGGGTCCGGTTTCGGAAACGTTCATGATCAAACAGACGATAGATGCTAACGGGCGTCGAGTCTGGTGAGATTCATGCGACGCGCTTCAAGTCGTTGTTTCATGCAGGTCGTTGTCCCAAAAACGCTACGGACTGTTGGGCGAAATGCGTCAAACAGTTCCAATCAGCATGAAGCGCGTATAATTCTTTGTCGGCAGTTCGCCGGAGAACCGCACCTCCCGTAGCGCCGCCATTGCTTCGAAGGCCGCAAGTGAAGCCACGCAGTTGATGTGTGTCGGCTCGCTGAAATAATCGTTCGATTGCAGCAGTACATTCGTGCCCCGCGGAAGCAGAGCAAGCCAGGCGCGCAGATCGGCAATGTGTTCGCAACTCGTATTGACCACCAGGTCGGGCCGCCCGGCCGCATAGTCGAGTGCGTACATATCCGCTGTCAGCGCCCGGAACCTGTCGCCGGCTTCCCGGTTGAGGGTCCGGGCGACCGGCGCGACGTCGGGATCGATGTCGATGCTATCGACCGCCGCGATGTCGAAGCGGCCGTCGTTGAAAAGCATTGCCGGCAATACGCCGTACCATCCACCCAGAACCCATAGGCGCCCGAACCGGCCGCCGCAGCTTTCGAACAGCCTGTCGAGCGCCCACATCTTGCAGGCGACCTGCTTGTGGTTGAAGGCGTTGGCGATATCGGCCTTCGGGTGCTTGGCGATGACCCGCGCCAGCCCAGTCACGAGAGGGCTTTTGACATAGGCAGCAATTCCTCGGGTGAGGTCCAAGGCTTGCTCGTGCCCGTCCAGGCCGCCATTGCGCGGTTGCGTGACATCCATCATAGTCGCCTTCTTATGTTGGGATTTCGGGCGACACAACGCAATCTTGCTGAGCGCAGCACTACCTCAGTGCACTGCAGCTTCGAGCTTGTCATTGGCGACGAAGAAATTCCCGATACGCCATTCGCCAGCAGGTGCTTTTACATTCTGCATCCTTCCAACTGAAGGGTCCACAGCCGCATATGGAACCCAGCCTAGCCAGATATATCTGGACGCACACCAAGAAGCAGCAGATCTGGATATTGATGATCGTCCTGCTGTCGATGATCCCGTATTTCATGTCTTTCGACCTGCCGAAGCTGATCGTCAACGGCCCGATCCAGGGCAGGGGCTTCGAGCAACCGGGCGCGGCCCAGCCATTCATGAGGTTGCACTATAACCTGCCGTTCATTGGCGAGGTCCTGTTGTTCTCCGGTTTTCAGCTCGGCCGCAAGGCGACGCTACTTGCTCTGAGCATTGTGTTCCTCTTGCTGGTCGTCATCAACGGCCTGTTCAAACTCTACATCAACACCTACAAGGGCCGCCTCGGCGAGCGCATGCTGCGCCGTATCCGCTTCGATCTGGTCGATCGTGTGCTGCGGTTTCCGCCGATTTACTTCAAGCGGGTGAAATCCGCCGAAGTGGCGACCATGGTGAAGGACGAGGTAGAGCCGCTGGGCGGCTTCATCGGCGATGCCTTCCTGCAGCCGGTGCTGCTCGGCGGCCAGGCGCTGACGGCCATGCTGTTTATCATGGTCCAGAACGTCTGGCTCGGAATGATAGCGGTCGTGATCGTGGTGATCCAGATCGTGCTCATCCCGCGAATGCGGCGGCGGCTGCTCGTGCTTGGGCGCCAACGGCAGTTGACGGCGCGCGCGCTTTCGGGCCGGGTTGGCGAAATCGTCGACGGCATCGGCGCGGTTCACGTCCACGATACGTCAAACTACGAGCGCGCCGACATAGCATCCCGGCTCGGGCTCATCTTCAAGATCCGCTTCGATCTTTACCAATGGAAATTCATGGTGAAGTTCCTCAACAATTTTCTCGCGCAGCTCACGCCCTTTCTGTTCTACATGATCGGCGGGTACCTGGTCATCGGAGGACGGCTGGACGTCGGCCAGCTGGTGGCCGTGATCGGCGCCTACAAGGACCTG
Organism: Mesorhizobium sp. Arg314; assembly: GCF_053714275.1. NCBI lineage: Bacteria > Pseudomonadati > Pseudomonadota > Alphaproteobacteria > Hyphomicrobiales > Phyllobacteriaceae > Mesorhizobium > Mesorhizobium sp. Arg314. The sequence goes on along the minus strand of NZ_JBSKBP010000017.1, from coordinate 32,905 downwards.
CCCGGACCGATGAAGGAACTGATCGACTGGGATCAGGATCGGCAGGATGTCCAGGTCAAATATCAGCAGGTCGTTGAACAGTTCACCGTCGAGGATATCATTGCGCCGAGCATCGGGGCACTGACGATCGACGATCCCGGTCCGATGACAAACCCGCTGTCAGCGATCGGTCTGTCCATAGCAGACGATGGCGGCGCAATGCTCCTCAACCGTATCTCCCTGCAGGTCCAGCCGGGTGAGACGGTGGCGCTGGTCAGCACCGCAACAGGCGGAGCGGAGGCGCTAGCAGAAGCCTTCGCGCGGCTGAACTGGCCGGAAAGCGGAAAGGTCGCTTCGGGCGCCGATGACCTGCTTGAACTCCCCGAAGCAGTGACCGGCCGGCGCATGTCCTACGCCTCGTCGGATGTTTTCCTGTTCCAGGCCAGCCTGCGCGATAACCTGCTCTACGGGTTGAAGCATGCGCCGCTCACATCGGTGACTTACGACGGCGCCGCGGCAGACCAGCAGCGCTGGAACATCGACGAAGCGCGCCGGTCGGGCAATCCGGATCTCGATATCCACAGCGACTGGATCGACTATGCTTCCGCCGGCGCCACCGGCCCGCACGACCTCTTTGAAGCCGTGCGCCGGGTGCTCGACGCGGTTCTTCTGTCGCGCGACATTCTGGATCTTGGCTTGCGCTCTTCGGCCGACCTTACGCGTCACACGAAGCTTGCCGGGCGGATCGTCGAACTGCGTGCAGCGCTGCGAACCCGGCTGGAACAGGAAGGGCTGCGCGAACTGGTGGTTCCTTTCGAGCCGGGCGCCTACAACACGGAAGCGACGATCGGCCAGAACCTGCTTTTCGGCGCTGCCGCCGGCCCCGAACTGGCCGACAAGGCACTGGCAGCCAATCCCTATTTCGCGTCTGTACTGAAGCAGGCCGGCCTCGACCGTACGCTCTACGAAATGGGCATGGAAATCGCCGAACAGGCGATCGAGCTGTTTGCCGACCTGCCGCCCGATCACCAGTTCTTCCAGCAGCTCGCCTTCATGAGCGCCGAGGAGATCCCCGCCTACGAGACCTTGCTGCAGCGGCTCAAGAACCGTCCCTACGAAACGGTTTCGGAGGCCGACCGCGCCATGATCATCACCTTGAGCTTTGCCTATATCGAGCCCCGGCACCGCTTCGGCCTGCTGAGCGACGAGCTGATGAGCAAGATCGTTGCCGCACGCAACCAGTTCTATGAAAACCTGCCGCCCGAGCTGCAAAACGCGATCGAACGGTATGATCCTGCCAAATACATTGCCGCGGCCACCGTCATGGACAATGTCCTGTTCGGGCGTGTGGGCAACAACCATCCCGACGCGCCGGACCGGATACGCTCCATCGTTTATGACATTCTTGACGAGCTGGGGCTTTATGCCGAGCTTCTGGATGTCGGCCTGGACTTCAACGTCGGCGCCGGCGGCAGGCGGCTGACCGGTGGACAGCGACAGAAGCTCGATGTTGCCCGGGCCTTGCTCAAGCGTCCCGATTTTCTCATTCTCAACCGGCCGCTGTCAGCGCTCGACCAGCGCATTCAGGACAAGGTGCTGCGAAACGTGCTCGAGCAAGCCGAACGCGACGACCATTCGCCGGCAATTGTGTGGGTGGTGACGACTCCGGCAATGGCGATGATGTTCGATCGCGTTATCGTCTTTGACTCGGGTCAATTGGTGGAGGACGGTACACACGAGACACTTTTGGCAGAGAACGGTATCTTCAAGGAACTTCTGTCATAGTCTGGCAGACGCGAATTTAGGAAGGTTTGCGATAATGCTGCTCAAGGATGAAGTTGGAATGCTGCAACGCGTTCCCTTGTTCGCTGGCATTGAGCCGGCAAAGCTCAAGCTGCTCGCGTTCACATCCGATCGCGTGAACTACAGCGCCGGCCAGATTCTTTTCCGGCAGGGCGACGAGGCAGACGCTGCCTATGTCATCCTTTCTGGCAGGGCGGATATTCTGGTCGATTCCGACAGCGGGCCGATAAAAGTTGCCGAACTGTTGCCAAATTCGATCGTCGGCGAGATCGCCATATTGTGCAACAGCTCACGCACTGCCACCGTCAGTGCGGCAAGTGATCTGGAGGCCTTGAGAATCCGGAAGGATCATTTCCTGAGGCTTATGAAGGAGTTCCCGGAAATGACCATCGAGATGGTGCGGGTTCTTGCCGATCGGCTAAGCCATACGACCGCGGATCTGATCGACGCACGAACCGCCTAGAGCTACGATGGGCGAAAAGTAGTATGGACGACGATTTTTTCCAGATCAGATTTTGGGGCGTGCGCGGCAGCATTGCGGTATCCGGGCCAGAATTCGTTCGCTATGGCGGCAACACAAACTGCATCGAGATGCGATGCGGCAAGCATACGCTTCTGTTCGACGCAGGATCGGGCCTGCGGCCTGCCGGCAGGGCGTTTCAGGCGGCGGATATGACCGATTTCGATCTGCTTTTCACCCATTGCCATTACGATCACATCATCGGGCTGCCGGCTTTTGTGCCGATCTTTGACCCGAGCGTCAAACTTACGGTTTGGTCCGGGCATCTTGCAGGACTCATGACGACCCGGCAGATGATCGATGAGTTCATACGGCCGCCGTGGTTTCCGGTGAAAATGGACGTCTGCAAAGCAAAGCTCGACTGCCGCGATTTCGTGTCCGGAGACGTGCTTCGGCCGCGCGAAGGGGTGGTGGTTCGGACCGGCAGTCTTACCCATCCGGGCGGCTGCATAGGCTACCGCGTCGAATGGGGCGGCCGCGTCGTGGCGGTGATCACGGACACCGAGCACGAGCCGGACAAACTCGATCAGTCGGTGCTCGGCCTGATCGAAGATGCCGACCTCGTCATTTACGATTGCACCTACACCGAGAAGGAAATGGAGCGACGCCGCGGTAACGGGCACTCGACATGGCAGCAGGGCGTCAAGCTCTGTGAGGCGGCCGGTGCGCGGGGGCTCGCGCTGTTTCACCACGATCCGACACGCACCGACGAGCAACTGGACGCGATGGAGAAACTGGCCAAGGACCGGTTTGCCGGCGCTTTTGCCGCGCGGGATGGCCAGATGCTCAAATTTCCAGTCTCATTGCACAAAAAGCGCTGAGCTATTTCTTCCACCGGCGCCGCGCTCGATCAATGTCCTGATCGGAAGCCATGCGCAGACCTCACTCTGCGCGGTGACTGTGAACAGCCGGTCGAGGAAAAGCCACGCCGATTCATCATGTACGAGATGGTGGGTGAGCAGGCCGACCGGTTCGCCGCCGTCGAATGCATGCCGCAATTGCGCGACGATAGCCTGAACCAACAGGCCATGGTCGCGGCAGCCGCGCGTGCCATGCCAATCCATGATGTCGACATTGCTGTTGATGGCAGCCAGCGAAGCCGGCTTCGGCGGCCCATAGACCGACAGTGCCGCAAATCCTATCGGCCCAAGGTCGGATACCAAGCCGGCGTCGATCCTGTTCCAGGGTGGCACCAGCATCGGAACGGTACGTGCGCCGTGCAAGCCGGTTATGCGCGACAGCCCGCGAGCCAGATCATCGAGCACCGCCTCGCGTGGCCGATGCGCGCCGAGTTCCTGCTTTTTCTGGTCCTCGGGCGCATGATTTCGGTGCGCCCAGCCATGGATGGCGACCGTGGCATGCGGCGCCTCGTCAAGCCGGACGACAAGCTTCTCATCGGTCAGGGCCGGAATGACGGCCAGAGTGACCGGAACCCCGAATTCACCGGTGAGGTCGAGCAGCCGATCAAGCGCGGGCGTCGGACCCACGGCGTCATCATCGCGCAGCCAGAACTCTGCCTTACGGTCCGCCCGTTGCCAGCAGGCCAGTTCTTCCACCAAAGGCTGCCAGATCTGATCGGATGTCATGAAGGCGGGATCTTCCCAAGAAGTTCGGCCAGACGACCTGCTGCAGCACCCAGGGAACGTTCTTCGAGGATGAAACGTCTGGCTTCTGCGGCCATGAAGGTTCTTTCGTCGTTACGGGCCAGAAGCCTTTCAATGGCAGAAGCGAACGCCGCCACATCGCCCGGCGGGGTGAGAAACCCGGTCTGGCCGTCCCGCACGACCTCCGGCACGCCGGCGATGTCCTGAGCAACCACCGGAAGGCCGGCGGCCTGTGCTTCAAGATAGGCAACGCCATAGGCCTCGCCGAAACCCGGCCAGACGTAAATTCCCCCACTGTAGAGGACATCCGGCACTGCGGCTGGCTCAATCGCGCCAAGCCATTCGATACGGTCGGCGGGCAAGCCGGCGAATTGCGCCTTGACCTCTTCACGAGCAGGCCCGTCCCCCACGACCGACAAGGTCCAGGGCAGGTGGCCGATCGGACCGAGCGCTTGCGCCAGCATGCGATAGCTGTCGACTTTGTCGCCCGGGCGCATCATCGCGACGGTAACGAGGCGCGTCGGGCAACCGCGTGCCGGCATTTCCCGGAATACCGATGTGTCGATGAAGGGTGAGAGCATGCCGAGAGCGGCATCGGGAATTGCGTTTGTCAGTCCCTGACGATCCCGTTGCGTGAAGCAGATGTTCAGCGCCGCCTGTTCGACGGCTCGCGCCACCAACGCTTGTGTATCAGCCCACAAACCGGCGTTGCGCCGCCTCGAATATGAAGCTTCCGCTGTCACATAGGGGACAGCAAAGGCCGACGCGAGGTCGGGCCCGATCAGGTCGGGCGCCTTGTAATAGGGATGATAGGAGAACCAGATATCGGGCTTGCCGTCACGATCCCAAAGCCTTGTAAGCCGCGCGGCTTCCTCTCGGGCCTCGATCTTGAGCGCATCGAAACTTTTCGACTCCGGTTGGCGTAAATAGAAGCGTAATTCGGATGCCAGTTCGACGCTATGTCCTCCGTGCTTCAGTGCCTTGACCAGCGCCCGTGCCATCTGGCGGTCGCCGGAGGCAACGGGATGATTGGGTGACTTCAGCGGCGCGTAGAAGGCAATTCGCATCGCTGGACCCTATCATCGGAAAGCCAGGGCAAGTCAATTTCGACGCACGATCGACTTCACCTTCAAGCAGTGGAATGTGCTATCTCATGGTCATGGAAACAGCTGCCGCGTCCGACACGTTTGTCGCTTCTCTGCCGGTCTTCGCAAAGTTCGAAAGCGTTGCCGATATCGACAATTATCGACCGCTCCCCGATAACTGGGCGCTGGCCGCCGCAGACATTGTCGGCTCGACCAAGGCGATCGAGGCTGGGCGCTATAAAACCGTCAATATGGCCGGCGCCAGCGTCATTTCGGCGCTGCTGAATGCGCTGGGTCGGCAAGATCTCCCCTTTGTGTTCGGCGGCGACGGCGCGCTAGTGGCGTTTCCAGGCTCGGCGCTGGAGATCACGCGCAATGCGCTGGCGGCTGTCCAGAGATGGGTGGCGGATGAACTGGACCTGACCTTGCGTGCCGCAATCGTGCCGATAAAGGATATAAGAGCGCAAGGCCTCGACGTTCGCGTGGCGAGGTTCCAAGCCTCCGAAGCGGTCTTCTATGCCATGTTCGCCGGCGGTGGCGGCAGTTGGGCGGAAGCCGAGATGAAAGCGGGGCGCTACCGCATCGATCCTGCGCCGGCTGGCGCGCGGCCGGATCTGACCGGCCTCTCCTGCCGCTGGAACCCGATCGAAGCCCGGCATGGCGAAATCGTCTCGATTATAGCCATACCGGGTGCCTCGCGCGACTTGCGCGGTTTTCAGATTCTGGTTTCCGACATCATCGCCCTTGCCAGCAGGCAGGAACGTGATGGCCACCCGGTGCCGGTGGACGGTCCGAGCTACAGCTTGCTGCCCGCCGGCCTCGATATCGAGGCGCGGGCCACGGCGCCGGCAGGACGGCGGTGGCTGTCGAAGCTGTGGGTAGTTTTCCTGATGACGCTTACGGCTGTCACCGATAAATTTGGCTGGACGATCGGCAGTTTCGACCCGAAGGTCTACAAACGCGATGTGGCCAGCAATTCCGATTTCCGGAAGTTCGACGACGGCTTGAAGATGACCATCGACGTTGACGCGGATGTGTTGCAACGGATCGAGAACCGCCTGAAACAGGCGGAAGAGGCAGGCATCTGCAACTATGGCCTGCACCGTCAGAAATCGGCCTTGATGACATGCCTCGTCGCCTCGCCGCTGCAGCGCGATCACGTTCATTTCATCGACGGCGCGGCCGGCGGCTATGCGATGGCTGCCGCAAGCCTGAAGGCCAAGCTACCGGTTTGATGACGGCTTGCGGAAATCGTTCTTCCGCAATATGCCTCGGCCATGGTTCTTGGGACAGGTGAGCCTAGCCATGGGAACGGACGGCCTGTCCGAATTGACGGGAAAGCGGATTTTTGGACGCCCCACAATCGATGTATGACCGTCTTCTGAACCGGATTTCGACGCGCGCCGCGCAAGTCGGCGTGATCGGACTGGGCTATGTCGGGTTGCCGCTGGCGGTTGCGATCGCACGCGCCGGATTCCCGGTTTTGGGCTTCGACATCGAAGCGCAGAAGGTCGAGAGCCTGAACAGCGGCCAATCCTACATTGAGGCGGTGACGTCGACAGCTCTTGCCGTCCAGGTGGCGAGCGGACGGTTCCGCGCCACTGCGGATTTTGCCGAACTGGCCGTCTGCGATGTCATCATCATCTGCGTTCCGACGCCGCTGACGAAAAACCGTGAGCCGGACCTCTCCTTTGTCAGGAACACGGCAGGCACCATCGCGAAGCATCTTCGTCTCGGCCAGCTGATCGTGCTGGAATCGACCACCTATCCAGGCACCACCGACGACGTGATCAAGCCCATACTGGAAGAAACCGGCTTGCAATCGAAGATAGACTTCTTCCTCGGCTTCTCGCCCGAACGCGAGGATCCCGGGAACCGCAGCTTTGAAGTCGCGACGATCCCCAAGGTTGTGGCAGGCAACGGCATTGAAGCGGCGACGCTCGTGCAGGCCTTCTACCAGGGCGTGGTCAACACCGTCGTTCCGGTCTCCACCACGGCGACCGCCGAGGCGGTCAAGCTGACGGAAAACATCTTCCGCTCGGTCAACATAGCCCTGGTCAACGAGTTGAAGGTCGTGCTCGGTGCGATGGGCATCGACATCTGGGAGGTGATCGAGGCGGCAAAGAGCAAGCCTTTCGGCTACATGCCTTTCTATCCTGGCCCCGGACTTGGCGGGCACTGCGTTCCGATCGATCCCTTCTACCTGACCTGGAAGGCGCGCGAATACGAACTGCCGACCCGCTTCATCGAGCTGGCGGCAGAGATCAATACGGCTATGCCGCGTCATGTGGTCGATGAACTGGCGAAGGCGCTGGACCGGCGCTGCGGCAAGGCGCTCAGCCGCTCGCGTATTCTCATCATCGGGCTCGCCTACAAGAAAAATGTGCCCGACATCCGCGAAAGCCCTTCATTGCGGCTCATTGAACTCATCGAGGAATGGGGCGGCAAGGCGGAATTCCACGATCCGCATGTTACCGAGATCCCGACCACACGGGAGCACATGGCGATCAAGGGGCGTCGCTCGGTCGAATTGACCGAGGCGGCCTTGAAGGATTTCGATGCTGTCCTCGTTGCAACCGACCACGACGCGATCGACTATCAGGCGATCGCTGATCACGCTCTTCTGATCGTCGACACACGCAATGTTTTTGGCCGCCTCGGGCTAGCCCGCGAGACGGTGGTGAAAGCGTGACGGCGTCTGAGCCGGCGAATTTCTTGCCCGATGTCAGGATCGAGATTGCACTTCGCCGGCAGCCTCGCCACATAGTGCCGCAGGACATGGATGCGGTTACGCCTGTTCCTTGGCCGCAAGGATAGTCAACCGGGAAATTCTTCGCCGCTTTTGCCGCCGAAGCGAGCCTTGTTGACTTCGGCGGTCTTACCTTCGGGTCGTTGGCGGACTGTGTTATGGCGGATCAAAGGATAACGGCTCCGTCTTTGATGGGTTTCGAGATAATATGAGCACAGCGCAAGCAGAAATTTCCACCATTCTCATGGATAAGGTTGCCGATTGGCTGAACCAATCGGCGCTGGCGGGCAACGACCTGGAGACATTAATAAAAGGCTTTTGCGAACGGCTGGCTGCTGCCGGCCTGCCGCTGAAGCGGGTGCATCTGAGCTTTTCGATGCTTCATCCGCTTTATGACGCGCTTGGCTTCACCTGGTTCCGCGGCCAGGGCATGGAAGTGGAAGGCTTCCGCAAAAAGGCCGGCGTTCCGTCTGACAGATTCCTGACCAGCCCATATTACCATCTGCTCAGCAATCAGCTCGACCATCTGCGACGCCGGCTCGACCCGTCGGTGCCGTCGGAGTTTCCTGTTTTCGATGAACTCCGACTTATGGGCGTCACCGACTACATGGCTTTCGTTCTTCCCTTCAGCGGCAACACCAGTCAGGGCATGATGGGATCCTGGTCCACCGACAGTGCCGCAGGCTTCAGCGACAGCATGATTTCGGCGCTGCTGCGCCTCCAGAACCATCTCGCCATCGCCACCAAGATGGCGGTGCTCACCAAGCTCGCCGACAACATGATGACCACTTATCTCGGCGGCGACGCCGGCAGGCGCGTGCTTGACGGTCAGATCAAGCGTGGCGAGGGCGATACAATCCGGGCCGCATTGGTCATGGGCGATATGCGCGGGTCGTCAAAGCTTGCCGAAACCGCCGGCCGAGAAACCTATATCGATACGCTGAACCAGTTTTTCGACGCCGTTGCCGCACCTTTCAATCGCAAAGGCGGGCAGATCATGAGTTTCATAGGAGATGGCTTCATTGCCGTCTACCCTTGCGAAAGGCACCGCTCGCAGTCCGAGGTCGCATGTCAAGCCGCTCTTGCGGCAGCGCACAAGGCCACCGCGCGCATGACGGAACTCAATGTGCGAAGAAAGGAAAAGGGGTTGTCCGACATAAAATTCGGGATCGGCCTGCATGTCGGCAACGTGATGTTCGGAAATGTCGGGCTTACCGACCGGCTCACATTCTCTGTCTTCGGATCGGCTGTAAACGAGGTCCAGCGCCTCCAGACCCTGACCAAGAAATATCCGCACAGCGTTCTGGCCAGCAAAGACTTCGCCAGCTACTGCGGCGCTAACAGCTGGCTGACGCTCGGCAACGAGGAACTGGCGGGCATCAAGAAGCTGACGGTGCTTTCACCCGATCTGTCGGGTGCTCTCGCACTCGATGAAGACGGTGCCCTGGAGCCGATTTATGACCGAAGATCCGACGCCGAGCAGGTCATGCTGCTTCACCGCGATACCGCGCGGCTGTCGGCCGGCGACCCGAGGAAGCTCCAGTAAAATCCGAACGCCTTCGGTAGGCAGTCCGGTCGCCGGTTCCGCCACTGGCGACCGTTTCGAATCCAAGTTGCTCTAAACTGGCAATGCGCTAGTCTCACGTTCTGGACTGCCAGAGTGGGGCTGGTGTGGAATGAATTCGGGTGTTGATCTGCTGCGGATCGAAGATGTTGGCATCTCTTTTGCCATCATCGGCGGACCGTTGCATGCCGTCAGGCGCGCAAATCTTCGAGTCCTGCCGGGCAGGGTTACCGCGCTTGTGGGCGAGTCAGGTTCCGGAAAATCGGTTCTCAGCCAGGCAGTGATGGGCATTTTGCCGGGCTCAGCCCATGTTCGCGGCCGTATCCTGTTTTCCGATCCTGAAAAGCCCGGCACGACGCAGGATATCCTGAAGATGCCGCGCGATGGACCCGAAATCCGGGCGCTGAGAGGCAGCCGCATCGGCAAGATATTTCAGGAGCCGATGACATCGCTGTCGCCGCTGCACACGATCGGCAACCAGGTCAGCGAATCCCTGCAGATTCATACGCCCATGGCTCGGGCGGAGCGCAAGGCACGGACCGAGGAGATGCTCAGCCTTGTCGGCTTTCCCAATCCCAAGCGCGCCTATGATATGTATCCCTTTGAACTTTCAGGAGGATTGCGTCAGCGCGCCATGATCGCCATGGCGCTTATCTGCCGGCCTGCCCTGTTGATCGCCGACGAGCCGACGACGGCGCTGGACGTCACCATCCAGGCGCAAATCCTGCAATTGCTGCGCGGGCTACAGACCAAGCTGAACATGGCGATGCTGCTGATCACCCACGACCTCGGCGTGGTCGCCAATGTCGCTGACGAAGTGGTGGTCATCTACCACGGCGAGATCATGGAAGCGGGACCTGTCGAGGCGATATTCCGCCGGCCAGGTCATCCCTACCTGAAGGGCCTGATGGCAGCCGTTCCGCATTTCGAGCTGAAGCCTGGCGAAAGGCTAAAGGCGCTCCGCGAGGTGCCGGTGAATGTCGAGAATCTGCTCGGCAAGCAGACGGCGCCGGCGTCGAAGGGGCCGGACGACATCCTGCTGTCGGTCAGGGATCTGAAAAAGACCTTCACCATCCGCAAGTCCGGATGGTTCGGCGGCGATCATCAGACCTCTGTTCGCGCCGTGGACGGCGTGAGCTTCGATATCAGGCGGGGTGAGTGCCTGGGTCTGGTCGGCGAAAGCGGCTCCGGCAAAACCACCGTCAGCAAGATCCTCATGCGGGCTGTCACACCTAGCGGTGGCTCTGTGATCTTCAACGGCCGCGATGGACCGATCGACGTCTTGGAAGGCGAGGGAGACGCCCTGCGCATGCTGCGCGCGAAAGTCCAGATGGTCTTCCAGGATCCGGTTTCGTCGCTTTCACCTCGCATGACGGTGGAGAACATTATAAGCGAGCCGCTGGAAATCCATCAACGTGGCAATGCCGCATCCAGGCTCGCCACTGTCAAGAGCCTGATGCAGGCAATCGGGCTCGATCCGCGCTTCATCAAGCGTTATCCGCACAGTTTCTCCGGCGGGCAGCGTCAGCGTATCGGCATCGCGCGCGCGTTGGCGCTGGGGCCTGAACTCCTGATCTGCGACGAGCCGGTTTCAGCGCTCGATGTTTCTGTCCAGGCGCAGATCCTGAACCTTCTGAAGGACCTGCAGAAGGAGCTGGGCCTGACCTACCTGTTCATATCGCACAACCTGGCGGTGGTGGACTACATGGCAGACCGCATCGCGGTGATGTGCGGCGGGCGGATCGTCGAGCTTGCGCCGCGCGAAATTCTGCTAAGGAAACCGGTCCACCCCTACACGCGCTCACTGGTCGCCGCAGTACCTTTCCCAGATCTCGACAGGCCGATGGATTTCAAGACATTGAAGCTCAGCGGCGCTTCGGACACCAGCGCATGGGGACCGCAATTCCGCGACGAGGGCGACGAGGATATGCTGTCGCCGCTCGATCTTGGCGGCGGCCACCTCGTTCTGGCCCGACGCTCGGCCAATGTCAGCGAGCTACGCCATTGATCAGCCGGCGCACCGTCCTTGGGCTCATGGCTTCGGCATTTCTGCCGAGCACGTTGCGCGCCAGCGGTCTGGAGCCGGAATTTCTTCAGCCGCGGTTGAAGGCCCTGGCGCTGCCGCCACTCGCCGAACGCTTGCCCAAGAGCCCGCGGGTGCTCAATCTCGCCGCGATGGGCCGGCAGCCCGGCCAGTATGGCGGCACGCTGCGCACGATCATCGGCAGCCAAAAAGATATCCGAATGATGACGATCTACGGATATGCTCGCCTAGTCGGCTATGACGAAAAGCTTAACCTGCGACCCGACATTCTCGAAAGTTTCGACGTGGCGAATGATCGCGTCTTCACTTTCAAGATACGGGAAGGACATAAATGGTCTGACGGTAGCCTGCTGACGCCGGAGGATTTTCGCTATTGCTGGGAAGATGTCTGGCTGAACGATGAGCTTTCGCAAGGCGGGCTCGCCCCGACCTTGCTGGCGGATGGCAAGCCGCCACGCTTCGAGATCGTCGATCCGTTGACGGTCCGGTATAGTTGGGATGCGCCCAATCCCGACTTCCTGCCCAAGCTCGCTGCCGCTTCGCCGCTATCGCTTGTTCTGCCGGCCGCCTACCTCAAGCAGTTCCACAAGAAATACCAGGATCCGTTCCGGCTCGCCGGCCTAATGGAGGAGAACCGGGCCAAGAAATGGACGCTCCTGCATATCCGCATGTCGCGGCAGTATCGCCCGGAGAACCCGGAACTGCCGACGCTCGATCCCTGGCAGAACCGGACCAAGCCGCCGGCCGAGCAGTTCGTCTTCGAGCGGAACCCGTTCTTTCATCGAATAGACGAGAATGGCCGGCAACTGCCCTATGTTGACCGGGTAGTCATGAATGTCAGCTCGTCGGCGATCATTTCCGCCAAGACCGGTGCAGGTGAGAGCGATCTGCAATGCATGGGAATTGACTTTGCCGATTACTCGTTCCTGAAGGATGCGGAGAAGCGTTACCCGGTGAAGATGCATCTCTGGAAACGCACACAGGGTTCGCGGCTGGCGCTGCTGCCCAATCTGAATTGTGCCGACCAGGTGTGGCGTGGCCTTTTTCGTGACGTGCGCGTGCGTCGCGCACTTTCGCTCGCTGTGGACAGGCGCGAGATCAATTTGGCCGTGTTCTACGGATTGGCGCAGGAAAGTGCCGATACGGTCCTGGCGGAGAGCCCGCTCTACCGGCCGGAATTCGCGAAAGCCTGGGTCGCCCATGATCCCGACCAAGCCAACGCCCTGCTCGACGAGGTCGGGCTTCGGACGCGTGACGATGACGGCCTGCGGATACTTTCCGACGGACGCCCGGCGCAAATCATAGTGGAAACGGCCGGCGAAAGCACACTGGAAACCGACGCGCTCGAACTCATCACCGATCACTGGCGCCAGATCGGCATCGCCCTGTTCGTCCGGACGTCGCAGCGCGACATCTTCCGCAGCCGCGCGCTTGGCGGCGAGATCATGATGTCGATATGGTCGGGCATCGACAATGGCGTGCCGACCGCCGACATGAATCCGTACCAGTTGGCCCCCACCATCGACGACCAACTGCAATGGCCGCTCTGGGGTGCTCACTATCTGTCTCATGGTACGGCCGGTGAGGCGCCCGATCTTCCGCCTGTGGTCGAGTTGATGGCTTTGCTCAAGCGCTGGAACGCATCGACCGAGGCCACGGAGCGCGCCGAAATCTGGAATTCAATGCTGTCGATCTACACCGATCAGGTGTTTTCGATCGGCACGGTGAATGGAACGCATCAGCCGGTTCTGGCATCCTCGCGGCTGCGCAATCTGCCTGACAAGGCGCTCTACGGCTACGACCCGACCGCCTATTTCGGTGTCTACATGCCTGATACATTCTGGCTTGGAGAGTCCTGAGCGTGCTTCGATACATTGTCTGGCGCATCGCCGTGATGGTTCCAACGCTGCTGATCATATCGGCGCTGGTGTTCACGATCATCGAACTTCCCCCAGGCGACTATTTCGACAGCTATGTTTCCGAGCTGCGGGCTCAGGGCGAAGCGGTGGATTCCGATCGCATCGAGATGATGCGCAAGGAGTATGGTTTCGACAAGCCGCCCGTCATTCGCTACTTCTACTGGGTCGGCGGGATGCTGCATGGCGATTTCGGCTATTCGTTCGAGTATGAGCTGCCGGTTCGCGACGTCATCGGGGACCGAATGTGGCTGACCGTGCTGGTTTCCTTCGTCACGATCATCGTCACCTGGCTCATCGCCTTTCCGATCGGCATGTACTCAGCCACCCATCAATACAGCTGGGGCGACTACGGCCTGACTTTCTTCGGCCTTCTCGGCCTTGCCATTCCGAATTTCATGCTGGCGCTGATCCTGATGTATTTCGCCAACATCTGGTTCGGCACGTCAATCGGCCATCTCATGGACCAGCAATATCTCAGCGAGCCGATGAGCTGGGCCAAGGCGAAGTCGATCCTGGCCCATCTCTGGATCCCGGTCTTGATCATCGGCACCGGGGGCACGGCAAGCATGATCCGGCGGCTGCGCGCCAATCTGCTCGATGAGCTTCACAAGCAATATGTCGTGACCGCACGCGCCAAGGGCCTTCATCCCTTCAAAGCGCTGGTCAAATATCCGCTGCGCATGGCGCTCAATTTCTTCATTTCCGACATCGGCTCCATCCTGCCGGCCATCATCTCCGGCGCCGAAATCACCGCGATAGTGTTGTCCTTGGAAACGACCGGACCGATGCTGATCAGGGCGCTGCAAAGCCAGGATATGTATCTGGCAGGGTCGTTCCTGATGTTCCTCGCCTTCCTGACGGTCATCGGTGTCCTGATTTCCGACCTGGCGCTGGCGCTGCTTGATCCGCGAATTCGTTTGCAGGGCGGCAGCACCAAATGAACACGCAATCGCCGCTGCCCGCTCCGGGTGCTCCACTGCAACACTACGTTTCCATCGCGCCCTTTGACCTGCAGTCGGTCGAGGCGATGACGCCTGAGCAGTCGAAGGTATTTCAGGCGTCGCAGTTGCGGCTGATGTGGTGGAAATTCCGACGGCACCGGCTTGCCCTCATATCCGGCATATTCCTGGCAGCGCTCTATTTCGGGATACTGATCTGCGAGTTCCTGGCGCCGTACAATCTGCACACGCGCAACATGGACTACATCTATTCGCCGCCGCAGCGGGTGCACCTGTTCCACAACGGCCAGTTCATCGGGCCGTTCGTCTATGGCCGCCAGATGACGCTGGACATGGACACGCTCAAGCGGGACTACATCGACAAACAGGATGATGTTCAGCGCATCCGTTTCTTCTGCAGGGGCGACAGTTACCGGTTCTGGGGCCTGATCGAAGGTGACAGGCATCTCGTCTGCCCCGCCGAAAACGGCCAGCTCTTTCTGGCCGGCACCGACAGGTTGGGGCGCGATGTGTTCTCGCGCATCATCTATGGCGCGCGCATTTCACTGACGATCGGCCTCGTCGGCGTCAGTTTCAGCTTCCTGCTCGGCATCGTCATCGGCGGATTGGCCGGTTATCACGGCGGTGTCTTCGACCTGATCGTTCAACGGATAATCGAAGTTCTGCAATCGATCCCCAGCATTCCGCTATGGCTGGCTCTGGCGGCGATCATGCCTATAACCTGGAGTCCGATCCTGATCTATTTCGGCATCACCGTCATCCTCGGGCTGCTCCACTGGACCGGACTGGCGCGGGCCGTGCGTTCAAAGCTTCTGGCCTTGCGCGAGGAGGATTACGTTCTGGCCGCGCAATTGATGGGCGCCAGCAGCAGCCGCATTATCCGGCGGCACCTCATCCCCGGTTTCATGTCGCATCTGATCGCGACGGCGACGATCTCCATACCCGGCATGATCCTGGGCGAGACGGCGCTGAGCTTCCTTGGGCTGGGCCTGAGGCCACCGACAACCAGCTGGGGCATCCTGCTCACCGAGGCGCGCAGCGTCAGCGTGATCGCGTTCTATCCGTGGCTGCTTTTGCCGATGCTTCCCGTCATTCTCGTCATCTTGGCGTTCAACTTCCTCGGCGACGGCTTGCGGGACGCCGCAGACCCTTACAAGTGACATCGCTATTGCGCCGCGCGCCGGGAGGCCGACTCTACCCGGTATGATCCTTGCCGGCAGCCTGTTCGGTTGTTGCAGCGTTCATCGTTCGCCTCTATATGCGGCGACGCTCGATCGCGTTTAACACGTCATCGCCAATTTCGCGGACTGGTTCAGGACATACGATCGCATATGAGTCGCCTCGACAGTTTCATCCGCAGGATGACGGCACAGCGCGACATTCTCGATCAAGTCTGCGCGGAGGTGGCGAAGATTGAAGGCCCCGTGCTCGAGCTCGGCCTCGGCAACGGCCGGACGTTCCACCATCTGCGCGAGCGCCTGCCCGGACGCCGGATCGTGGCGTTCGACCGCGCGCTTGCCGCACATGCCAGTTCAATTCCCGAAGCTGAAAACCTCGTGCTCGGCGAAATACGCGAGACGGCTCGCAGGTTCATCGGCATCGACGCCGCTCTTGTCCATGCCGACATCGGCACCGGCTATGAAGATCGCGATGCAGTGACCTCCACCTGGCTTCCCGATCTGACCGCGCGCCTGCTTCGCGTCGGCGGGATCGCGGTCAGCGGCACGCCGCTCGATCACCCGCAGTTGCAACGCCTCCCGCCGCCGCCTTCGGTGCCCGGCGATCGTTATTTTATCTGTAGGCGCGTGTGAGGGGCCGAGACTACCCAAATCTTCAGGGGCCAAATCTTCAGGGGCCAAGTCTTCAGGGGATCGTGTAGACTGCGATCTCGCGCTCGATGCCGCGCAGCGAGACCTCGTGGGGCACGGGAGTCAGCGCGTTCCTGTGCAACAGATCGGCGGTGAGATTGTCGTCGACCACCGCACGAGTGGCGAAGATCGCCTGTGCGTTGGCAAGGTTCTGGACCCGCGAAGCAATGTTGACCGTCTGGCCGAAATAGTCCTGTCGCTCGTTCATCGACACGGCAATGCAGGGGCCGGTGTGGACTCCGATCTTGAGCAGCAGGTCCTCGCGCCCGCTCTTGTCGTTGAGCGCGCGCATGGCATCGCGCATCCTGAGGGCCGCGGCAATCGCACGATCAGGCGTCGCAAAGGTCGCCATCACCGCATCACCGATCGTCTTCACCACTGCGCCTGCTTCCGCCGCGACGATCTCGTGCAGAACCTGGAAATGCGCGCGCACGAGATCGAAGGCCGAAAGGTCGCCCACCCGCTCGTAAAGCGCGGTCGATCCGCGCAGGTCGGTGAACAGGAACGTCAGGCTGGTGATCTTCAGGCGCTGGTTGATGTCGAGCGTATCCGTGCGATAGAGATCGCGGAACGTCTGGTTGGTGAGCAGGCGCTTGGCGGTGAGGAAGGGCCGGCGTTTGCGCAGCAAATCATGCAAGCCATGGCCGGCGATGAAGACCGTCGGCAGCACCCGGGTGTCTGTCCTGTTTTCCAGCGAAATGCGCAACGGGCCGGGTTGCATCGCCAGCGTCTGGCTCTGGACATGGTCGCGGTCGAAGACCAAAGAGAGGCTTCGGCGCTCCTTTGTTGGTTCGCCCTTCACGTCGATGAACTGCACTGAATGGGTGACCGGCTCGAAGACGATGACGAATTCGGATGGAAGCTGTACAGGCAGAACCGCCTTTTCGGCGGGCGCCAGCTCGATGTCCTCCAGCGAGATCTCTTCCATCGTTTTCGCGAAGTCCTCATCCGGCAGATCGACGCCGGACGCCCAGTAGATCTGCCGGAAATACTCCACCAACGGCAGCTCGTGCGGATTGTGGGCGGCGATCCTGCGCATGCGGGGACTGACTGTGAATGTCACCTCGACCATCTCGTCGAGAGTCGGTGAATAACCCTCGGCGCACAGCGTGCAGGTGTATTCGTCCTTCTGCACCGTTTTAAGCGTGGCGTTGGTGTCGAGCACGCCGCCACAGCCGGGGCACAGAACATTCCAGGAAATGTCGAAGATGCCGACACGCGCGGCATGGAGAAAGGCGCCTATGGCGCGCTCCTCGTCGAGGCCATGCTTGCTGGCGAAGGCTGGAGCATTGATGCGGCAAAGTTCGCGGTCCTCGCCCTCCGCAATGGTTCGCTTGATCGCGTCGATTGCCTGTGGGTCGACATCGGTCGATTGCCGCAGAAGCGAGAAGAGATCCTGAGCGTCGCTCATCGTGCAGGCTCCGGAAAATGCGCCCCGAGGCGTGTTGACCGGGTCGGTCTTTTGGCCCGAGTTCTGCATTTTACGTCAAAACGAGCCGTACGGCCATTCGAATAGACCTGGTAAAAGTTCAATTTCCATTCGGCGGATTTTCACCGGCCGCAAGCGGCACTATGATGATCCATGGGCGTTCATCATCGGGGTTCTCTCCCATGCCGACATCCGACAACCCGCCATTTCCCGCGGCCCTGCGCCTTTTCTCCGCGGGGGTCATCACGGTCCTGATCGTAGGCGCCGGCCTGTTTTTCGCGCCTGAGTTGGTCAAGCCGCGTTGGCCTTGGGCCGTCACGCCGTTCAGTGCCCGCTTCCTCGGCGGCTTCTACACCGCCGAAATCGCGGTGATGGCGGCGCTGCTGTTCTGGAATCGTTGGTCGCCCGGCAGGCTCGTGCTGGTGATGGCCTTCATCTTTACCGTCATCGTCTCGGCGGCTTCGTTCGTCAATCTCGGCTATTTCAACTTCGGGCGCAAAGCGACCTGGCTCTGGTTCCTGGTCTATCTTGCTTCGGCTGCGGTATCCGGGCTGTTCCTATGGCGGGCCAGGTCCCGTCCTTCAGCAAAAGGCGTGCCACTGAACCCCGCTTGGCGCGGCTACATGTTGTTGGAAACGGCGATCCTTGGGCTCTATGGCGTCTGCATGTTGCTGTTTCCCCTGATAGTCAGCAGCACCTGGCCATGGCGGGTCGATCCCTTCCACGCCCAGGTCTACAGCGCCATCTTCCTCGCCGGCGCTGGCGGCATATATGTCGTCTGGAGAAGCGCGCCGCGCGAGGAACTGCTGGTGCTCGGCCTGGCGCAGTTTCTGGTTGGCCTGCTTGCCATCCTTGGCCTCATCATCACCGACGCTGCGGTGCACCGGATCGACTGGGCGGCGACCAAGACATTGAGCTGGCTCGCCCTTTTCGGCTGGATTGGCATCAGCGGCGTCTTCAAGCTCTACGCCGCGTCCCGGTATTTTCGCTCGCAATCGGCATCATAGCTTGCAGACACGGCTGGATTTTCAGGTGACGTCCGGTGCATCGTGCCGGGCTAGTTGCCTTCGCCGGGAACGCCATGACCAGCACGACCTCGCCATCCTCCGAGAAAATCCAGCCGCAGCTCCGATCCGTCCGGCCAAGCGATGCGGAGGCGCTTTGCGCCATCTTCAACATGCCGGGATTTCGCTGGGGCACGCTCAGGATGCCCTTCGAAATGGTGGAGCAGGTGGAGCGGCGCATCGCCAAGTCCGGCCAGGAAACCACCTGGATCGTCGCGGAGTTGGACGGCAAGGTCGTCGGCCATGGCAGCCTGGTCGTGCAAGGCTCGCCGCGTCGTTCGCATATCGGCGAGATCAATATCGGCCTTGACGATGCCTTTGTCGGCAAGGGCATCGGCTCTGCCATACTTGGCGCGCTGCTTGACGTGGCTGACAACTGGCGCGCCCTGAAGCGCGTCGAATTGACCGTCTATGCCGACAACGAACCGGCGATCCGTCTCTACACAAGCCACGGCTTCGAGGTTGAAGGTCGGCATGTGAAGGCCGGTTTTACTGACGGGCAGTACCACGACCTGCTGAGCATGGCCCGGCTGCGGTTCTAAGATCCTGGTTTTGATCGAGTTGAGGATCCATGTGTTGGGCTGGTCGCATCAAGCAAGTCTGGTCGCCCTTGGCGTGTGCGGCGCAAGCGGCTAGACGGTACCAATGACCGCCGTCTTTGATCCAGCAGCTACGCCTCCGGTGGAAATTCTGGCCGTGCTGTCGTTGCTCTGCCCTGAAGTCGTGCGTGACATCGAGCAGAACTGGAACGCATCGGTTTCCGATTATGCCCGCCATCTGTGGCGCCCGGTGGCAAGGCCTGCATCCGGCCCGGCGATCGCCGCCCGCTCGATCCTGCGCGAAGCCCTGCATGAGCGCCTCGGTGTGATTATGCAGCCTGAGGAAATCGGCAAGGCCCTCGAAGAGTTCGAGCGCAGACCGGTGATTCAGTCCGGCCTGCACTGCCTGCTTCTGATGGACCGGATTACCTTCGATGCCGTCCTGCTTGCCTGGCTCGGCGCGGTCGAAAACGGCCTGTCGGCCTTTTTCGGCTTCATGGGAACGACGATGACCATGGAGACTGTTGGCCGCGAGGGGCCGGGATGGCTCGATGTCGGCGACGACAAGGTCAACCTGTTCGGCATGGGGCGCCACAAACTGTGCCGCAAAAGCGCCTGCGCGGCCGGTCCCGTCTCGCTCAACACGCGGGCGCTCGAAGCGGTGGGCGATGAGACGGATGTCAGCCGCTGGCTGGGCACACTGCTTGCCAACCAGGACAAGGTGTTTGGAACCGCCGCCGATGCGCTGACAGCCCTCAACGAGGATCTGATCGCCAATTGGGATCGATCCGGCATGGCCCTGCCGGTTTTTATTGATGATCGGCTCGTCGCTGCTGCCATGGCGCGCCATCTAGAACATGACGGCAGCCTTCTTTCCAGGCTGCTCATCGAGCCCGCAAGACGCCAGCGTCTCGACAGTGCCTTGCAAGAGGCCGTATCGAGTCCGTTTGGCAGATTCCTGCCCAATGCCACGGACTATTTCTGGGGTATCCGTGAGGAGCGCGTGCGCAAGCTCGTCCTCGAGAACGGGCACCTGATCGAGCCTGACAGGCCGCATGGTCTTTCCATCCCGTTCGAGCGGCTGCATCTCAGGCAAGCACTGCTGGACGGCGTGCTGTTGCCGAACTTGTTCCTGATGTTTCTCGTTCTCGCCATATTGCCGCGGGTGCGGGTCGTGGGCGGCCTGAGACAGATTGGCTATGTAGCGCTTTTCCACTCGATCCTGCTGGCTGTGCTAGACGAAAACGCGCCCGAAGAGCGCGATCTTGCTGCGGAACTGCAGGTTCGGGAAAATGCCTGGGGCACGCGGGTCATCGATGAAAAGGTCTCGGTCCGTGAGCAGCTTGCCGGCCTGTCGGAAGGCGCGCTCTTCCCGGACTTGCTCCGGAAATACCGATTGCGAACATTTGCCGAGACGACCGAAGACCTGAAACTGGTTCGCGAAAACGCCCGATGGCGCAAGATCAGCCAGGCAGAGATCAAGGCGACCTGAGCCTCACTTCAGGCCTTATTCGCGGAGGGTCCATCGCGATCGGCTGCAATTCAAGCCTGACCTGACATGGCCTCAACTGTCATTGCACGACACCGGCCTTGCGGAGCCCGTCCACCATGAGTTCGAAATCGGCAGGGTTCTTGTAGGGCAAGACTTTGCGACGGTATTCCAGCGAATAGTCGGGATTGACGCGAAGCACCTCCTGCCATGCCGCGCGGGCTTCGGCGAAACGGCCCAGGCGGCCGTAGCTGGCGGCCAGGAGCGCGCGCGAGACGTCGGTGACAGCGTTGCGAGCCAGCCGTTGCGTCAAGAGGTCAACGGCCTCTTCGTACCTTCCTAGTTGGAACAATGCCGAAGCCTGGAAGTGCAGAAGCACGTCGGGAAAATATGGATTCAAGGTTTTCGCCCGGGCGAAACTCTCGAGAGCCTCCTCGGATCTGCCCGAATAGTGCAGCGCCTCGCCGAGGATGACGTGCCCTTCGGCGAAGTTCGGATTGAGGACTATCGCGCGCTCGGCCTCGTTGATGGCCTCATCGTGTCGTCGTGTGTACAACTTGACTATAGCCAGCGCCCAGTGCGCCCAGGGATCGCTGTCATCCAGCGTTACCGCTCGCGTTGCGGCCTCTTCCGCTTGCGCCATCGATTCCGGCGGCGATGCGCTCCACCGGTTCAGGTAATCGAGTCCGTGCGTGAGGGCGAGGAAAGCGTGGGCGGAGGCAAACTTCGGGTCCAGTTCGATGGCACGTTGCAAGAGGTCGCGGGCTGCGACGTTCGTCTCCTTCGTCAGCCGGTGCCACAACTCCCGGCCCCGCAGGAAACAGTCATACGCCTCCGTGTTGCGCGGGTGCTCGGGCGCCAGCCGCTGACGCTCACCCTCGGTCAGATTGAGCGCCAGCGCACCGACGATCTGCTGCGTCACGTCGTCCTGGACGGCGAATATGTCGGTCAGGTCGCGATCGAACCGCTCCGCCCAAAGATGGCCGCCCGAGGTTGCATCGATGAGCTGCGCGGTGATGCGCACCCTGTTCCCCGACTTGCGTACGCTGCCCTCAAGTACATGCCGCACGCCGAGCTTCGTGCCCACCTCCTGCACATGGACGTTCTGGCCCTTGAAGGTGAACGACGAATTGCGCGCGATGACGAAAAGCTGCGACAGCTTGGACAGCGCTGTGATGATGTCTTCAGAGATGCCGTCGGCGAAGTAGTCCTGTTCGGCGTCACCGCTCATATTGGCGAACGGCAGGACGGCGATCGACAGCTTCGGCGGCGCTGACGACCGGCTCGTCGCGGTTTCCGAGGTCGCGGCCGCTTTGGTCCCGGCGCTGCCGACTTGCAGCGAATAGACCCGGATCGGCTCGGCGATGTTCTTGAGCTGCGTGCTGCCGAGATCGCTGACAGAGAGGTCGAGTCTCGCCTTGACCTGGCGATAGGCATCCTCGGACAGGCAGATGGCGCCGGGGGCCGCGACGCCCTCCAATCGCGAAGCGATGTTGACGCCGTCGCCCATCAGGTCGCCGTCGCTCTCTTCGACCACATCCCCCAGATGGATGCCGATCCTGAACTCGATGCGGCGGTCCTGCGGCACGCCGGCATTGCGCTCAACCATGCCATTTTGAACCTCAACGGCGCATCGCACGGCATCCACCACACTGCGGAACTCAACCAGCGCTCCATCCCCAGTGCGCTTGATCACCCGCCCGTGGTGCACGGCGATGGTCGGATCGATCAAGTCGCTGCGCAGTGCCCGCAACCTCGCCAAAGTAAGATCTTCGTCCGCGCTCGCGAGCCGGCTGTATCCGACCACATCTGCAGCCAGGATTGCCGCTAGCTTACGATTCTCGCTCATGGGTCGTCTCCTCATCTCCAGGATAGCAGGAAGACGGAGGGTAAGAGGGAACTTTCGCAATCGACGGCCACGCAGCGGCCCGAATCGGCAGCGCTCTGCCACCGGACCCACGCCGATCGCTCTATGTCCATTTGCGTTGCCGCTTGCTGGTCGACGACTATCGGTTCATCCTTGTGTGAATACCCGGCCGTGAAGTGCGTAGCGAGATCACGCCGTGACGGCCCCTGGTGAGGTCTTGTTCGATGGACTGCGCGGGCTGTGGTTTCGAGGTTGAGGCCGGTTACGCCTTCTGTCCAAGGTGTGGCCGGCGCCAGCCCGTGCCATGCGCCAGTTGCGGCTACCTCTGCGCACCCGATTTCGAGTTCTGTCCGAAATGTGGGGCAAGCGTCGGTGCGCCCGCAAAGGCCGTCGAACGGCCTGCTCCGACGCCAAGCCGGACCATTGTGCCGCTTTCTCGAACTCCGCCGCTGGGTCCGCACATCGAAGGCGATGGGTCGCATCCGGTCTCAGATGCCGACCGCCGGACGGTAACGGTCCTGTTCGCCGACCTTTGCGGCTTTACGACACTCAGCGAGCAGCTCGACCCCGAGGTGATGCAAGCGCTGCAGAACGAACTGTTCAAGGAATTGACGGCGGCGGTGCGAAACTTTGGTGGTTTTGTCGACAAATTCATCGGCGATGCACTGCTCGCTTTGTTCGGTGCGCCGGTCGCGCATGAGGACGATCCGGAACGTGCGCTTCGCGCCGCACTCGACATGATCGCCCGGACGGCCCGGCTCGGCGAAAGCGCCCCCCACTCCGGCTCGCCTCTGTTACTCCACATCGGCATAAACACTGGTCCGGTCGTCACTGGCAGATTGGGCATCGGCACTGCCAAATCCTATTCGGTGACCGGCGATACAGTAAATACGGCGCAACGCCTGCAATCGTTGGCCGCACCGGGTCAGGTGCTGGTCGGCGAGCTCACTCACAGGCTGACCCGGCATGCCTTCTCTTACGAGTCGCTGGGCGATGTCGTGCTTCGCGGCAAGGCTGGCAGTGTGCTCGTCCATCGACTGGATGCACCGCTTGCGGCGCCGCGTGCAGCGCGTGGGCTCGAGGCGCTCGGCCTCAGCGCGCCGATGATAGGTCGTGGCGCGGAGCTCAATAGAATGCTGGCGAGCCTTGACCAGGCGTGCAGCGGCTCGGCCCAACTTGTCCGCCTCGTCGGAGAAGCCGGTATCGGGAAATCACGGCTGGTGAAGGAGTTCGTCGCCCGCGTCGGCGACGAGGATCGTTTTCGCAACGTCGCCGTGCGGCAGGCCACGTGCTCCCCGCTGGGCGAACAATCATTTGGCGCCTTGGGCGCGGTGGTGCGCAGCGCCGCCGGGATGATGCAAAACGACAATGTGGACGAAATGCGGGGGAAGCTCGCAGCCTTGCTTGCCGATCTCGGCCTGCAGGGCGAGGAGGCGAAGCGGCTGATGCCTTTGCTCTACCATGTGCTTGGCCTTGGCGACCCCGATGCCACCTTGCGACATGTCGAGCCCGAGCAGCTGCGGCGGCAAATTCTCTACGCAGTCCGCTCAATCATCGAACGGCGGCTTGCGTTGTCGCCGCTGTTGATTGTCGTCGAAGACCTGCACTGGGCCGACGCCGTGTCGCTCGAGGCACTGCGTTTCGTGATGGACAGGTTGGAACGCACGCGATTGATGTTGCTGGTCACGCATCGTCCGGCGCCGGACAACGACCAGCTCGACTCAAGTCGGGTCAGTCACACTGCGCTCAGGCTTTCGCCGCTCAACAGCGACGAAGGACGCAGCATGCTGGCGGCGCTTTTCGGCGAGAGCTGGGTAAATTCCTCAGGAGGGATTGTCGACCAGATTCTCGAGCGCGCGGGCGGCAACCCCCTTTTTGTAGAGGAGATCGTTCGCGGCCTTATCGATCGCGGTGTCCTGATGCGCGAGGGCCAGCGATGGCGGGCTGTGGCAGGCGAAGTCGCAACCGGCATTCCCGCCACGATCCAGGCAATGTTGCTTGCTCGCGTCGACCGGCTGCCCCAAGAGGTGCGCCGGTTGGCCCAGGAAGCCGCGGTAATCGGCCCGCGCTTCGATGCCACACTTCTGAAAACCGTGACAGCCGACCCCGGCCGGCTAGAAGCCGGCTGCGAACTGCTTTGCGATGCGGAAATCATCGAGGAAGTGGCCGGATCAGGTTCGGTCTCGTCGCAAAGCTACCGCTTTACGCAAACATTGCTGCAGGACGTGATCTACCAGAATCTGCTCCTGCAGCGCCGGACCGACATCCACGGGCGGGTCGGTGCCGCCTTGGAGCAACTGTGCGGCGACAAGCCGGAACGGCTCGAGGATTTGGCCGTGCTCGGACATCATTTCGCGCAGAGCGCCGAGCGGGAGAAGGGCGCGCATTACCTGCAGGCGGCGGGCGATCGCGCTCGCATGATATACGCCAACGACGACGCCCTTCGTTTCTACGAGCGAGCACTGACTGCGTTGGGCACGATCGGGCAAACACCGCTCAAACTGGCAATTGCAGAGCGCATTGCCGATTTGAGCGGCCCGGCAGGCCGCCGCGAGATTGCGCACCACCATTACGAGACGGTGCTGCAGGCATATCGCGAGTCAGGCAATCGTGTCGCTTCGGCACGCGTTTTGCGTAAGATCGGTCGGCTGCTCTGGGATGTCGGCAAGCGGGACACTGCAGAATCCCGCTATGCTGAAGCAGCAGCGCTCCTCGATGGAGCGGATGCCCCGATAGAGCAGGCGCATCTCTGGCAAGAACGGGGCCGACAGGCGTTCCGTAGCGGAGATCACGCTCTCGCGACAAAATGGGCAGATGCGGCGCTGGATTGCGTAGGCACTCTGACAACGGAGCATGTCTCAGAGGTAGGGTGTGATGCCACTCTTGTGACCGCCGAGGCACTCAATACGAAGGCCGTTGCGTTGGCTCGCCTTGGGCGAAACCGTGAAGCCGTGCGTCTGGTTGAGCGCAGCATTGAATTGGCCGAAGCCGCCGGCCTACTGGGCGCGGCCTGCCGCGGCTACACCAATCTCGGCGTGCTTTACACGACCATCGATCCGGCAAAGGCGATGGAGGTCTGTCGGCGCGGTCTTGAGGTGGCGCGCCATATTGGTGATTTGGGCTTCCAGGCGCGCCTCCTCGCCAATCTGGCTGTCGCTTGTTGTACTTTCACGGATCGCTGTCCAACCGAGGGCGTGCCTGCTGCCGAAAAGGCCATCGAGATCGACCGGGCACTCGACCAGCGCGAGCACCTGCCGGTGCCGTTGATCGTGCTTGGGCAGATCCACCAGTGCAACGGCCATCCGGAACTGGCGGTTGGTTTGTTCAACGAAGCACTGGACGTAGCCCGCGAAACGGGCGAACCCCAACTGCTGTTTCCGTGCTATGATGGTCTTGCAACGCTTAATCTCGACCTCGACAATCTGGCAGAGGCCGAACGCTACTTTTCCTTGGCGCAGGGTATTTGCGCCCAGCACGGGCTCGACCCGGAAACGCTTGTGGTGCTGCCTTTTCTCGACTAGCCGGGGTGGGAGGTTGGAAATGTCCACGCGTATTGACTTGGTACCGCTTCAACCGGGCGACCGTGCGCCGAACGTGGTGCTCGACGCCATTACCCAGGAAGGCAAGATCGCGCTTGACGACTTTCGCGGACAAAAACCTGTGCTGGTCGGCCTTTTTCGAGGTCTTCATTGTGCGTTTTGCCGGCGCCATATCGCTGCCCAGGCGCGGCTTGATCCGGAGCTGCGCGAAAAAGGCGTGGGGAGCCTGACGGTGGTCAACACGCCGATCGAGCGGGCGCGTCTCTACTTCCGCTACCACCCGATGCCGAATCTGCTTGCCGCCTCCGATCCTGAACGCGCTTCGCATCGTGCTTTTGGTCTGCCCAATCTCGAATTCACCGAAAACGAGACAAACTGGCCGTATAAGGTCTCGATGGCAGTGGCAAAGGATATGCGGGTCGACGTACCGGGCGAGTTGCCCGGTCCAATGGACCCTTTTGCGGCCAGCGAATTCCTCGACAAGAGGGACCATTACGACGTGACCGAAGCCGACCAGCAGATGATGGCAACCGGACACGGACAACTGATCGGTCAGTTCCTGCTCGACCGGCAGGGGGTCGTCCGCTGGAGCTTCACGGAGGTTCCAGAGGGTGGGCGATACATGTTTTTGGCGCCAAACCCGCAGGAACTGATGTCAGCCGTGTCCCAAGTCGCCCAATAGACACCTTTGCGGGAGTATGTTCCGACGATGCAGCTATGTCCGCAGAACTCGCTCTATTATTAGTCGACGAGACGAACCCTCACGCCTTGCCATATTGCCGCTTGCTCATGCCCGTCCGCATCAGGGCGCGCAAAACACCTTGAGATCAGCACCGACGGGCTGGCGTGCGGAATATGTCGACGGCAGTGGTGAAACTGCAGTACGCGTGCCGTTGGGGGCTTGGCTGGGAACGCCAGAGCAATTCAGCTTTTTTGTAGATGGACCCGCTGTAAGTATTTGTTTTTACTTGGGCCGAGGCAACCGCTGATAAGTTTGCGGCACGCAATCGCATCTATCCCCGCATAATGCGATAGACCGTTGCATCGCCCTCTACACCTCGAAGTGGCGCATCAAACGCGACGACGTCTCGGCCGGCAAGCAGGTCACTCACACCGGGCGCGGAATAGAGCGCCTCGGAGATGCAGACCTGTCCGGCTTCCGCCAGTGACTGCACGCGTGCAGCGACATTCACAGTCTGGCCGAAGTAGTCGAGGTTGTCGTTGAGTGTGACGGCAATCGATGGACCGCAGTGCGCACCCATCTTGAGGACAATCCCTGGCCTGACACTATCGCCGTTGAAGCGATCGATTTCTTCAAAAATATGGAGGGCGGCCGAAATTGCATCCGACGGTCGCGAGAATACTGCCATCACTGCATCTCCGATCGTCTTTACGACAGCGCCGGAATGCTGGTGGACCGCCGCATTGAGAAGAGCGAAATGCTCGCGGACCAGGGCATAGGCATTGAGGTCGCCAAGACGCTCGTACATGGCGGTGGAACCCTTGAGGTCCGTGAACAGGAAGGTGATCTGCCGGATGCCGAGCCCCTCCTTTTCGTCGACACGCTCGGAACGGAAGAGCTGGCGGAAGGTTTGCCGCGCAAGTAGCGCCCCGCCGGAAACATATGGATCGAAATCGAGCGTCGGTTTGGTCGTCAACGCGACAAGCTCAGGCGGCCAGTTGATGAGAAGCAACGCGCCACGACCGGGTCCGGTATTCGCAACCTCAATGACAACCGGACCGGGCGGCACGGCCGGCAACGCCGGCAAGAAACGCTTGCCGTCATAGTTGATCTTAAGAAGTGTCGGCGCCAATACCGGATCCCCTGAAACAGGTACAGCGAATGCCGCCTGTGTCCGCACGTTGACGCCCGACAGGGAGCCGGGATCGAGGTCTGCGCACAGCATTGTCGTGGTGCCTGGCGGCAGGAACGTCATGCCCCGCACGAAGCCTCGCAGAACGTCCAAAAAGCGTACGTCCTGCCCGGGTAGCCGCCCGGCATTGCTGAAATGTAGCTTCCAGTGAAAATCCTCGACAGAGAGCGTCTGGGGCTCGTGGAACGGAAGGCGCCGCAGATGGGGCGATACAGAGAAGGAGACCTCGATAAAGTCGTCGAGGTTGGTATCGCCCGATACGTCGCAGAGGCCGCAGGCGTAATGCGTCTGCAGCGTGCGCAGGGCGCCGAAACTGTCGAGCACCATCCCGGATTGCGGACAGAGCACGTCCCAGCTCATATCGAACAGGCCGCAACGGGCCGCGTGGAGGAAGAGGTCGATTGCTTCAGGCTCGGCGATTGCGCGGTCGCGGGCGAAGGCCAACGGATTGACACGATAGAGCGAATGTTCGTCGCTGCTCCTGATAAGTGTCTCGAATTTTGAAATGACGCGCGGGCTCCAGGCTCGCGCTTGCTCGATCTCCGTCATCTTGCCTTCGAGGAGACGATCGTCGACCACCATTACCACGCCGAAACCCCAATTTGCCTTACGGCAGCCTACCAAAAAATCCTGCCGGATGCGAATGGATGGAAATCCGTCGTCTGTCTCGAGACTTAGGGCGGCCCGCGCCACACTGGTGTAGACGTCTGAATGTCGGCCTGGGTCAGTCATCAGCGGAATTTCGCGTTGCCTGCTCGCGCGTGCCAGCGTCCGCGTGACATCGGGCGATCGCTGCAGTCTGGTCGCGTCAGCAACAACAATAATCTCGAGCGCCCATAGCACTGCGAGCGGCTGCGGAGCGTCTCGTCGATCGCATCTTGCGCATTGTCAGCGGAATAATGACCCTGACAGGGTCACGGTTCATTCGAGCACGGCCTCGACAATGGCAACAAAGTCATCGAGCGAGCGATCCCCACGAATCTCAATGCGCGGAAGGTCGATGGGATCGCAATCGAGGTCCGCCGGCCCGTGTCTGCCGCCGAAGCCGATCCGGTAGCCGCACTCCTTGGCCAGCCGGCCCAGCCGTCGGTCGGTGACAGAGAAGGGTGCCGCGAACGCAGTGGTTGGCCGACCGGTCCACCGTTCGATGAACATACGAGAGCGCAGGAGCTCGGCGGCCAGGTCGGAACTCGACAGACCATCGATCGCGCGATGCGTCGCCAGATGGCTTCCGAAGAATGCACCTTCGCCCGCGAGGCGTCGCACGGTCCCGGCGTCCATAAGTGGCGTCGGCGGACCGATGGCGGCGTCCCACCGTGCACTGTCACCAACCAGATCCGTCACCAGAAACACTTCCGCGGTCAGGTCGTTGCTGCGCAAGTCCGGCCAGGCATGGTCGGCAAAGTTCTGGAAGCCGTCGTCGAAGGTGATGAGCACTGGCCGGCCAACGAACGGTTGGCGGTTGGCGATGAAAGTTTCCAGTTGCTCGGACGTGATCGCGTGAAAGCCATTGGCGCGCAGCCATGCCATCTGGCTGCCGAACGCGGCCGGCGTGCACCGAAAACGGGCGAGCGCGGCCGGACCATCATCGGCGACGCTGTGATACATGAGGATAGGGATACGTTGCCGCCGCTCGCTACGTCTGACGTCGCGGCGCAAGGCCCGCGCCCCGCCCCAGACGACATTTCGCGCTACCCCGAATTCGAGGCGCGCGCGGATTGGCACATGATCAATCGTCGGTTGCGTCGTCACGTCGTCAGGGGATACGCGGCGGAAGCGGTCTATGCGGTAAAGCTCGGTCTGGATCGATTGCTCCAAAACCAGACCTTCGGTCGCCGCCAGTGTCTCCGAGATCACTTGTGCACCGAATGTATTCCAGTCGAAGCCCGTCTTCTCAACATTATCCCGCAACACGAATGCGTGTGCGCTGATGAAACTGCCGCCAGGCGCCAAGGCGTCAGCGAATTTCTTGGCGATGCGCCGCAACTCGGCGGCATCATCCAGGTAATAGAGCACTTCCGAACAAACGATCAGGTCCATCTCACCCGGCAGCGTGTCCGCGACGAAATCCAGCACGCCGAACTCGATATTCGGCTGATCGCCGCATCGCACGCGCGCTCGCCCGACGGCTACGGCGGAGATGTCGGTTGCGGTCAAATGGTCCACTCGCGGCGCCAGTCGCCGCGTGAAATGGCCCTCTGCGCAGGCCAGCTCAAGCGCCCGTCCGATAGGGGCGGCAGGCAGAATCTCGAGCTGCCGCTGATATTTTTCCTGCTCATAGGCCGAGCCGTAGTTCCACGGATCCTCGATCGCGAAATGGCGATTCCAGAACGACGTGCGATCATTGTCTTGCCCATCCGCGGCCTTTGCACGGCGCGGCGCTGCAAGAGGCCCTGAAGCTTCGGCGCTCGAGCGAGCGAGCCGCCGCGCTTGCGCGGCCAATTGCGCGAGTTTGCCGAAGTGGCTGTCCCGATCAGGCCGGCGGCCCGCGCGCTTATCGCCAGGGAGACTGTTTGCACGTCGCTCAGGGGGCACGGAATTCAGGATCAATTCAATCCAATGACGCCTTGTCACTGTCCCGAGCGCGCCGAACTGCACGCGAGCCTCGATCTGGCCATCCATCATCAGGCAGGCATAAATCTGATCGATTCCGTCCGGCAATTCGGTCGGGGTTGGCTTTCGAGCGTCGACGCGAATTCCGAGTGTCCGCGCCAGGCTGCGCGGCGCGGCAAGGTCGTCGACGTCAAGAATCATTTGCTCGAGGTGATACTGGACGCGGCGACCGGCTACGGGATCGCCCCAGACCTTGCCGAGTTCGATGATCAACTCGGTGAGCGAGCCGCCGAACCTGTCCCACCTGGCAGCCAATTGCGCCGGCACCGATAGGCTTCCTACCATAAGGCCATCGAGGACCACCTTGGCGATCTCACGCGCCCACTTACGTCCTGCCGGGAGCTCGCGCAGGGCCTGCGGGTTGATCGAGCGCGAGCCGCTGCCGCAATCAGACGCGGCGTTCCACAACGCGAACCACGCGAGTGCTTCGGAAGCGGTGCGGCCGCTTGCCTCGATCGCTCCGTTGGCGTGAGCTGGTGCCGGGTGTTTGACCCTGAGATCAGGAGAAAAGCCGCGGGCGATCACGATTTCCCCGTCGACCAGCATCTGCGTCGAATTGCGGGAGAGTGCGTTCGGGCCGACCCGGTAGAAAGCGAGCGGCTCGTCGACCATCACCCAACGTTCGCCCAGACGCGCAACGCGCTGCCAGATATCCCAGTCCTCGCAGGTGCGCAGCGACACGTCGAAACCGCCCAATTCGACAATCGTCTGCCGATCGACCAGCAGTGCGTTGGTGGGCATGGCACACTGGCGGGCGAATGTTTCGAAGGGCTGGATCGCAACCTGCGTTGAGATGCTCGACGGGGTGAGTTCGCCATCGGGCATCACGCGCCGGGAACCGCAATAGGCGGCCACTGCATCGGGAGCGGTTTCCAGTGCGGCCAGCATTTTCGCCAGGAAGCTGGCATCCACCCAATCGTCCGCATCAAGAAACATGAGCCAGTTTCCGCGCGCTGTCGAAATCCCGCTATTGCGCGCGCCGGCGGCGCTATACGCACAAGACCTCAACGCCCGAAAACGGCTATCGTGCTCCGCATAACGGGCGGCGATCGCGGGGGTGCGGTCCGTGGAGGCGTCGTCGACGATGATGGCCTCCCAATCCACTATTTCCTGATCGAGAAGGCAATCGAGTGCGCGCGCCAGCGTTACTTCGGCGTTGTGCGCAAGAACCACGATTGAAACCAAGGGATTATGCGCCACGCCGTCCTACCCGCGCCTGGTTCGAAGGTAGGGCGCCATCACCGCAATCTGCGGTCACTGGCACCATAATGAGTGCAATAGCTACGGTAAACTGACGTCTTTTGCAATCGCTGGGCGGCTAATCTCTCCGTGTGTGTTCCCACTCAAATTTGGCAATGAAGCGCCTCTATTGGGCTCTGCGCTAGCACGATCCAAGAGTGTGGACTCGCGCGGAAGGACTCGTACCCACAAATGAGTCCACATCCTGGGATGAATTGGGACTTATGGGCACGAGCCAATGGAAGGTCGTTGATTTTATTAGGTTTTTTGGATGCCCTAGAGAGGACTGGTAGCGGGAGAGCGCTACCGCCTTTCCCCCCGCTCAGCCTCGCCGCATTTCGCACTTCGTTGCCGCGCTTAACGCGAAGCGGCCTAATTCCAGCATACCTTGTTCCTTCTCTCCTCGGCCGCGAAGGCAGGATGCGTCGCGGTATGGCGGCCGCTGCCGCCCGGCGACCCGCAGGCACCGATGTCGTGATTTCAGCCAGGCGCGAAGGAGGGGAGGTTCGACCAGCCCATCGAGAGCGACTAGCGCCTTGGCGAGTGTGTCCTGCACAACGTCCTCGCCCTCGATCACCGACCCCATGAGACGCGAACAATAGCGATGAAGCTCAGGCCGTAACTCTCCCGCCAGGTCGAGAAGCTCAGCCCGTCGGTTCGCGTTCGGAGGCTGCTCGCCTTTGGTCAAGCTGCCACCCGCTCCATAATCGTTACACCGGCATCGCCGTTGAGGCCGAACACGATGCCTTCGGCGTACTTCGGGTCCGCCGACACGGAAATGACCCGATCGCCGAATTCACGTGGCGGCATAGGCGCTCCAAATCGAGCAACGAACTGCTCAGGCGTGATACCCATTGAACTCGCATAGGCACCTGCGGCTGCATATCCGGTTCCGATCTCCAAAGTCATCTGTCTCGGCACAATAGCTTGAAAACGAATGCCTAGGTTCAATTCTTGCGAAACCCCGTTCGCATACTTTGCCATGAACCACAGCATCCGCTTGGACCCGCCACAGCCGCCTGACATCCGTGAGCCGGTCACGGCCGCGCCGCTAGATCCGACCAAACCCTGCTGCCAGGCTTTAGAGCGGGATGAGATTTATATGAGTCGTAGGATTCCCAAATCATCGCAGTTCTGATTCAACATTCATGCTGGGAG